>JACQQV010000039.1 GCA_016206785.1 Candidatus Omnitrophota bacterium
CATCCTAAAAGCCCTCCAGAATGCCGTGGAATCTGAGCAGGATGCCATGGCCCGCTTTGTCATGAAGCGGAATCTCAAAGCGGCCCGCAAGAAACTAAACCTCGAATAAACCCCGTTTCAGACTCCTAAAAAGCAGCTTTTGGAGTTTCCTTTGGCCAAAGGGGTAACGTCCTATAATGTATATTATGTTAACTCTGTAAAGGAGAAAAAAGAGCAGAACAACGCTCCGGGTAATCCGTCATGATTCCATCTACACCCATTTGAGCGAATCTTCTGATTTCTCTTTTCTTGTTTGCGACCCAGACATACACCTTCAGTCCATGGCTGTGTGCTTCCCGTAGAAAGGTTCTGGTGCAGACCTTTTTGGCAGGACAAAGTGCGGGGAGACCCATTTTGAGGGCCCAAAGAAGCGATTTTCTGGCCCTTTTTTTAAAAATGAGCGCAAGAGAGGAGGAGCTCTCTTTTTTTTTGAGAAGAGCTTTAAGGATGGAAGGGTCACTGGAGCCGAGAATGATTGTTTTTCGGTGTTGAGGAGCTTTTTGAAGGGTTTGAAGGACGGCCTCTGCCAAAACCTTTTCATTCCCCCGATCCGGCTTAAGTTCCAAGAGAAGCCCTGTCTTATGGGAGATTGATTGAAGAAGGGCTGTTAACGTGGGAATTTTTTCGTTCGAAAAAAAGGGATGAAACCAACTTCCCACCTCAAGCATGGAGAGTTCATCGAGAGTTTTTTCGTGGAGAGACCCCTTCCCTTTTGTTGTCCGCCTCAGGGTCTTGTCATGAAAAACGACAGGGTAACCGTCTTTCGTCAGTCGGATGTCGGTCTCAATGAAGTCTACGCCGAGGTGAATCGCCTGCCGAAACGCAGCGAAGGTGTTTTCGGGATGGGTGCCGGAGGCACCTCGGTGAGCGATGATTAAGAACCGTTTTTTCAGAGGCATGCGTGCGAAAGGAGGGCTGTAACGGCCCGTCTCCAACCGACGTAAAGACGTTGCGCTTTTTCTTTCTTCATCCGGGGCTGGTAATTTTCCTTTTCACCGAGGAGCTTCTCAAGTTCTTTTTCATCTTTCCAAAACCCAACCCCGACACCTGCCAAAAATGCGGCCCCGCGTGCGGTGAGATGCCTCATCCGCGGCACAATCATCTCTTTCTGAAGAAGATCGGCTTGGAACTGCATCAAAAACCGGTTCTGGGTCGCCCCCCCATCGACGAGGAGCCGGCGGATCGGAATCGCCGCGTCCTTTTCCATCGCGTCAATGAGGTCCTTCGTCTGATAGGCGATCGACTCTAAGGCGGCACGGACGAGATGGTGCCTTTCTGTACCCCGCGTGAGCCCAAAGATCGCCCCTCTCGCAGAGGGTTCCCAATAAGGGGCCCCTAATCCAACAAAGGCAGGGACGAAATAAAGTCCACCCGTGTCACCGGTTTTTTGGGCTATCTTCTCTGATTCAGAAGCGTTTGACAAAATCTTGAGGCCATCACGTAGCCACTGGATCACCGCCCCGCCGATAAAAACAGAACCTTCGAGGGCGTAGACCGTCTCCCCTTTCATCCCGCACGCCAGGGTTGTCAGAAGACCATTTCGTGAGGTAACCCCCGTTTTTCCTGTATTCAGAAGGAGAAAACAGCCGGTTCCATAGGTATTTTTGGCACTTCCCTTCCCCCATCCCCCCTGCCCGAAGAGGGCAGCTTGTTGATCTCCCGCCACCCCTGAAATCGGGATTCCTGCGGGGAGGATCCCCTGTTTGGCGGTCTTGCCATAGTGGGCGATGGATGAGAAGACAGAAGGAAGAATCGGTTTCGGAATGTTTAAAAGTTTGAGAAGTTCGGTATCCCATTTTTTTTGATGGATATTGAAGAGAAGAGTTCTGGAAGCGTTGGTAACGTCCGTCGCATGAACAGCCGCTTTTGTCAGTTTCCAGATGAGCCAACTGTCAACCGTTCCAAAAAGAATTCTTCCCCGAAGCGCTTTTCCTCTGGCCCCGGGGACGTGATCCAAGAGCCATTTCAATTTTGTTCCGGAGAAATAGGGATCGAGTCGGAGGCCCGTTTTTTGAGAAAAAGATTTTTCAAGACCTCTCTTTTTCAGGGTAGAACAGAGGTCACTCGTCCGTCGGCATTGCCAAACGATTGCTTTGGAGAGCGGTTTTCCGGTGCGGCGATCCCATAGAAGGAGTGTTTCCCGTTGATTGGTAATCCCGATCGCAGCGACACGGAGAGGACTCGTTCTCTTATTTTCGAAGGCCTGTTGGATAACGCCCAAGAGATTCCGGTAGATTTCCTCCGCATCATGTTCGACCCATCCCGGTTTGGGATAGTACTGTCGGAACTCAGCATATCCGTCCGAGACAACTCTTCCTTGGCGGTCAAAAAGGTGTACATGATTTCCAGTGGTTCCCTGGTCAATCGCGAGGATAAGATCGCGTGGCATCTTTAAAGATTACTTTTTGGCGGTTTGGAAGGGGCGCACAAGGAATTTGACGGTTTTTCCAGTGGCATCGAGAACGGCACCGACGCCTGTCCCGAGGCCGGTTCCGAGGGCACTTCCGATCGCCTGACCCATGGAACCGCCGGCAGTCGCCCCAGCACTTGCGCACCCCGGTGTGAGCGTAAGGACTAAAATGAGAAGATAGATGAAAAACGCTGACCTATAAATGGCGAGCGATCCTCATGATAGTGGATGTTGAGAGATCCACGAACCGGATCCCTGTATCAAACCGGGCAGGAGCCGAAGCGCGAGGACTCTGCCAAACGACTTCCCCAAAAAGAGAAAGGGGTTTTGTTTTTGGAATTCCGATCGAAAGATAAAGGCGCGAACCGGGCCGCAAGGGATAATTGGACGGAACCCGCATCCCTCCCTTGCTGATATCATGCGTCAATGTCATCTCCTGAAAATCGACTTGGTCGAGACTGGCATACTTCACAGGAAATGGAAGATATCGGCGCCTGTAAAGTCTACGCTCGTTCGGCCAGGGATTCTCCGGCATCTCTTCCTGCCAGAGAAGGTCGGCTCCCTTCTGAGTCACCCCAGACCCCCAGACAAGGAGAAGAAAAGGGGCGAGAAAAAATCCCCACAGACTTGCTAATAGCAGAAACTCTTTTACCATGGTCACTCCTCCCTGACCGCTCTCTCAAACATTGCCGCTCCTTTGGACAAGATTCCGGTCAATAAAATCTACCAAGATTTTTTGCTGTTTTGTATCGAGCTGTTTGAACTGAATCCCCATACCTGGAGAGGCGTGCGGTTGAAGTTCTTTGTCAGCGATCCAAATCACCATCCCTTGAACGAGCAAGGGTGTCTGGAGATTCGGGAGTTGGAGTTTAAGGGCCAGCTCGGTTTTAAGGGGATAAATCTTTTGGGCGTGAAGGAAAAGCCCTTCTCCCCCTAGGTTGGTAGCCTTTCCCTCAAAGAAATTTTCCTCGTCCTTTCGGTACTCTGGAAGAAAATGAACGGGCACGCTCACCACTTCCAATCGTTTGAAGCGTCGACGGAGTGGTGATAAAGAGGTCTGAGGGGCCGTTTCATAAAAACTCTCTATCGCCAATTTTTCCTGCTCATGGAGTTCAAAGACATCTAAAAGTTGCGTGATGCGGAGAAGTTTTTCGATATGAAGCGGTACCGCCACGAATTTGAGAACCCCATCATGATTCTTGACGTTTTTATAGGCGATGGCAAGGACGGAGAGACCGCTATAGTCCAAGAGCTCCACTTCCTCAAAGTTGAGAAGAATCTTTGTTTTCCCCCGTTTTAAGAGCCAACCGATCAATTCAATGAGTTCCGAGGCGTTGAGGTCGATGCGGCCATCGATGTCAATGATCGTGATCTCTTTCACCTCTCGGACCTTAAGCTCTACGGAACGGTCCGGTCTTTCCTCCTCCCTATCCATGTGCAACACTCTCCCTGATGGTCTCCTTTTGATCTGAGAGGAGTTGGCCAAGGGTGTCGGGGGCCACAAGGTTCATCTCCAGGAGCACTTGGCCCAGACGGCATGCGGAACGCCAGTGCCTGGCCAGGGCTTCCTCCAGTTGTTCCGGGGTGAGAATCTTTGCATCGAGGAGGAGCTGCCCGAGCGGCTTCGTCACTTTCTTGGGTTTCGGAATCCTGGGTATCGGCGGAGATGCTGTAGAACGGGCCTCTTTCCCTTGGGAACGTTCAGTCCGCCGATCGATCAAGTACCTACTTTGAGCACCCGGCCTCATTTTTAAGAATTTTTTGATCTCTGAGGCGATCTCGGAAACTTGGAGTGCGCTTTGGAGACTTCTTTTTTTGTTGTTCACGACAGCAATCGAAAGGGTCATCAGGGGAAATTGTTCCGATTTCCCTAGACGATTTTTCAGATACAGTACTCCCCTTTTCCGGTCCTCCTTCCGATAGTGGAGGGGGATAAGACGGTCAAATTCTTGGATGGAAAGGAGACAGATCGGCTCTTCCCGGTCAGGGGTTGTGATGATGATAAAGTCATCTCCCCCGATGTGACCCACAAAATCGGATTCATTGCCTTGGGACTGAACCGCATTCAGGATGATGCGGCAGGTTTGCTGAATGACTGAATTTCCACGATGGTACCCATAAGCGTCGTTGAAGGCTTTAAAATTGTCGATGTCAAGATGGCAAACGGAAAAAGGGACATTCTTTTCAATCCGCGTTTCAATCTCTTTCTCGATGGCAGGATTTCCAGGCAACTTGGTGAGTGGATTGGCATGAAACTGTTTTTCGGTCCGTTGAAGAACCATATCGAGCCGGAGACGAAGGTCGAGAGGGTCAACCGGCTTCATCAGGTAATCATCCGGTCCCGTTTTTTCCTGTATCAGTTCCCGTCGGAAGGTTCTTTTCTCGATGAGTAGAATAATCGGGAGAGAAGCGCTCAGCATTTCTTTTTTGATCTGTTTGAGAACGGTGAGTCCCGGCATATCGGGGAGGGTGTGATCGAGAAGAACGAGATCTATCGCACCTTGCCTGATCCATTCGAGCGCAGAGACCCCTGTTTTAGCGGTCCGTGTGCGATATCCCCACAAGGCCAGGAGATGTTCGAAGGTTTTTGTCAGAAGGGGCTCATTCTCGACGATTAGAACGCTCTTTTTTTCCTTCATGCCTCAAATTTCCTGTTTTATTATACAGAAAAAAAAGAAAAAGTTCAAGGAAAAAATAAAGATGTAACCTGTTTGTTCACGAGGGGTTAAATTGTTAAAAAGGCAAAAGCTAGCCTTGAGAAAAATGGGGCGTTATGGTATACTTTATGGTATGAAGAAAGGGATGTTTGGGATGTTTAAACCGAAGCGTATCATACGCAAGTGGCTTAAAATACTTAACTTAGGTCATTATCGAGTAAGGTGCTCCGTGCGTAACCCGAAGGAAATAAAAGGGTTTACGAAGGATGATGCCGCTATGATCGATATCGCCTTAGGAGAGAAGCGGCTTGAGATCTATCTCAATCGAAAGGATCGCCGAACCTGGAATGAAAGACTTATTGTGCATGAACTGACCCACGTTTTTCTTTACCGGATGTGGGAATTTGTGGATCAGCTGATTCAAAAAGGATATCGTGGACGAAAGGCACAGGAAGCGCTAAAAGCGGCGTACGAGAACCTTGAGGATGAAACAGTCGACCGGCTTGTCGCAGTCTTTCTTAAGTTGAAACGAAGAGCTAAAAAGCAGGTTTCTCACCGAAGACATATGATTTCGTTGAGACATAAAGCTGCCGCCTGATCATTTTAAAGAAGCAATCTCGTCTGATCGGAAAAAGATCTGTCCCTCCTCCGTCTGGAAAAGAATCCCCTTGTCGTTTTTCTCGACCACCTTTCCTGTCAGCATCGCCCCATTTTTGAGGATGAGTTGCTGCGCCGGTCCCTTCACCTTCGCTTTTTTCTTCTCTTTCGGGGCACTTTTTATCCCCAGCATCAGGCGTAGCACTTTTTTCGCTTTCTGGGGCAACTTCTTGAGGTAAGGGGAAAGTTTTTCAGGATGCCATTCCAGACGGGTTTTTTCAACCTGGATGATCCCTTCCCTTTCTGTGTATGTTGAAGTCGTCAATACCTCACTTCTCTCGAGTACCAAAAGAACGAGAAGGACAACGGAAACGAAAATGACAAGTAGCTTCATGGCTTTCTCCCTTTTTCCAAAACGGTGAGCACTTGATCGAAAATATCACAGGCACTTTCCACCTCCTCCCGACTCACCACAAGCGGAGGTGAAAACCGGATCACTGATTCGCCGCAACTTAAAAGGAGCAGCCCCCTTTGAAACGCTTCTCGAATGACGGCGTTTCGTTCTTGAGGGGCATTTTCTTTGGTCGAACGGTTTTTCACAATTTCAACGCCTACCATCAAACCCTTGCCACGCACATCTCCCATCCAAGGATGCTTCTCCTTGAGTCCCAAAAGTATCTTGAACAGTTCTTCCCCCACCTCTTTTGCATTTTGAATCAGCCCTTGTTCCAGGAGGCGGATCGTCTCAAGGGCAGCGGCACAGGAGACAGGATTTCCGCCGAAGGTAGAGGCATGAGATCCCTCCGCCCACGTCATCACATCCTCCCGTGCGATGAGCGCACCCAGAGGCATGCCTGAGGCGATCCCTTTCGCCAAACAGATCACATCGGGCTCCACTCCCCAGTGTTCAATGGCAAACATTTTTCCCGTACGCCCCATCCCTGATTGCACCTCATCGACAATATAAAGGATGTCGTATTTCTCACAAATTTTTTTGAGCATAGGGTGATACTCGGGCGGAGGCACAATATACCCTCCCTCACCCTGGATCGGTTCCACGATGATGGCGGCCACCTCTTTAGGAGAAACGATTGTTTTAAAGAGGGTCTCTTCCAAGTAACTCACACAAGCAATCTTGCAACTGTCATAAACGAGATTATAGGGGCATCGGTAGCAATAGCCGTATCCAATATGGGTGACCTCCGGAACAAGAGGCGCAAAATTTTCCACCTGAACGATTTTACTCCCGGTGAGGGAAAGGGCCCCGAGCGTGCGACCATGGAAGGCCCCGATAAAGGCGATCATATGCTGACGTTTGGTGTGATAGCGAGCCAGTTTAAAGGCGGCTTCAACCGCTTCCGCACCTGAATTCGTGAAGAGGACCTTTTTTCTAGAAGGTCCGGGAGTTATTTCTGCCAGTTTTCGGGCAAGGTCCCCCTGGGCCTTGTAATAGAAGTCGGTCCCTGACATGTGAATGAGTTTTGAGGACTGGTAATGGATGGCGTTCACGATGTTGGGATGGCAATGGCCGGTAGCGACCACGGCGATCCCTGCTGTGAAATCGAGGAAGAGGTTTCCATCCACGTCTTCCACGGTAACGCCTGAAGCCCTGTCTACGACGAGAGGATAGATGCGGGTATAAGAAGGAGAGGTGTATTGTTCATCCTGCTGGATGATTTTTTGGGCATTGGGACCGGGGAGGGGGGTACGGATGTGGGGAGTCATTACGACTCTTTTCGGACTGCCGCATACCCAAGAATGACATATTTGATGATACGGTCGCGCTCCTTCGGTTCGATTTCGACGAATTCAATTCCTGCTTCGAGAACTTTTCCCTCTGTCTGTTGGGAGTGCAGGATCGAAAATTCTTCAGTCCAAACCACTCTTCCGATAGCGACGATCGGTTGGGGATCTTCTGGAAGATGAATGGTGAGTTTAAGAAGCGACTGAACAGGGACCGGTTCTGCAAGGAACAGGCGAATCCCTCCCCCGCTGATGTCTTTGGTTTCGGTTGAAAGGGAGGAATTTTTTCGATCCTTGAGGATGGTGTACGTAATTTTCAGTCGCGTGTCTAACCGAACGTATTTACGCTTCTCTTCCATGCAACCCTCCTTCAAGCGCTTGTCTGACCAGCTCATGGACCACTTTCCCGTCCGCCCTCCCCTTTGTTTTGGGCATGAGAAGTTTCATCACTTTTCCCAGGTCCTGTAACCCCACGGCCCCACTTTCCCCAACCGCCTCTTGAATCCACTGAAGCAGTTCTTCGCGGCTCGCTTCATGGGGGCAATACGATTTTAAGATTTCGAGTTCCTTTGTTTCTTTTGCGACCAGATCTTCTCGTTTTCCCTTGGAAAAGCTGTCAATGGAGTCTTGGTGCTGTTTGATGAGTTGAACGATGACGTCCAAGACATCCCCGTCTTCTAGCCGTTCAACCTTTTTTGCGATGGAGCAATTGAGGAGTGAGGCCTTTAGAAATCGGAGGGTCGAGACACGAAGCGCGTCGCGTCCTTTAAGCGCTGTTTTAAGATCCTCGTCTATTTTTTCAGCAAGCGTAGTGGCCATCGGTTCAATTATAAAAGGATCACCCAAAATTCGCAAGTGAAAAAAGAGGCAATCATTCACAACCTCTTGACAATGGATAGGTTATATGATATGCTTAGGGATGTCAAGTTTGAAGAGGAGGGCGTTTCGTTGGAAGAGATGTCATTTCAAATCGATTTTTGCGAGAGACTACTCGAAAAAAACCCAACTTTCGTGGAGGCGATGATCGTTTTGGGAGAGCTCTACTCTCGGAAAGGACTTCACGAAAAGGGACTTGGAATCGATCTCCGCCTGGTCCAACTACGGCCAGAAGATCCCATCTGCCATTATAATTTGGCCTGCAGTTACTCACTTCTTAAGCGGAATACGGAAGCGCTCGCGGCACTTGAGAAATCCATTGTTCTGGGGTATGATGACTTCCAATTTCTCCAGAAGGATGATGACCTCTATGCGCTACGACAAGATGCCCGCTATCAGGAACTTCTCAACAAATATCAGAAGAAACGGACCTCTCAGAAAGATTCCTTGTAGGCTGCTTGGAGGGATTTCCCCGAGTAACGAAGGTGGAGGTGGTATTTGGTCTTTAACTTCTTATTCGCTCTCTCGATCTCCTTGCAGGCTTCAAGACATCCCGCCAGAAGATCACCCATGAACGGAATGGAGGCTTGTATGGATTCGGCAGTGACTTCCGCAAGGTGAAGGGCCCAGGTGATCTTTTCCTCTTCAGTGAGAACTCTTGAAGCGGAGTTTTCATCCCAGCTCATATAATTTCGAAGGCCTCCCTCCACGCGGACAGAAAGTGTCGCATCCGGCCTGTAAATTTGACCGATTACTTTTCTTCCGATAGAGAATTTTCTTTGAAGGTTTTGTAGCGCAACACGACTTCCTTCTGGAAGGCGAGACGAAGCCTCTTCTGGAAGAGGGGCCCTTTCCTTCTCACCCTGGAAAGCGAAGAACCGTTCTTCTATCAGGATCGGTTCAGGGGCCGATTGAGAAACAGAAAAACTCATATCTGGCAGTGGGGTCTCTGTTGGAGAAAGGGGAGGCATCTCTTCAGAACAAGCGCTTTCCACCTGGCAGAAAAGCCCCAGCACACCACACCCCATAAGGAGAATGAGTACTTTTTCCTCTTTAAGCCGATCCATAAGATTGCTCCTTTTATAGTATCAAGTATATCATATAACATTCGAATTTTCAAGGGGTTAAAGAAATATCCTATCGTTATATCACATTGTCTTAAAGGAAGTTAGGAAGGAGGAGGAGCCCAACGATCGTTTTGGCATCTTGAATAAGGCCTTTTCGAATCATTTTCTCAGTTTTTTTGAGAGGAAAAACGTGCGGTTGAATCGCTTCGTCTTCTTCCAATTTTTGGGAAAAGGGTGAGAGATGAGTGGCGACGTACACAACCATTTTTTCTGTGCAGAACCCGGGCGAGGGGTAAAAAACAGCCACCTTCTTTAACGTTTTAGCACGATACCCGGTTTCTTCGCTCAACTCCCGCGCGGCACAACGTTTGGGAGACTCCCCTTTTTCTAAGGTTCCTGCGGGAATTTCCCAAAGGGTCTTCCGGACGGAGGGTCGGAACTGTCGGATGAGGACAACCTTTTTCTTTGAGAGAAGAGGAACAATCGCACACGAGCCGGGATGATGTACCGTCTCTCGGCGAATTTTCTTTCCGGAACCGAGGAGAAAATCATCCAAGGTCAGCGAGAGAAGTTTCCCTTTGTAGATGGAATGGCGTTTGAGTCTAGGGCTATTCCGTTTCTTGGGGAGGTTTTTTCGTTGCAACGACTTTCCACGCTTTCTCTTCTTTTTCAAACGTGATCAGGAAACGGTCGCTCCCTCTTACCGACAGAAGATCTTCCGTTTCGCCGGCAGAGGCCGTTCCCACAACCTTGGCAATGACCTCTGCCGTGGCATGATCTCCTTCTACAGAGATGCCCAGGATCTTCGAGGATACAGAAATCTTCGGATAGGCTCGATAGATTTGAGCGACGAGGTAACCGACGGTCTGATAATCCAATCCCATGTCATCGCTGTATCGGTGAGACGCATAAGACAAGGTTTTCGGAAGATTGCGTTGCACAGCGGCCTTCGAGACGCCTTGAATAAGTCTCCGAATCTGCTCTTCCGGCGATGGCCGGAGAAAAATTTTGAGACCCATCCAGACAGCGAAGGCAAGGAGCAGAACTGAGAAAAACGATCTCCAAGAGAAAACTTTGCTTACCAGAGGTGTTTCTGCAACCATTGATCGGCGTTCTTTGCACCCCTCGCGGTTTGAGTAAGCCCTCCCCAGGTGCCATACCAGAGAAGCTTCCCCGTATTCATCGTCAGGCCCCAAATTCCTTTGCCGACAGATTCCACCCCATGACGCACTCCAAAGAAACTGTCCGAAAGGGCTTTCTTGGAGACCTGGTAGTCACGAAAGGATTCTCCTGAGGTCTCTGAGAGAAAAGAGGCGTGGCATAGGAAGGCAAAGAGGAGAAAGTAACTTAAACGTTTTGTAAACATCCTAAGTGCTTATTATACTATAAATTGGGTCAATTTTCAAGTGAATTTTAGGGTTTGCGAATATAAAAGCGGTACTGACCTTCGGAGTGATCGGACTTTAAGATTTCGTTACCGGTGGCTTTGCACCAGGCAGGCATGTCGCTTAAGATTCCTTCATCATCGGAGATGACCTCTAGCACCTCCCCCCTTTTAAGTTCCTTGATTTTTTTGCTGGTGAGGTAGATCGGAATGGGGCAAAGAGTTCCCAGGGTATCTAAGACAACGGCGTTGAATTCCATGGCATTTTTCTCTAAATCTTTCTTTACGATATCACACAGACCCTCTTGGGTTCAACTCTTAAACAAGGGCTTAAAGCAAAGAGGTGAACCAGGGATTCACCTCTTTTGAGAAACCTGCTTAAGATTCTTCCAGCAGGGTCGCTTAACGGGCCCCCTCTCCCGAGAAAACAGTTTCGGGCTCTATAAGGGGTTCCTCATAATTCTTAGGAACTGGAAAGAGAAACGTGCCTGCCTCAACTCCACCTGCCGTGGTACGAACAGCAGTCTTCGCGCTTCCTTTGATCGGGGCGACCGTTACTCCAAGAAGAGGATTCTCTTTTCCGGTGTTGTACATTTCTTTCAAAAGCTCGATCCATCCCGTTCCCGCATTAACGACTCCCCGCGTGAGTTTCTGTCCCATCCCTGAGCCGATCTCTTTTGCGGTTGCGGCAAGCGTGGCCGTGGCAAAAGAAATGGTGAAAAGCACTGCCAGTCCCAGTGTCAAAACTTTCTTCATGGGAAACCCCCTTTCATCACTTTGGGTTAGACTGCTTTTTTCCGAAGAAGATCGTCTCTTAAGTCAGTGAAATGTTGCTGATCAAATCCTGCCTTGATGATCTTCTGTTCCAGTTCTTCCTTGGAACGGACACCATCGCCGGTGACACCAAGGGCTCTCAGGGCGTTGACCATCGTGTAGATGATCTTGGTCCTGGAAAGCTTGGCCCCCGTCGTGAAGAGCGCATCCTTTCCAAGTTTGTCGAGGAAATCAACCTGTTCTCGGTTTAGGAGCGCAATCACCCGATGGGTGACTTGTCTGGTCTCTTTTTCTTGCGGCCGTGTCATGGTTTTCACCCTCCTTAGTTTCTTTTTCAAAATAAAACCGCCTGACTCGAAAGAGTAAGGCGGTAGGCATAAAAAAACTTTTCCATTTCGGTAGCCCAGCTGCCCTTTACGGGTCTGTGGCTTTGCGCCCTACCCTTTCGGAGTAGTTAGCCTTTGTCGTGCGGAAAAGCACTCAATTGTCAAATACTAAAAAAAGTATACATGAAAAAGTTGCAATTGTCAAGGGGGAGACTTTAAAAAAGTCTCTCCCGGGACCTTTTTAAGAAGAATCCAGAAGGCGATGGTCATCCAAACCAAAAGACAAAAGAGGGCTCCGCGATAATTCCAGGGAAAGTGGGACTTGAAAAGCCAGACAACGCTCCCCCACACCAAGGGTCCTGTGATGGCCGCCAGCCGTCCTATAAGGCCCAGACAACCGAAAACCTCTGCGAGATACTCACGAGAGGTGAAACGGATGACCAGCACTCGGCTGGCGACCCAGGTGGATCCCATCACCGTTCCGATGAGTCCCCCCGTGAACCAAAAGTGCCAACGTAGCGTTGCAAGGATGGCGCAGAGAAATCCAGCACACCATCCACCGAGACTTAAGAGGAGGATCCTTTTTGCCCCGAACCGGTCCGTGAATATTCCAGCAACGAAAGCGCTTACGATGGCGAATAGGGTTGTCAGGAAGAAGAAAGTAATCATTTCACGGTCATTAAGGCCGATCACTTTTTGGGTATAGACCGACATAAACAGGATCACGGGTTGAATCGCCATTAACGAAAAGAAATGGGCTTTAACGAACGGTCGTAAAGGGGTTCCCTTCTTGAAATGTTCCATTCCCTTTTTAAATCGTTGAGAAGTCGCGTGGAGGAGGGAGAAAGAGGGGGAAAGAAATGCAGGCGAGAGATCTCGAACAATGAGAAAACATGGAAGAGAAAAAAGAAGAAAGAAGAGCGCCGTAGGAAGGAAAGCCGCTTGATACCCTTGTGTCAAGACAAAAGGTCTTACAATCGCTAGTCCTATGAGGGTTCCACAGTACCCCAGAGAAACACCGAGGCCCGAAACTTTTCCGATTGTTTCTTTTGATCCCACCTCAGGAAGGAGCGCGTCATAGAAAAGAAGACCCAACTGGTAACCGACATTGGCAATACCAAAAAAGAAAAGGCCCCATCCTAACGAGGAGATGCGGGATAAAAGGGCGGTCGCCATCACACACAAAAATGTAGTAGGAACGAGAAAAATCATCCGCCGTTGGAGGTGATCTGAAAGCGCTCCCAAAAAGGGCATCAAAAGACTGGCAACAAAGATCGAAACGGATGTTGCGACGGCGTAAAGGAGATCAGATCCACCGCGATCCTGGGTGACCCAAAGAGGAAAGTATAAGGAAAGGATGTTGATGGAGAAGAGGGTGTTGGCGAGGTCATAGGTTGACCAGGCCAACATTCTCAAAAAAGAAAGAGCCCCCTTTTTAGGGGGCTCTTGGTGAATCACCTAAAGCTCAGTCGTTTAGAAAACGGTTTCGGGATCGAGAGCCGATCGGTAATCAGGAGGAATCGGGAAGAGGAACGTTCCCACATCCCACACACCGACGACCTCTCTGGCGACCGTCCAACCGATTCCGAGGGCAACTCCCTTCGTGGCTCCGGCACCAAATCCCTCGGCCTGCCCAACTTTATGGGGCTGATTAAAAAGTTCAACCCAGCCGGTGGCGACATTGATGATACCCCGTCTGAGCTTGTTGCCCATTTTCGACATCGTGCTATCCTGCGCATACGTCGGCGACGCAAAGACCGCCAATAGGACAAAAACGGTTATGGCCGCTATAAAGACATTCTTTTTATTTTTCATGGTCACTTCACCCCCTTCCATAAGTAGAAATAGTATATCAAAATAAATAACCTTTGTCAATTTTTATTTGGATGCGCCTCCTCATAAAGGGAATCGATAAGGTTTTGATATTTTTCATATAAGCGTTTCCGTTTGACTTTAAGAGTTGGCGTAAGATCCCCCTCTCCTTGCGTCAATACTTTCGTGAGCAACGCAAACTTTTTAACTTTTTCAAAACTGGCAAGATCTTTGAGACATCTTTCAATTCGATGATGGAAAAGAGAAAGAATTTCAGGATGGGTCAAAAGGGAATCGAGATCCTTGAGCGGAAGACCTTTCTTCGCCGCCAGTCTCTCCAATGGGTCCAACCGAGGAATGATGAGCGCCACGATATATTTGCGTTTATCGCCAAAGATGACCGCTTCTTCGATGAAGGGGTCTTTCTTGAGAAGGGCTTCTACTTTCTGAGGAGAGACGTATTTGCCGCCACTTGTTTTGAGGAGGTCCTTCTTCCGGTCGGTAATGGTGAGGAAGCCTTCTGAATCCAGAAATCCGATATCTCCCGTGAGAAGGTAATCTCCTTGGAACGAAGCTTTCGTGAGATCCTCCCTCTGAAAATACCCTTGCATGACGTTCGGCCCCCGAACAAGAATTTCCCCGTCCTCCGCGATCTTCACCTCGACGCCTTCAATCGGAAGTCCCACACTCCCCCATTTGAATCGAGTCGGTCGGTTGACGGAGATCACGGGCGAGGTCTCTGTCAGACCGTATCCCTCCAGGATCATGCAATGGAATGCGGCAAAGAATTCATGGACCTCGACCGAAAGGGGTGCGCTTCCCGAAATAAAAAACCTTAGCTGCTTCCCAATTTTTCTGCGAAGTTTTCTCAAAACCAGAAGCAGGGCAAGGGGATATTGGAGGCGCTCATGCCAAAGAAGAGGCGTTTTGTATTGGAGAGACCTTGCTTTTTCTCGTCCTTGCTTGATGGCCCACAAAATGAGGGCGCGTTCAACAAAATTTTTTTTAGCGACGGCGGCTAAGATCGCCTCTTGGATTTTCTCGAAAAACCGAGGAACACCGCTCACCACGGTTGGCTGAACCTCCTGCATGTTTTGAAAAACAGTGTCCATATTTTCCGCATACGCGATGGTTCCTCCCCGCGAAAGGAAAAAGTAGAAACCAGCCATCCTTTCAAAGACATGGCTTAAAGGGAGGAAAGAGAGGTAGAGATCCTTCTCGGAGATCGGGATCGCTTCACTGCAGGAGCGGCAATTGGAAAGGAAGTTGTCGTGCGAAAGCATGACCCCTTTCGGTTCGCCAGTCGTCCCTGAAGTATAGATGATGGTTGCCGTGTCGTTTTTTCGTACCTGTTGGAGTCGTTCGAGGAACACCCTTTCCTCTTTTTTTCTGAAGTCCTCTCCTTCCGAAAGGGCATTTGAGAAGTAGGGCTCTTCAAAGGGGAGCGTGGGGTTTTTCCAGGAAGAAAGCGTTTGGCAGAAAGAGAGCCGTGAGACAAGAAGAAACCGCGCGCCGGAGTCGTTCAGGAGTTGTTCAACTTCCGTCGGGGTAAGGGTGGTATAGATCGGTACAGTGATGCAGCCAATGGAAACAATGGCAAGGTCCGATATCGCCCACTCGGGACGATTTTCCGAAAAGAGAGCGACGCGGTCCCCTTTTTGAAGGCCATGCTTCAGGAGGTAGCCGGCGAGATGAAGGATCCTTTCGTTGACTTCCTTCCAGGAAAGACTCTGGTAAGCCCCTCCCCTTTTAAAACGAAGGCATTCCCGGTCGGCATATCGCAAGGCCCGGGATCGAAACATCCCGTAGAGGACCTCTTCATCGATTTTTAAATTGAGGTTGTCTTTTGTCAAGAAATGCTGAGACGCCTTCCTTCATGTCCTCTGTTTCACAGATCTTTCCAAAGCCCTTCGCCTCCTCATGAAGCCCTTCCTCCAACGAGGCGCGACGGCTTTGATCGATCAGTGACAAAATCTGGGTAACCGCCACCATGCCCTTGGAGGCGATTTTCTTTGCCAGCCCTTTCGCCTGTTTTAAAAGGTCTTGGTCGGGGACAACGCTGTTGACGAGCCCTATGCGAAAGGCTTCCTGCGCCGTCATCATATCTCCTGTGAGCATCAGTTCCGTTGCCTTGCTCAGTCCTACGATTCGGGGGAGTCTCTGAGTTCCTCCGAATCCTGGGATGATCCCTAAATTAATTTCGGGTTGACCGAATCGCGCCCGATCGCCTGCAATCCGGAGATGACAGGCCATCGTCAGTTCATTTCCACCTCCCAAGCAGACGGCGTTCACGGCAGCGATAACCGGTTTTCCTAATTTCTCGATCTTATTCAAAATGTCCTGTCCTCGTCTGGCCAATTGCTCCGCCTGCGTTCCGGAGGCGATCCCCCGGAATTCCTTGATGTCTGCCCCTGCAATGAAGGCCTGCGGATTTTGAGAGGTGAAAAGGACAACCTTTGTTTCCGGGTCTGTCTTCAAAAGATCAAAAAGTTGGTCAAGTTCCTTTAGGACCTCTTGATTCAAGGTGTTGACAGGAGGATGATCGAAAATAAGGGTCGTCACCCCCTCCTCCTTGGAAATTTTGAAGAATTGAAAAGTGTCCATCAGCTCTCCTTTGTCTTAGGAATACGTAAAAAATCCTTTTTTCGTTTTAAGGCCGAGACGATTTGCCTTTGTCATTCTCCTTAAGAGAGGAGCGGGCCAAAAGCGTCCTCCCATTTGGAAACTCCACACGTCCAATTGGCGGACAATCACGTCGATTCCCACTTGATCGGCAAAATGAAGAAGTCCCTGTTTCGATGGGGGGAATCCGATCCCGGTGAGCATTGCAAGATCGATGTCGCCTGCTCGGCCAATTCCCTCCTGGAGGCAGAGGGCAGCTTCGTTGATCATGGGAAAGATCATTCTTTCAACGGAGAATGGCTGTTTGGGATACTTTTTGGAGAGGTTTTGAAGGAGAGATTTCATTTCCTCATCCACTTCAATTTTCTCCCCATACGTGTAAAACCCTTTCCCCCTTTTCATGCCGTAACGACCTGCGGTTTGAAGATGCCCCCAGATCTCGGCAGGTTTCATCCGTTCTCCATACTCTTCCAAAAGTGTTTTTACGACACTATGGCAGACTTCAAGCCCCAAAGTGTCGACGAGTGTAAAAGGGCCCATGGGAAATCCGAATTCGACCATCGCCCGATCGATCTCCTGAAGGCCAGTACTTCCCTCTTGGAGGGCGTAAGATGCCTCGTTGAGGTACGGCATAAGGAGGCGATTGACGAGGAAACCTGCGCACTCGTTCACCCGGATGGGAAGTTTCCTTAAGCTTTCTGCAAAGGAAGTGACATCGGTGACCGTCTCCTCGGAGGTCTCCAGTCCCGGTATAATTTCAACCAGCTTCATCACATGGGCAGGGTAAAAGAAATGCATGCCGATGACTTTTTCCGGGCGGGCGGTCGTGGCACCGAGTTGGGAAATGGAGAGCGCAGATGTGTTGGATGCGAGAATCGCACTTTTGGGACAGGCACGGTCCAATTCTTGAAAGACATTTTTTTTGACACCGATATCCTCGAAGACCGCTTCAATAACGATGTCTATTTCTTTAAAATCTGCGTAACTCGTCGTAGGGCGAATGAGGACGATCTTCGATTCGACTTCTTCCGTGGTCATCTTCCCTTTTTGCACCCGTCCCTCATAGATCTCACGGATCCGTTTCAAACCAGACTGCACCAGATGCTCATTTAAATCCTTAAAAATAACAGGAATGCCTGAATAAGAGATCGTTTGCGCGATCTCCGAACCCATGGCTCCTGCTCCCACGACAGCCGCTTTGTAGATGTACATGAAGTCCCCTTCGTTATTCTAACAGGATGATCCCCACCGGTCAATTTTCCTTTCAGGGACCCCAAACCAGTTGCTTAATCTCCGGGAGGTGTTTCAAGGTTTCTTCCTCGCCCCTGCGGATAAATTTCTTCGCTTCAAAAAACTCGAACCAACTGGCACTAATGGTGGTGGGGCGAATGACGACGTCTGCGTTGCGACAGGCGATCTCTGAAATTTCATATTCCATGGTCTGCATGCTCTGCATCATGATGTCAAAGATATTTGGAATAAAGACGCGCCGGAGTTTCTTACGCAGTCGGTAAAGGGACCGGATGAAAAAATTTTTCTTGAGGACTGCGGCCATCTTTTTCTCTTCCGTCTCTTCGAGGCGTTTTCTTCTCTCAAGAACCGCTTGTGGACTGGGCAGTACATTGACCGCGATAATTTTATTGGCACCGCACCGGCGGAGGGTTTCAATGGGAACTGGAGACACCACAGCCCCATCGACAATCGTTTGTCCATCTCGGAGGATAGGCTCTACGATGCCGGGGATGGACATGCTGGCCCTCACCGCTTCAAAGAGAAGGCCCTTGTCCAGGATCAATTCCTCGCGGGTATTGAGATCTACTGCAACGACCTTCAGAGGAAAGGAGGCGTCTTGGAAAGTTCGGCTGCCGAGGAGGTTCTTCAAAAACCCGGAGACTTTTACCCCTTTAAAGAATCCCCGTGTCCACAAAAAGTTGAAATCGGCGAAGAGGGAAAAAGTTCTTGCGCGACTCGAGAATCTTTCGGCGATTTTTTCCATTTCATCCGGTTTCTTTCCCGAGGCCCAAACCGCCGCAACAATGGCGCCCATACTGGTCCCCGCCACCACATCGATTGGAATCTTTTCCTTCTCGAGGACTTTCAGGACACCGACGTGGGCAAGTCCCAGTGCCGCCCCACTCCCTAAGGCAAGCCCCACGAGGACATCTCCAATTTCCCGTGCCATATACCGAACCATCTTGCTGTAATGGGAGGTGGGACTCCCGATCACGAAGGGGATCCCTTTGAGTTGGATGTAGTCTTGGAGGGTTTGGGTATAGGGGAGGACCTGGTTAATCTTTTCGCCGAGCATTTCTTCTTTTCGTAAGAGGGACGCACGATGTTCCGGTTTCTTTTCATTTAAAATGATCCGGATTTTGTCACGAATCTCTTTATGCTGAAGAGAAGAGTCCAGAACTTCTTTTGTTTGCAGAAGGTGTTCTCGGGGGGCATCCGTCATAAGATAGATGAGGTCGGATTGCGTCAAAATATTCTGTGTGAGAACGTCATTTCGGGTAGGAAGATCCAAGAGGATAAAGTCATAAGAAAAAGCGAGATGGCTCAAAAGGGCCGTGATCTTCCTTTCGTCCCCCTCTTTAAATTCATGGAGGGTTAGGCCAAGGAGGTGAAAGCCGGACGGGTGAGTCGTCACATATTTTTGGACGATCTCCCCTTCAGCGCTTCCCACCTTTTTCAGATCAAAGTTATTCTTCATTTCCAGTTTTAAGAGGGTATGGATAGTATCCCCCTCGCCGTTGAAGTCGATGACGATGGTCTTCCGTCTCGTTTCTAACGTCAGGCTCCCGGCGAGGTTAATCGCGAAGGAGGTCTTTCCGGCTTGGGGCACGACGCTGTAGATTGAAATGATCTTGGACTCCTTGATCCTTTCCCCTTCCCGATCTTTTCGCTTGAGGCGATTGCTTAAGACCCGACTGATCTGAATGGTGACTTGGGGAGAACGCTGAATGATCTGGTTGAAGCTCTCCTTCCCGAGCCGTAGGAGTAATGCATCATTTTGAACGACCACATTGACCGAATGGGGCTCCCCCGTCAAAAGGGAGAGCTCCCCGAAATAGTCTCCCTCGTACAAATAGGCAAAAATCTTTTCGCGTTGCTCTTCCTGGGAAAATACCTTTACCCTGCCGGAGACAATGGCGTAAAAGCAGTCAGCAGGATCTCCTTCGCGGTAAATGAAATCACCTTTTTTGTATTCAATAAGCCTCATTTCGTTTGCGAGAAGACGCAATTCCGGTTCTTGCAGACCCGAAAAGAGGGGCAATCGTCGCAAGACTTCTACCTTATCAATCTTATCGATCTGTTTAAAATACCACCGTGTCATCGTTTTTTCTCCATGACCCTGATGAAATTCTGGCAACCCTTTTTCGTCCGTGGAAGGGGATCGAGGGGACACGAGGCGCACAGGGGACTCTTCCGACAGTACCTCTTCCCCACCTCGACGAGGAGGGCATGGTATTCGTTAAAGAGAGAGGCGCGATGAGGTAAAGTGTCCGTAAAATAATCTTGGATTTCTTCGTAACGTTCATCTCCCCGAAGGAGGCCGTGTCGGGAGAGAACGCGCCGGGTATACGCATCGACGACAAAAACAGGTTTCCCCCCCGCATACAGTAAGATGCTGTCCACTGTCTCTTCGCCGAGTCCGTCTATTGCGAGAAGTTCTTTTCGGAGAGGGCCGGTCGGGTGAAGAAACAGGGCCTCTAGGTTTCCCTCCCATTTTCTAAAAAGATAGGAGAGGAAATTTTTGACCCGCTTCGCCTTGACATTGAAAAACCCGGAAGGGCGTATCGTTTTTGCGAGTGTTTCTTGATTGAGGCGATAAAGACGATCTGCACGAAGGAGCCTTTTTTTCTCAAGGGCCCGGATCGCCTTTTCCACATTCGACCAAGCGGTGTTTTGGGTCAAGATCGCTCCCACCACCACTTCAAAAGGTGATTTTGCAGGCCACCAATGGCGTTTTCCAAAAGTCCTGTACAGCCGCCTATAAATCCAGCGTAGCACTTTTCCGTCAAAATTGTTCCGCAAATTCGATCCTCCTTAAGATAGAGGGGTGACTGTAAAAGAAGAACTCGATGAGTCGGTCGGGAGACTCATCTTCTAAATTTTGTTGAGCGAGTTTTTTCATGGAGGAAACAAAAATTTCCCTCAGCCCCGTCGTCCGTAACGCAAAAGCATCCGCCCTTCGCTCCAACATTCTGGAAAAGCCGTTTTGAAGCGGCATGAGACAAAAATTCAAGAGAGAAAAAAGGAGGAGAAAAAGAGGAAGAGCCGCCATATTCCCCACATCGCCTATCTGGAAAAGGGGGAGAAGTCCAATGAGGAGCTGCTGCACCAGATAAATCCCCCCAAATGTCAGGAAGGCACTGAAGAGGAGGGAAGCTGCCACATGGTGCTCTTTGTCATGGCCCAGTTCGTGGGCAAACACCACTTTAATCTCATCATGACTCAAACTCCGGAGCAGGGTGTCTCCAAGAACGATTTTCTTCAGTTTGCCTATTCCTAGAACAGCGGCATTCGCTTTCCTTGTGTCCCTGCTGAGGTCGATCGCTCTTACGGAGTGGATATCTCTTCCCTGGCTCCGGGCAAAGGTCTTGAGCGTCTGAATGAGCAGTTGATCCTCGACGGGGGTGTACCGGTAGAAAAGGGGGACGATCCAGACCGGGAAAAGTTGTGTCAAAATCCAGCTGTAGAGGAACCATAAAATTCCGAAACCGATCCACCATCTTTCACTCATGGTCCAGACAAAGAAGTAGCCGGTTTCCACCAAGAGGAGAAAAAAGAGGAGAGAAAGGAGCTCTTTCTTCCCTTCTCTGGCACACCACCTTTTGAAAGTCAACAGGGATAGCCCGAACTGTTTCTCCAGGAAATAGCTGACGTAAAGGTGTGTTGGAAGGTGAATAAAAAAAAGAAAAAATGAGAGACCGGTGGCGTAAACGGCGATCCGAAGCCAGTAAAAAGAGAACCCCCTAAGGATCGCTTGCTCTAATCTCTGGGCACTCCCTAAGGACATAAAGAGGCAGAGAAAAATGATGCCTATCATGAAGTCAATAAAGAAAAAGACGATTTTAATGCGGTGATACCGTTTTGCCTTTTCTTTTGATTTATCGACCATCGATGAGCACCACGGGATCTCCGCGGCGTAAGGACAATGCCTTTGCCGCGCTGTCTTTTTGTAACGCCAGTTCCAGAAGACCTGAACTCCCAAAAAGAGCGAGGGGTCCCTGACCGCCTTCGGCGTAGGTTTTAAAGAGTCCTTTGATCAGATACTTTCCCGCCTTGATCCACACTCCCTTCCTCTTCCCTCCTCTTTTAAAACGGAGATAATCTCTCCGGCGGATATTAGTGATGAGATTTCCAAAACGATCTTCCGTAAGAATCTTTCCCTTCAGACGAGATGGGCGAAAAGAAACTTTCCATAGAGGAAGCGTTTTGAGTGAGGAGACGGCCTTCCCAAGACGCTGGGGCGGAATACCGAGAGAAAGCTTGGCGGCGCAAGGGGCGACAATGTCTCTTCCGTGAAAGGTGTGGCTCACGGAAGCACCTGCGCCAATCGGGGAGATCTGATAAAGAGAAACCTTTTTCAGTTCTTCAACAATCGGACCCAAAAGACCATTGTCAGGGGCGAGGAAGAGATAATCCGACGACCGAACGATGAGGAGCGCTCTTTCCGTCCCCACGCCGGGATCCACGACAGCGAGATGAAGGGTTCCTTTGGGAAAGTATCGGTAAGTTCTCCATAAGGTCAGGCTTGCATGAAGGATATCGTGCGGCGGAACTTGGTGTGTAATATCAACAAAGGAGACGTGGGGATTGTGTCTGAGGATGACTCCTTTCATTTCTGCCGCATAAGAGTCTTTCTCTCCAAAGTCTGTCGTCAGGGTAATGATTTTTCTCCGCTTCATGCGTGATAGTGTGTTAAATGATACGTGACGTATTGATTCAATATCTCTCGATCCTGCACATTCAGTCTTGTGAAATAGATCGCGACGAAGTATTTCTCAGGGTTTCCATTTTCACGAACGGTCTTTTCAGACCTCACCACAACCCCCTCGCATCGAATCTCCTGGGGAGCTTTCCTTTCCTGACCCATGACAGGAACCGATAAGGTAATGGATACTTTTGCAAAAGTCGGAATAGGTTGAGAAACCTGACAATAGGCGCCCGTGATACTGATATTTTTCGTCTCTGTGACCAGACGAAAGGCATCCCCCCTTAACGTCATGGAAAGTGCTTTTTCGATGCGGGGGGAGCCACGCTGCTCTACCATAGAGGCTTCCTTTCACTGGAAGATTCGAGTCGAAGAAGCTGCTTCTTGACCTTTTTCCCCCATGCGAACCCTCCTATTCCCTTCGAGGTCATGACGATGCGGTGACACGGAATAAGGAGAGGGAGAGGATTTTGATGGAGGGCTTGACCACAAGCCCGGGAACCTCCCGGACATCGGATTCTTTTGGCCACCCACCGGTATGTTCGAACGGTGCCGCAGGGAATTTGGCGCACCAAGGTGAGCACCCTTTTTTGAAAAGGGGTCCGTGATGAAAGGTCGAGAGGGAGAAGGGGCGGAGTTTGTTTTCCTTTGAAATAGTCACACACATAAGCCTCGGTTTTTCTAAATAAGTTCCCTCTTTTTTGAATGGCGGTCGGGTATCTGAGAAGAATTTTCCTGCGCAAAAGCGACCGCTTCCCCCTTTCCCGGAGAAGAGCCGCGATCCCTTTTGGCGTTTCGACCACGCCGAGCCATCCCAGGGGACTTTTGATCATAAAATAGGAAACGACGTCACGCGGCTTTTTTCTGAAAGAGTTGCCAGCACCCTTTCCCGCAGAAAAACTTGCCATTTCGGTAGTACCAGTTTTTTCGTTTAAGGGGTTTATTGCATCGGACGCAATTTTTTGGCTTTTCAGTTTTCTTTGTTTGGGGAGGCGCTTCTTCTTTTTTTTCCTCTTCCACAGAACCCTCCTTTATTTCTCAGTTGTTTTCTGCTGTATCATCCATTGTTTTTCTAAAAAGGCGTTCAATTTTTCACGGCTGTCATCCGCCATCGACACAAAAGAGATCCCAACGCACTCCATGTGGCTTGCGTTCTGGAGATGTTGCCAAACCACTTCTCCGAGGATACGAAGGGGATCGGAGTGAAAAGGCACCTTGAGGCTTAACTGAAAGAAAGTGGGCAGCGCCTCTGAAGGAGGCCGTTCGATACAAAGACCCCCTGGGGAAATATTCAAAATACGGGCCTTTGTTTTCGTGGTCCGTTGATAAACAGTTCCGAGTTCCAAAGAAGGGCGGTCCTCAAAAGGAAGGGCATCACAGACAAGACGCGGGTGTTGTCTTTTTTCCAAAAATCGTTCTTCACGAGGGAGATGTCCCTGTTCTTGGAGGAAGGTTCCTTTGAGTTCCAAGAGCTTTTGTCCATCGATGAGTTCAATCGCTTCAGGCTCTGAAGTGGTATAGGCAGGATGTGAAAAGACACCGGTAACGAAGAAATAGCCACCGGTAGCTCCCCTTTTTTGCACCTTCTCGTTAAACTCCTGAATGTCCCGAGAGTCAAAAAATGTTCTCCGATTGTCACAACGTACAAGATACCGTTTATGGCGGAGCTGGAAAGAGTCTCCCGTTCCTTCGATTTGAATGCTTGGCCACATCTTCTCGAAAATCCGAAGGCAAAGTTTTGAAAAATCTTCCTCCTTCATTTCTCTCAACTCTTCAAGGCCCACCCCCTCCACTTTTTTCGACAGCGGGAGATCGCTTTTCTCAGAAGTCTGAGGAACTGTCCGACGGGATTCCTTCTTCCATAGAAAGCCTGTCCCCATGGGAAGGAAGATCCATGAAAGGAGAGTGAGGAGAAGGGCAAGGACCCTCACGTGAAGGGGGTAATGGCTTGCTGCGATATTGGCGATAAAAAGGAGGGAGAGAGGAGCCAAAGAAATCCATGCCACTGTAATCACGACGCCCATAGTCAGAAAATTCTTTCTCAAGAAACGCTTCCCTTCCAATTTTTGATATAAGAAACAATTTCTTCCAGGGGGGTCCCTGGGCCGAACAGCCTTCCAACACCCAGCTTGGAGAGTTTTTTTTGATCTGCTTCGGGAATGATCCCTCCTCCGGTCACCAACATCTCCTTGATTCCTTTTTCTTTCAAAAGCTTCATCATCTTTCGGAACACGGTCATATGGGATCCTGTAAGAACACTCACGGCGATGACGTTTGCCTTCTTTTGAATCGCTGCGTTGACGATCATTTCGGGTGTTTGCCGGAGCCCCAGATAGATAACGTCCATCCCCCCCTCTTTGAGGGCAGAGGCGACGATCTGAATTCCTCGATCATGTCCGTCTAGACCCGGCTTTGCCAATACAATTTTTTTCTTTTTTTTCATCATCTCAAAAAATCGGTTTCTGGTGGTATTCGCCGAACACCCTCTTTAGTTTCTCGACGATTTCTCCCAAGGTGGCGTAGGCATGCGCCGCCTCAACGAGGCTCTCCATTAAATTTTCCTCGGTTTTCGCAGCCTCTCCAAGGTGCTCAAGCGCTTGTCTGACTTTTTGGGGGCTTCTCATCTTGCGTACCCGTTTAAGCCGCGCCACTTGCTTGCGTTCGATACCGGCTCCGATGGTGAGAAGTGGAATCTCGGATTCTTCCTTTTGAAGATAGGCATTCACCCCGACGATAATTCTTTTCTTTTGCTCGATTTCCCGCTGATAGCACCTTGCGGCGTGGGCGATCTCCTTCTGGAAGAAACCCTGTTCCAGCGCAGGGACAACCCCTCCTTTTTCCTGAATACGTCGGAAATATTCTTCCGCTCTGTGTTCTAGACGGTCGGTCAGGCATTCAATCGCATAAGATCCTGCCAGCGGATCCACAATCTCCGTTATTCCGATCTCATGGAGAAGAATTTGTTGCGTACGAAGAGCGATACGGACCGCTTTTTCGGTAGGGAGTGCCAGTTGTTCATCCATCGAGTTGGTATGGAGACTTTGCGTCCCACCCAGTACGGCGGAGAGGGCCTCATAGGCTGTGCGAACAATATTGTTTTCTGGTTGCTGGCGTGTGAGTGTACACCCTGCGGTTTGAGTGTGAAACCGCAAAAGCCAAGAACGTTTCTTTTTTGCCTTGTACTCGTTTCTCATCTTTTTCGCCCAAATCCTCCGTGCCGCTCGGAATTTCGCAATTTCTTCCAAGAAGTTTAAGTGGGCATTGAAGAAGAAGGAAAGGCGGGGGGCGAAATGGTCAACGGCCAATCCCCGCTTAAGACTTTCTTCCACGTAGGTAAAACCATCCGCGAGGGTAAACGCAAGTTCCTGAGCGGCCGTGGAACCCGCCTCACGGATATGGTACCCACTGATGCTGATGGTGTTCCAAAGGGGCAAGTGATGCGTGCAGTGTTCAATGACATCGACGACGAGTTTCAAGGAAGGCCTGGGTGGGAAGATCCATTCCCTCTGCGCAATGTATTCTTTAAGGATGTCGTTCTGAAGGGTACCTTTTAGACGGCGCAGAGAAGCCCCTTGTTTCTGAGCGCAGGCAATGTAAAAAGCAAGCATCACGATGGCGGGTCCATTAATGGTCATGGAGGTAGAGATGCGATCGAGAGATATTTTCTTAAAGAGATCTTCCATGTCTTGAAGGGTATCGATGGCCACCCCGCAACGTCCCACTTCTCCCTCGGCTCTGGGGCTATCGGAATCAACGCCCATGAGGGTAGGCATGTCAAATGCGACTGAGAGTCCCATCTGCCCTTCTGCGAGGAGAAGATGAAAGCGTTTGTTTGTTTCTTCTGCGGTTCCGAATCCAGCAAATTCCCGGATCGTCCATGGCTTTTGACGATACATCGTAGGGTGGATGCCCCGCGTAAAGGGAAAGGTCCCAGGATCCCCAAGGTGGTGTGCATAGCCTCTTTCCGGAAAGTCGTTCGGCGTGTAATAGGTTCTGTTTCTTCTGGAAGATGTCATGAGGAATTTTGTCTCATGGGGGGAAAGAGGAAGGGGTTAAGAAAATAGAAAGACAAACCACCCCCAGTCCTCCCGCCCATGCATTGATCCAGATATCCCGTAAATCAAATACCCGGTTGGGAAGAAATCCTTGGAGGATTTCATCGACCACTCCGATTAAAAAAGTACCCACGAGAGTCAAACCATAACTCCAGGGGACCTTGACACTATGTCTCAAGAAGCGAAAGAGAAAGAAACTTAACAGGCCATACTCGATGAAGTGAATCCTCTCAACCGGTCGTTTCAGGCAAGACATGGAGACAAGAAAAATTCCTGCCAACATGAGAAAACTGAGGATTCGGAAGAATCTTCTGGGGAGATAACCCCAGCAGAGGAGGACCAGGAGGGATGAAATGAGATAAGGGAGAAAAGGGGACCAAGAGAAACGTCGTTCCAAGAGGCTCCAAAGCGCTGGAACAAAAGGAGCACTTCCCCACAAAAGCAGTACATAACCGATGGCGAGGGCGCCATCATAAAGTTTCTGGGAAGTACTCTTTCTCATTGCTATAACAATAACACAAATTCAAGGTTACGTCAATCGAAGAACCCAGTTCACGGAAAGGCGATGGGCCTATTGAAGCGCGGGCATTTTAAAAGAAGGGTCTCTCTTCTTTATTTGTTGTGCAATTTCAAAAAGCTTTTCTTGGAGAAGGGCATCGCCTGTTTTAAGATAAGCCGAATAGGTATCCAAGAAAAGATCCTGTATTTCTCTGAGACGAAGGACCCCTTCAAAGCTGTCAAGATCTTTCAAAAAACGGGTAAAATTCTCCTCTTGTGTTTTAAGGAAATTGAGGTAAGCCTCCCGGACGTTTAAAAGGATCTGCTGGTACTGATTAAAGAAGTGAGAAAGCTTGCTTAAGATGATCCCTAGGGCGGTGACTTTTCGGTGGAGAAGTCTATCGTACTCAGAGGCGAACTGGTAATACGTTTTCGCATAGCCTTCATAGGCACTCTGCGATTTCTCGAAAAAGGCGCTTTCCCCTCTTCCCTCCCCCCCGAGATTTTTAAAAATGCTGAGGAGGAGAAGGAGATGATCCGCATTCGTCTTGTAGACGAGATACTTGAAGTAGTTGTCTTGAGAATCCTCAACCATTTTGAAAACATCGGTGTTCCGAAGGGAAGCTAAATGTCGGATTCTTTCATTGAAGGAAGGATAGCTTGCTTCGAGGAGAAGGAAGGCAAGATAAATATTAACGTCCTCATCGGAGTGATGAGGATCTTCTTTCATCCCCAATTCAATGCGGGATTTTAGGACACTCTCCACAAGAAATCCCAACACAGATTCCTTTTTTTCATCGCTGAGATTAAAATAAAAGGGCTGGAGTTCCATTCACCCTCCTTCAGGCACAAAAAAATCGGGATGGCCACTTGGCATCCCGATCGACTACCCAGATACAATTATACCTGAAAAGGGTTGTTTTGTCAATGCTTCAAAGACAGAAAGGTCCGAACGACTTCCGAAGGGAGCTTAGACGCCGAGAAAGGCTCTCACCACGGTGGTCAGAACGAGTCCGATGACCATTCCGATGAGAAGGTTAAGGGTACTGGCAATATCAAAAATGGGGAATCGGTCCACAGGTTTTTCTCCTTGTGAACCATTATGGGATAGCGACGAGAGAAAGTCAAGAAAAAAAAGGCCGCCCTTCATCAGGGCGGCCTCGTATGCTTCTTGGAGAGCCTAGTGGATTTACTTGGCCAATTTCGCAAAGACCACTAGGATCGTTAGGATCGCGACCAGCGGCATATGGGCTGCAAGGTATCCACTATAATGTAGCCCCAAAAAGACGCCGATGACGATCCCTGGGAGAAGATCTTTGATTTTATCAAAAACTTTCATTGTTTTCACCCCCTTAAGAAGGCAGCATCACTGGTGGATCAGCCCACCCCTTAAGAGCTTTAGCCTTTTGAGCCTTCTGTGGATAAGTATACCATACTAACAATAAAAAGTCAATATTTTATGACGTATCTTAATGTGATATAATTAGTTATAAGAATTTTAAGAGTGAAAATTTGACTCAATTGACGTTCAATTTTGTACATTTAAAAGAAAACAAATTTGTACACTCTATTTCCTCTTATCCATCCTTCTGAGCTCCCAAACCTCCCTATCGATGAGGTGGGCCACTCTGTCAATCTCTCGAATCGCCTTTTCGAGGATCTTCCGGAAGTGGCTTGCCCCCCGGTGCCTTTCCTCGATTTCTACCAGCCTCGCGGCGATTTCGATAAGGGTCAGATACATCCCCTTCATCTCCATCGCTTCCCGAAGATTCCTGCTTTTCTTTTTTTTCATTTTAACCCGGTGGCCAACGGAAGGATCTTCCGCCGAGAAGGTGGAGATGGAGATGGAACACGGTTTGACCCCCTTCCCGATTGCAGTTAATGACGAAACGGTATCCCCTTTCGGAAACTCCCTCTTTCTGGGCGAGCCGGTTTCCTACGAGGGCCATTTCTCCGAGCAGAGAGGCGTTTTTTTCCGTGATTTCCGAAACTCTTTCGATATGTTCTCTTGGGATGATAATCGTATGGACGGGGGCCTGCGGGTTAATGTCTTTGAAAGCGAGGATTGATGCGTCCTCATAGACGAGGGTGCTCGGAATCTCCTTCTTTGCAATCTTACAAAAAAGGCAGTTTTCCATCGTTTTCAGCATACCAACCAAAAGATCGTTTTACAAGGACTTTGTTTTGGCGTATAATTAGGACTTAAGATGGCAATCTATCAGGAATTCTATGGGCTCAAAGAAGCCCCCTTTAATGTCACCAGCGACCCCAACTTTCTCTTTTTTTCCCAGCACCATAAAGAAGCTTACTCCCATTTCCTTTATGGTCTTAAAGAACGGAAGGGATTCCTTCAGATTACAGGAGAAGTCGGGACAGGAAAGACGACCCTTTGTCGTGCCCTTTTGGATTCTATAGATCATAACAGTACGAAGACCGCCTTTATCTTAAACCCCAACCTCTCAGCCCTGCAACTCCTCAAGGCCATTGTCACCGATTTCGGCATCGCATCCAAGCATCGGACGCGGATGGAACTCATGGAAGACCTCAATCAGTTTTTGATTGGACAACTCACCGTAGACCGCAACGTTGTTTTGATTATCGATGAGGCGCAGAACCTGAGTCTGGACGTTTTGGAACAGGTGCGTATGCTCTCCAACCTTGAGACGCGAAAAGAAAAATTGATTCAGATCGCTCTTGTAGGGCAGCCGCAACTCCGGGAGAAACTGGAACATCCTTCCCTGCGCCAACTCAAACAACGGATCGGGGTCCGTTACCACATCTATCCTCTCGATAAGGAAGAGGTGGAACACTATATCCGCCACCGCCTTCGGGTCGCAGGTTCAAACGGGAAGATTGTCTTTGCCCCTAAGGCGATCGAACACATTTACCGCTACTCGGGAGGGGTTCCCCGTCTGATTAATCTCGTCTGTGACAAAGCGCTTCTTGCCGGGTATGTTTACGAAACGTATACGATTACGCCGGAAATGACAAAACGTTGCATTCAGGAGCTTGAACGTCCTTCCCCGTCATGAGTCTCATCAATGAGGCATTAAAAAAGGCAGAAAAAGAAAAAGCGAAACCGAACCTCTTCGGGGTTCAGTCCTTTGAGGAACCTCTTTCCAAAAAACCGAAAAAATGGAAGAAGGGACTCTTTCTTTTACTTGGCATAGGGATATGCGGTGCTTTATCCGTGGGAGTCTTTGTCCTGAACGCGCCAAAGAAAACTTCTCTTGTCAAGAATGAACCTTCTCCCGTCACACCGGTCGCTCCCGCTGAACAAAAAGTGTCGGAGGAACCTTCCCCTCCGCCTGCGCCAACACCCACTCCCCTCCGCTCCATTCCTATCGCGATGGATGGTTCATTCATCTTGAACGGGATTGTAGAGGGAAAAGGGGAAAACGTTGCGATCATCAACAATAGGATCACTCGGGTAGGAGATGAAACGGACGGCGCAGTCCTTCTGGAGGTGGGAAAAGATTCTGTCTTGCTTAAGAAGGAAGGAAAAAAGTTCTTTCTGAAGATGAGATAATCAGAGGGAAAGGGAGAAATGGATCATTTCGACCTCTCCGAAGCGTAGTTTTTCGACCTCCGAAAATCCTTTCCGCCGGATAAGACCCATCGCCGCTGCCATCCCTACAGTACCACGAAAGATTACTTTTTTATAGCCTTTCTGCTTGCAAAAGGCGAGGGCCTGATCGACAAGTTGCGAGCCGTACTTTTTCCCGCGATGGGCAGGATCCACGAAAAGACGCCTCAAGAGGGCTGTATCGCGGTCGTCTTCTTTAACGGCGGCAGTTCCCACGATGCGATAGTCCACTTCTCCGACGAGAAAGATGTTTCGGTTCCCGCTGTAAACCTCTGAAATCATGTCTAGGTCTGTCTCAGAGTAGGCCTTCTTCTCAAGGAAAAACTCTTCGTCCAGAATCGTAGTAATGAGTTGTCTGACCGCGTCCTCATCTCCCTTACGAAACGGTCGTACGTTCATGAGCGGTCTCGCTCCATCGCTTCAAGCCGCTTGACCCTCTCGGCCATAGGAGGATGGGTGCTGAAAAGACTCAAGATCCCTCCTCCTTTAAGGGGGTTCACAATAAACAGATGGGCTGCGTGAGGACTGCTGGAAAGAGCTCCCTTTGGGAAAGAGTCAAGTTTGCGTAACGCATTTGCCAGAGCCATCGGTTTATTGGAGAGAAGGGCTCCCCCTCGATCAGCCGCAAATTCGCGGGAGCGGGAAATGGCGAATTGGACCAAAAGGGCTGCGAAAGGAGCGAGGAAAGCGACGAGGAGAAGTCCCAGACCTCCCCCCCTATCGTCTCTGCGACGGTCCTGAGGAGAGAGGAGAAGTCCCCATTGTGCCCATCTCGCCAAGGTCATGATCGCACCTGCCAATGTTGCAGCAATGCTGGAAATCAAGGTATCCCGGTGCCGGACATGGGAGAGTTCGTGGGCAAGAACCCCCTCTAATTCTTCGTCGTCGACAACACGTAAAATTCCTTCGGTCACACAGACCGCCGCATGGTGTGGCGAACGTCCTGTCGCGAACGCGTTCGGCCCTTGTTGAGGAGCGAGGTATACTTTGGGCATCGGCATGGAGGCCTTCTGAGTGAGGCGTTCAATGATCTCAAAGAGCTCGGGGGACTCTTCTCTGGAAAGTTCTCGGGCACCCATCATCATGAGGACCAACTTATCACTAAACCAATAGGCTCCGAAATTCATGAGGGCCGCCAGGCCAAAAGCTGCTACCGCTCCTCCATGGCCTCCAACGGCACTTCCGATGAAAACGAAAAGGAGCGTTAGCATTGTGAGAAGAAACGTTGTCTTAAGGATGTTCATGGTAATCCTCCCCTTATCCTATCAATTCTTCAAATTGTGATGAAAGAAATTGAACCGCCTCCGTTAGCCCTCCGTCGAGAAAGATGGCTCCGATGAGGGCCTCAAAGGTCTCCGAAAGATGGGATGCCTTGAAAGCCCCTCCCTGCTGACTTTCACCCCGGCCAAAAAGGATCGCTTCTCCAAGACCTAGTCTTTTTGCTTTTTCACTCAAGGTTTCTTCACAAACGAATGATTTTCTCCTTTCCGTCAAGAAACCGGGTCGTTGCATAGGAGTTTCTGCATAAAGTCGTGTGGTCACAAAGAATTGTAGGATCGCATCTCCCAGAAGTGCCAAACTCTCGTTCCCGGAGGAGAGTCCTCTTTCATTCGCATAGGATCGATGGGTGAGGGCCTGTTCCAGGAGGGTAGGCTTTTCAAAGTGATACCCTATCTTCTCCTCCCACGCCCGGCACAAATCGCTCTTTGTGATCATGCAAGAACCCTTTTGGAGACAACTTGCTGGATCAAAGAATAATGGATCCCTTCTCTCGTCGTCACTTTCCCAATTCGAATCGGGAGGACATATCGATTCGCCCCGCGCACGAATTTTTTATCAAGGGATTCTGCTTGGAAAAGTTTTCTGAGGGAAATTCCTTTTAGGGTAACAGGCAATTCCAATCTTAAAAGAAGAGATTCTAAGCGGGTCACCGTTTGCTTTTTACAGAGACCCAAACGGAAGGCGATCTCCGCAGCACACATCATTCCAACAGAGATGGCCTTCCCATGGGTTTCCTGATATCCTTTTGCCTGTTCAATCGCATGGCCGAGGGTATGTCCAAAGTTTAATATCACACGAATCCCTCTATCGTCCCGCTCGTCTCGTGCCACAACATCCGCCTTGATGCCCACACAAACGGAGACAATGTGCCCGAGCACTTTCCTGTCCGGAGATCTTTGCCATGAAGCGGGAAGAATTTTTCGGTAGTTTTTTTCAAGAAACGAGAAAAGATCTGGATTCGCGATGACCCCATACTTGACCACTTCTGCCAGCCCGTCTTTCAGATTTTCCCTCGGGAGTCTCTCCAGAACGGAAAGATCGGCATAGACCAATCGCGGTTGGTAAAAGGAACCGAGGAGGTTTTTTCCCTCTGGAAGATCAATCCCCACTTTTCCTCCAATGGAGGAATCCACCTGGGCCAAAAGTGTCGTGGGAAGCTGAAGATACGGAATCCCCCGTTTATAAATGGACGCCACATATCCGGTAAGATCTCCCAGAACTCCGCCGGAAAAAGCAGCCAGGAGAGGGCGTTTCCCTCTCCTTTCATACCGGAGGAGTTCCTGGATCAAGCGGCGGGCATATTGTTCAGATTTTGCCTTTTCAGAGTTTTGTCCCCTCGGCACTCGGAGTGCTGCAAAGCACACCTTAATTCCGGTACGGGCGAGATGACTGGAAAGAGTTTTCCCGTAATACCGTTTTGCTTCAGGACTTGCAACAACAAAAAGTTCCTTTCCCAATTCCATTTTTTTGAGGATCGGCCCAAGAGACCTGAACCGGTCGTCTGCAATGAAAATGGGATAGCTTCGTGCGCCCAAAGGGACGATAATCTTTTTCATCATAAGAAGGCAATGTTATTTTACACGAGGCCCAACAGTTTTGCAAGGAGAGAAACAATGGGAAGGAGGAACTCGCTCAAAAGACCCGTTGCCCAGAGAAAGAGAACGATGAGGAAGCCGAAGGATTCAAGACGTCTGTAATAAGGAAGGAGAGAGGCCGGGAGAAGACCTACCACAATTCTCGATCCGTCGAGAGGGGGCAAAGGAATGATATTAAATACAGCAAGGATAAGATTCATGAAGGAACCGAGCGTCAAGAGGCGCCCTAAGAAAGAGGTGGGGGAAACGGAACCGACATGGAGAAGACCTGCAAAAAAGAGAGCCAGCAGAAGATTGGCGATGGGGCCTGCCACGGCAACCCAGACCATCTGCTCTTTCGGTCTACGGAGATTCATGAAATTGACAGGGACCGGTTTGGCCCATCCGAATGGAGCGTTCAACGTTAAAATAAAAAAGATGGGGAGGAGCACTGTTCCCCAAAGGTCAATATGCGCCAGGGGATTGAGCGTGAGCCTCCCAGAGTGTTTCGCAGTAGAATCGCCACACTGTTCAGCGACCCACCCATGGGCAAATTCATGAAGGGTTAGTGAAACGGCGAGGATCGGGAATGCAATAAGAAACTGGGTGAGAAGATGAAGTGTCATAAGAGCTCTTGGGGATAGCCGATGTTTCGAACAATCACTTTTCCGGTCCTCTGCGGTCCTTCCCCCACGTAAAATCCTTTTTTGGGTAAGCCAAAGGTAACCGTTTGACTCGCTTTGACAGAGCACCCCAAGACTTTTCCAGTTGTGGCGCACAGGCCGGAAGGGATATCGACCGCCAAGATAGGACACGAAAGTCTATTGATGCATTCAATCGCACTTCGATACGGCTCTTGGACCTCTCCTTTGAGTCCAATTCCCAGAAGGGCATCCACCCCCATGATCAAAGGGGCTGTTCGGGAAAGGGTTTCCTCCAAGAGGCTCCCTTGAGGGAGGGTATAAAGGGGGCATCGGAATCGCTTCAGGATCCCAAAATTAATTTTTGCCGAGCCTTTTAAACGGGTTTCTTCACCGATGAAGAAAAGAGCGACCGGTCTTCCCTGTAGAAAGAGATGCCTGGCGGCCACAAAACCGTCTCCCCCATTGTTTCCTTTTCCACAAAAAAATGCGACGGTTCCTTTTTTTCCATTCAATATTTCCAGAATGACTTGAGCGGTCTCTCTTCCCGCATTCTCCATGAGGAGTAATTCAGGAATCCCAAACGTCTCTTGGGCCTTGAGGTCGATTTGACGCATGGTCTGGGCGTCCACCGGTTCCATCGGATGCCTTTTATTTTTCCTTCTTTGGTGTTTCTTTTTTAACAGCCTCTTTCTCTTTTACCGGAGGAGTTGTTTTTCCAGGGGCCGCTGGTACGGCCGCCGCTTCCGTAGCGGGTGTTGCGGTTGTGGCGGTCGCTTCAGAGGCCACCTTTTCCTTCTTTACTTTGATCCGCACAGTCTTCACCTTTGGAAGCCCGAAGATAGAATCATTCTCCGTCCATTCTTTCTTATCTTCCAGTATCTTAATACGCTCGAAGCGCTTCAAGACAGAACGATGCCGCTTCCCTTTTCGGCCCCCTTTAAGACTCGAATGCTGCGTCATCGGATTCTCCTTTCCTTATCTTATCGATTTCGGACAAAACAGTCCTTGTATCGTTTCTGAAGTTCAGCCACGGCGCGATCCGCTGACCCTCGCGTTTCAAACGCTCCAATACAGAGGGCGACACTTTTTCCGCTTGTTATGAGAAATGCTTCAACGCCTTGTTTGCGAAGGCGTTCCACCTCACGTTCCGCCACTTTTTTCTCCTGATACGAAGCAACCTGAATCGTAAATTTTTTAACTGGCTTTTCTACCGTCTTTGCGATCGGGCGATCTTCGGTTCTTCTCGAAAGAGGACTTTTCGCCTGACGGCCGATTTCCACACCCGTGGCGTAAATGATCACAACACACATGACAAGAAGCAAGATCGTCAAAAGCAGCGCATCAAAAGAAAATGAAATGTGTTCCCGTGGGTCTTGGGTTTGAAAAAAAGAGGATCTTTTTTTCCCCTTCTCCCCGAACTGGTCAAAAAATTCCTTTTGAATATCAGCCATGGAAAGTCAAAGTGCTTTCACAATCTTCCGGAATGATCTTTTATGTGTAAATCTTAGAAAGGCCTCGACCACTTGTGGGTCGAACTGTCCTCCCTGATGTCTTTTTAATTCCATCAGGGCATGTCGGAGGCCCACCCTTCTGCGGTAGGGGCGATGGTGGACCATCGCCTCAAACGCCTTGATCACCGCGAGGATCCGGGCGCCCAAGGGAATCTCTTCCCCTTTGAGCCCTTTGGGATACCCATTCCCGTCGTATCGTTCTGTGTGATGAAGGATAACCGGGAGAACAGGTTCCAATATCCTCAAGGGGCGGACAATTTTGGCAGATGTGGTAGGGACTTTCTGGATCAGTCGATATTCAGGGCCCGTTAATTTGGAAGGTTTTGTCAGGATATGTTCGGGAACGGAAAGTATGCCTGCATCGTGAAGGAGTATTGCATAATGAAGCATTTTCGTCTCTTCGTGCGAAAGATGGAGTTCTGCCGCAATGCCGAGTGCTAACGTGACCAACAGGTCGGACGACCGTTTCCTGCCAGGCGTTTTGCTTTCCAGAATGGCCGCCAGGAAACGGATGGAATCCATGGTCAGTTTTTCCTGTTCTTCGTACAGGGCCGCATTTTTAAAGGCGATGACCGCCTGTTCTGCGAGTGTCATTAATATTTCACGATCATACAGGGAGTAAGGCTTGCCTTCTTGCTTGCCACGGATCGTAATGACCCCCAAGACATCCTCATCCAAGAGTGGAACGCAGAGGAGGTTTTTCTTGAAATAGGCGTTCCCTGTTTTGGCGACTTTCCCCTCGATCCCCGCTCCAACGGGGAGGTTCCGTGAATCCTTCCGACGATGCGGACGGGCTAAATGGACATGCACCCTTGGAATGAGGTATTTCTTTGCATCATCAAGTAGCAAGATGGAGCAATCATTGGACCGGAGAACTTGGAGACAGAGACGTGCAACTCTAGGAAGAAGTTCATCGAAATTAAGAGTTGAGGTGAGGAGGCGATGAACCGTATGGACCGTCGAAAGGGCCAAAGACAAAGCTTGTATTTTTTCGTCAATATTTTCTTTCACGTTCATACTCTTTCATGGGGATCAAAGAATCGTTTGTACTCATCCAACGCGAATCGATCCGTCATCCCAGCGACATAATCACAAATGACACGGTGAGGCCCTTCTTGGGTTACGCGATTTAAAAAATAAGGAGGGAGTTGCTCAGGATTTGCCATGTAAACCTCAAAGAGTTGACGCACCACCCGCCTCGCCTTATCGGACATCCGAACCACTCGATAATGGTGATATAAATTTTTCATCAAAAATTTTTTAAGAGGTTTTCTTTCTTCTGCCATCAAAGGATCAAAGACAACAAGTCGTTCGGAGGAGTGCCGCACGTCCTCTAAGGAACGAATGCCATGGGTCTTGAGGCTTTCTTCTGAAGCGGTGATCAGGCTTGTGATTTGGGCATTGATGAGGGATTTAAGGATCTGTCTTGTCAAAAGATATTCAGAGAGGGTGGGAAATTCTTTGAGGACTTCCCTCCGCGCCTTCTCCCAGAGGGAGATCTTGAGCAGATCCTCTTCCTTCAGAAGTCCAGAACTCACCCCATCGTCAAGATCATGGTTATCATAGGCTATTTCATCCGCAACATCGACCACTTGGGTTTCAAGAAGGGGTGATTTCTCCGGGTCCAAGGCCACATTGCGATCGGGGTGGTCAAAAGGGGTAGTGTGTTTGTTGATCCCTTCCCTCACCTCCCAAGTTAAATTGAGGCCCTTGAAACCGGGATACCTCTCTTCCAGAAAATCAACCACCCTTAGTCCTTGAAGGTTATGATCGAAACCCCCATGATCTTTCATCATTTCCTTAAGCGCATCCTCTCCCGCATGTCCAAAGGGACCGTGCCCAATGTCATGGGCGAGGGCAAGGGTCTCGGTTAGATCTTCATTCAGTCGCAGGGCCCGCGCAATCGAGCGGGCAATTTGCGCCACTTCGATGGTGTGGGTGAGGCGGGTCCTGTAGTTGTCCCCTTCATGGTTGACAAATACCTGCGTTTTGTACTCAAGGCGACGAAAGGCCGTTGTGTGAATGATTCTATCCCGATCTCTTTGGTAACACGGACGATAGTCATGTTCCTTTTCCGGATGGAGTCTCCCCTTGCTTCGCCGGCTTTTCATGGCGTAGGGGGCAAGGAGTGTTTCTTCCTTTTCTTCAATTTCAACGCGTGTGAGCATTGGTCAATTGGCGATACATCGCTTCAAGAGATTCTGAAATCACCTTTGTTTCCGAGAGGACCGGCATATAATTGGTGTCTCCTCCCCACCGGGGAACAATATGAACATGAATGTGGTCCTTGAAACCGGCCCCAGCGATTCGCCCTTCATTGAGGCCGATATTGAAGCCGGCCGGCCTTAAAAGTTTTCTGAGGAGCGCCTCACACTCCTGCACATGGAGGACAAGCGCTGAAGCCTCCTCTTTTGTGAGATCCTCAAGACGTTTCACATGACGGTAGGGGGCGACCATCACATGACCGTTGTTGTAAGGGTAAAGGTTGAGCATCGCAAAGGAATGGCTACGACGCATGAAAAGGAAGTTTTTCGCATCTTTTTTTTGACGTGGCTTCGCGCAAAAGATACATCCTTTCTGCGTTCTGTAAATCACTTTCTTTCTCCAGGGAGCCCAAAGTTTATCCATGTTTCTCTCCGGCCGTTAGGATCGGTCCTTGGTGATAAATATCAAGAAGCATATTGACGCTTCCGAGTTCCCACGTCCATAACTTTTCTTTTTTTGCAAGGAGACGGGCATTCTGACTGATGCCTAAGAGGGGAATGAGCACCCGCTGGTGGATGGGGCGGTTCATCTGTTCACATTGTTTCAAAAAGTTGAAAATGTCTTCCTCTTGAATTTCGCGTTCAAAAAAGGAAGAAACCCAGACGCCATTGTCTTTGTGACCTACAATGAGGGCATGCTCGGTTTTCCCGTTAAGAAGAGAAACGCCGGAGAAACGAGGGAGGCGGTGCCTTTTTTGGTCAATTTCCACAAGTTCCCCCTTAAAACAACTAAAAAGTGTAGAGATCTTTTCGTCGACCCTTTTTTGCGATTGTTCCATGAAATGCTTCACGGTTTCTTCTGTTTCTGTTCTAAAATCGAAAGATTGCTGGGCAATGTTTCCGGCGAGGCTGTCCGCCTTCCTTTCAAAACAACTTTTTAGCCAAAACGCAAAAAGGCGGTCTGCGACACGGTAGAAGATGCCGCTTTTGGAAAGAATACCGGCATCGAGAAGTTTTGCAAGTTTCTTTTGAATATCCTTTGATTCTTTGAAAAGGTGCCGGATCTCTTGTGAGGGACAGGTTCGCCTCGAAAGCGCTTGGACGATGAGCGCGGATTCACTGGAGCGGTGGTCTAAAGACGCGAGGCGGTGGAGAAGCATCGTAAAGTACTGACAGAGAATTCCCTGTGCATTGAAAAGCACTTTTTCCAACACAAAAATGACATGTTCCAAGGGGCTCTTAAGATCGGTGGAGGGACATGTGGAGAGATGCTGACCCAGCACGTTTAAATAAAAAGGATGCCCTCCCGAAAGAAAGACGAGGAACTGTTTCACTCCTGGATCGAGCGAAGCCAGACCCCACCGTTTTTCGAGGTATTCCATGGCTTCCCCTCCGGTGAAAGGTTCAAGGGTGACAATTTCAAAACGGCCAAAAAGGAGAGACAAACGCTGTTGAAGAATCCGACGGGAGATTTGTATCTGGGAACTGGCCAAAAGATACATGGTCTCTTTTTGGACCATGATTTGTCTTCCGAGATGTGCAAAAGGTTCTTCGATATCAAAACCCAAAAGTTTATCGAATTCATCCAGCATCAGGATAAAGCATTTCCCCGTCTCATTCCATGTTCTTGAAGGAAGTTCAAGGAGGGTGATGAAGCTTTTTGTCGGCTCACTCTTTCGTCTTTGTTCGAGGGACCCTTTAAGCCATGAGGCTGTTATGGGAGCCCATCGGTGAAAGGCTTGAAGGTACTTCTGTTCCCCTCCTTTTCCTTCTAAATCTATCCCCAGCCGTTTGAGAAATGCGTGTAAGAAAATAGTGACGAAGCGGGACGTGAATTCCTGAAAGGTCTCCCGCGGTCGGAGCTCCACATAAACGACCACAACCCCCGGATCATCAAATTGCAACATAAAATGTTGGAGCAAGGAGGATTTACCGATCAGTTCTGGGCCGAGAATCGCTACATTCTGGCGATACCCTTGCCGGAGTGAAGAGGCGCGTTTGAAGAGAAGATGAAGCATCTCTCCCCGATTGAAAAAATCTTTCCCGATGACTGGATCAGCGAACATTACAATCTCCCCTCTTTTAAATAACGCAGGGGATTTTGCGGGCGGCTATATCGGCGAATTTCAAAGTGAAGCGTTGGGATTTTGACCCTTCCCGTTTTTCCAAGATGGGCAATCGGCTGACGTCTTTCGACACGATCCCCCTCCTGGACAAGGAGTTCTTTGTTATGGGCGTAGAGGCTCTGTATATGGTTTCCATGATCTAGGATGATCGTCTTTCCGAAACCTTTCACCTTCTCTCCGGCAAAAGCGACCACACCCCTCTCGGAAGAAAGGACGGTTTCCCCTTCCTTCCCCTGAATGTTAATTCCTTTGTTGCGGCCATAGAGCGTCTGACCTCCAAAATGTGAAGTGATTCTTCCTGGGACGGGCCAGCTGAACGTCAGAGGAAGAGCACTATCGGAATGTTTTTGGGGATGTGGTTTATCCATCCCCGTGGGGATATAGAGAAGTTGACCCACCGCAAGCTTCGAAGGATCGGGCAGTCTATTGAGTGTGGCAATCCGTTCCGGCCCGATGTGGTATACCCTCCCTATTCCCCATAGGGTTTCTCCGCGTTGGACGGTATGATAGATTCCACCTGCTCGCCCGAGAAGTTGGGGTGCTTCTTTAGGAGGGGTAGCGCATCCTTTAGAGAAGAAAGACAATACCGCAACTCCCGACAATAAGATGAAATGGTATCGTCGGTGATTCATCATAAATAATAACGAATAGTGGAGCGGGTGATGGGACTCGAACCCACGATATTCAGCTTGGGAAGCTGACGTTCTACCACTGAACTACACCCGCATGCTCACAAATGCAAGTAAACAAATTGCTCGCATTCCAATGGAGGAAACCAAGGTTTCCCCCCTATGGCGGGGCTTGATTGATATAAACTGCTACAAGCCCCTGTTACCCCCCTTCCTTAAAAACGGGTGAAGAGTTTAAATTCGTTGAAACGCTTTTGAATGTCGGAAGACTTCAAGGTCAGGAGGCGGTTTAATCCAAAATCTTCAACTGAAAAGGAGGCCATGACACTTCCATAGATAATGGCTTTTCGAATGGAGGCGACATCTTGTTTTTTCCCCTTTGCCAAATATCCCATGAAGCCCCCTGCAAACGTATCCCCTGCTCCCGTGGGGTCTTTAATCGTCTCCAAGAGGTACGCGGGGGTTGAGAAAACAAAATCTTTCGTGAAAAAGAGAACCCCATGCTCCCCCTTTTTGATCAAAACCATTTGAGGACCTAATCGAATGAGTTCTTTTCCTGCCTTTGCGAGATTGGTATTCCCTGTGAGCATTCTCGCTTCTTGATCGTTCAGCAACGCCAGATCCACCTTCTTAAGAAGTTGGAGAAGAGAGCGCTTTTTCTTTTCAATCCAAAATCCCATGGAATCGAGCGCAACGAATTGAGGATGATTTAGTTGCTTTAATACGGAAAGCTGAAGATCGGGGTCGATGTTCGCCAAGAAAACATGGGAGAGGCCGCAATATTTCTCAGGGAGACGTGGATTGAATTGCTCAAAGACATTGAGTTCGGTCACGAGGGTGAAGGCCACATTGAGGTCGTAGCCGTAACGCCCCTTCCACCGGAACGTTTCCCCTTTCCGGACTTCAAGCCCCTCTAAGTCGATATTCCGTTTTTTGAGGAGATTTAAATACGCTTTCGGGAAATCGGTCCCAACGACTCCTACAAGATTTACCGGTGTAAAGAAACTTGCGGAGACAGAAGCATAGGTTGCAGAACCCCCCAGGATCTCTTCTTGAGAGCCATAGGGCGTCTCTACAGAATCTAACGCGACAGAACCGACAACAAGGACTCTACTCATAGACCTTCCCCGCCTCTTCTTTTCTCGCGTCCATGAGGGACTTGAGTCGAGCGGTGGCTCCGCGGATATCTTCTTGAGCAACGACTGCACGCACCACAGCGATCGCGTAGGCCCCTGCGCCCAGCACCTCTTCGATATTGGAGAGGTTGATCCCCCCGATTGCGATAAAAGGGATCGAAAGGTTCTTTCTCACTTCATGGATGAATTCAAGTCCTACGGGGGCATAGTCCGGTTTGGTAGGCGTTTTAAAAATAGGTCCTACCCCTATATAATCGGCCCCTTCTTGAAAAGCCCTTCTGGCTTGTTCCAAGCTGTGCGTGGAGACCCCCAAGAGCCTATTTCCCCCGATCTCTTGTCTTGCCCTCTTTAGGGATAGATCGTCCTGGCCGATATGAAGACCATCCGCTCCAACCGCCTTCGCGACGTCGACCCTTTCATTCACAATGAGGAGTGCACCAAACTGGTCACAGACTTCTCGGAGGGCCCTTCCGACGGTGATCAGGGCTTCGTCTTTCGCCTCTTTATCACGTAACTGAACGACGGAGGCCCCTCCTTCGAGGGCTTGTGTCAAGACCTCAAGATGGCCTTTTCCTCGCTGGGCACCTGGATCAGTAATGACGTAAAGACTTCCTCTTTTGAGTTCTTTTTTGACCGGCATGTAAAAGTCCTGTCGTTGAGTATCTTTTCACAAGAGGAAAAAGATAGACTTTGCCACCGTACGATTCGATAAAGGCTTTACCCACGACCTCTTTCTTTTCCCAATCTCCGCCCTTTACCAGCACATCCGGTCGAATCTGGCGAATGAGCCTTTCCGGTGTTTCTTCAGAGAAAAGAAGAACATGATCAACTGCTTTGAGAGAGGCTAAAACTTCTGCACGGGCCCTTTCCGGATTCACCGGTCGATGCGGCCCTTTGAGCTTCCGAACGGAGGAGTCGCTGTTCAGTCCTACGAGAAGGATATCCCCCAGACGCTTCGCTTTTTCGAGGAGACGGATATGACCCAGATGGAGAAGATCAAAACAACCGTTTGTGAAGACGACCCTTTTCCCTCGCCGACGGGCGGTACGAAGAACTTTTAGAAGTGTCCCCCTCCGCGTCACGTTAAGTGTGATCACCCGTAGAGCGCCTTTTCCACCAATTCACAGATGGCGTGGCCGATCGTGATATGGGATTCCTGAATCCGCTGGGTATTGGAAGAAGGGACGAGTATGCAGAGGTCGACGAGACTTTTCAGTTTTCCTCCCGTTCCTCCCGTCAGTCCAATTGTGTAAAGCCGCTTTTTCTTTGCCATCTTGGTCGCTTCCAGAACATTTGGCGAATTGCCACTGGTGGAAATGCCCACTGCAACGTCTGTGGGGTTCGCCAACCCTTCCAGTTCCCTTGCGAAAGAATAGAGATAACCGAAGTCATTTGAAATCGCGGTGAGGGATGCGGGGTTTCCTGAGAGGGCCACCGCAGGAAGAGAGGGGCGTTTGATATCGTGTGAAAATCGTCCCAAAAATTCTCCGGCGATATGGAGACTGTCCGAGGCGCTTCCTCCGTTTCCATAGAGGATCAGTTTTCCTCCCCGACGGAAAGAGTGGGTAATCCTTTCGGAGGCCGAGAGGATACACTGGAGCATAGCGTCTGACAGAAGCGCTTCTTTGGTGCGGATCGATTCGAGAAGAATCTCCCGAAGACGGTCTCGTGATTTTTTCCGATTAACCAAAGAAAACTTTTGCGATCTCATAGAGAGAAGCGTCCACCAGTTTCACATCACCCGCGACTTGTTGGAGCGGAACCGACACAATTTTATTCCCCTGTAAACTGACCATGACGCCATATTTCTTTTCAAGAATAAGTCGAACCGCCTCAAATCCAAAACGGGTGCCGAGGACACGATCAAAGGCCGTAGGAGAACCTCCACGCTGGACGTGTCCGAGGACGGTAACCCGCGTCTCAAACCCTGTCTTCTCCTCAATTTTCTCACCCAGGATATGTCCTACACCTCCCAGGCGGACATGTCCAAACTCATCTATCTTATTTTCCTGAGTCACTACTTCCCCTTTTTTGAATTTAGCCCCTTCGGCAACGACAACGATGCTGAATTGCTTACCGCGACTGTGGCGCTTGCGCAGAAGGTCACAAACCCGATCCAGATCGATCTCCTCTTCTGGAATGAGGATGACGTCCGCTCCTCCTGCGATCCCGGCGTAGACCGCGATCCAACCGGCGTGACGCCCCATCGTTTCAACCACCATGACACGGTTATGACTTTCGGCGGTCGTATGAAGCCTGTCGATCGCCTCCATCGCAATATTGACGGCGGTATCGAATCCGAAAGTGTAATCTGTTAAAGAGAGGTCGTTGTCGATCGTTTTTGGGATACCCACGATTTGAAGTTTCTTATCGGCGAATTTTGCAGCCACGCCCAATGTGTCCTCGCCACCAATCACAATCAGCGCCTCTAAGCCGAGTTTTTTATAATTGTCGATCACTTGCGCAAGCTGCTTTTCGTCCTTAAAAGGGTTTGTCCTGGAGGTTCCGAGGATCGTTCCTCCTTTGGGGAGAATTCCAGAAACGGATTGCGCATCCAAAGGCATGGTATCGAGGGTGACCAATCCCTTCCACCCATACCGAATACCGATCACTTCAAGACCTTCGTGGTTCGCCTTTCGCACGACCGCCCGGATGACGGGATTTAAGCCTGGGCAGTCGCCTCCCCCTGTCAAACACCCAATTTTTCTTGCCATCTTTTCCCTCTAAAAATTTTCAAATTCTAAATCTTGGACCGATTCCTTTTCGGTCGCTTTCTCTTTTTTGGTGGGGCGTTGCGCCACCTTTCCTATATGGACATGGATCGTAATCGGCTCCTCCACGCCGAGGATGTCGTGGATATGACTGCGTACGACATGCTGGAGTCTCTCGGTTGCTTCAGGGATATGCGTATCCGCCCAAAGGGTGCCTCGGACAGTCACAACAATTCCAGAACGGGTTGCCCGCACATACGGTTTAATTTCCTTGATCCCATTCAGATCACTTCCCACCCGTTTGATGAAATCTTCTATCGCATCCAATGCCACCGTGACCTCTCCATCGGGGTTGTGAAAGGCGATCGTTCTTTCCCTTTGAATTTGGAGGATAATCACTCTCGCAAACGTCACTGTCGCCAAAAGGATTGCTCCCCCTATTGCCCCCAAAAGGAGTCGGGTCTTGGTCGAGTCGTAAAGAGCACTTAAAAGAACGTTGAGGTCATCGATCGACAGAAGGCGTGCGGCGAGGATGAGAAGGACAACACCCGTTAAGAGGAAAAAGAGCGCTCCCAAAAGCCGAAACAGCTGACTCAAAAATCTCATTTAGGCCCCCCTCGCTTCTGAGACTCTCTCACTTGTTTCTCCCAAAAGTTTTTCGACGAAGTCGGTGTAGAATTCTCCCTTCAAAAAGGCAGGATGACGGAGGATTTTCCGATGAAAAGGAATCGTCGTTTTAATCGGTTCGATCATGAATTCATCGAGTGCCCTTTTCATGATCTCAATCGCTTCCTTCCGATCTCTGCCGTGACAGATAAGTTTCCCCACCATCGAATCGTAGTGGGGGGTGATTTGATAGCCGGTATAGACATGGGAGTCAAGACGAATTCCAGGCCCTCCAGGGACATTGAGGAAACTAATCTTCCCCGGCGAAGGAAGAAATCCATTTTCGGAATCCTCGGCATTGATGCGACATTCCATGGCGGAACCCTGGATCCGGATGTCATCTTGAGCGTAGGAGAGTTTTTCCCCTGCGGCCATCCGGATCTGTTCCTTGATCAAGTCAATACCGGTGACCATCTCCGTTACAGGGTGTTCCACCTGAATGCGGGTATTCATCTCCATGAAATAGAAATTGTCATGTTCGTCAAGGAGAAATTCCATGGTTCCGGCGTTCACATAGCCGACCGCCTTGGTCCCCTTGACCGCTAGTTCTCCGATCTTCTTGCGCAGTTTATGATCCACTCGCGACGAAGGGGCTTCTTCGAGGAGTTTTTGGTGACGTCGCTGAATGGTGCATTCCCTCTCTCCTAAATGAACGACGTGACCATAACGGTCTGCTAGGAGTTGTATCTCAATATGTTTTGGCCGCTCGACATACTTTTCGATAAAGACATCCGCATTCCCGAAGGCCGCCTCGGCCTCTGTTTGACAGGTGAGGAGTGCACTCACAAGTCGGACATCGTTGTGGGCTACCCGCATCCCCTTCCCCCCTCCTCCCGCCGCAGCCTTGATGATGACCGGATAACGGATGCGCCGCGCCGTGTTCAAGGCTTCATCCTTGTTTTTGACCGCTTGTGTGCTTCCAGGGATAATAGGCAGCCCCGCCTTTTTCATCACCTCTTTGGCCGCCAGTTTATCTCCCATCATCCGGATCGATTCCGCAGGGGGGCCGATAAATTTGATCTTGCACGATTCGCAGATTTCGGCGAAGTGGGCGTCTTCGGCTAGAAATCCGTATCCTGGGTGGAGCGCTTCGACATCTGTGATCTCGGCGGCACTGATGATGCTTGGAATGTTGAGGTAGCTTTCAGCACTTCGGGCACTCCCGATACAGATCGCCTCATCGGCAAAGCGAACGTGAAGAGAATCCGCATCGGCCTCGGAATAGACGGCGACCGTTTTAATCCCCATTTCCTTACAGGCGCGGATAATTCGCAGGGCGACTTCTCCACGATTGGCGATTAGAATTTTTGAGAACATCCTACTTCGGCTCCACCAGAAAAAGAACCGTTCCGAACTCAACGGGATCGCCGTTTTCAATGAGCACATCCACAATTTTCCCGCCCAGCTCGGATTTAATCTCGTTCATCAATTTCATCGCCTCAATGATGCAAACGACCTGACCCGGTTCGATCATGGACCCCACCTCCACAAAAGGCGGGGAATCTGGAGAGGGGGCGCGATAAAAAGTCCCCACAATGGGGGCTTTGATTTCAACCGCTTTGGCAGCGACCTCTTTCGGTATCTCTTGAGCAGCCTGAGGCGCAGTCTCTTGAGGAGCGGGCGGCGGCGAGGTGGCTACAAGGATCTTTTCAAGTCCTCCCTCTATCGCCCCCCCTGTTCCCTTACGAAGGCGGATCCGTAGACCGTCCCGCTCCAATTCAAACTCTGTCAACGCATTCTCATTCATCAAATTGATAATTTCTTTTATCTCTTTGATGTTCATGAAAAGGGTACCCCCTTTGCTTTAGACGCGGTTCACGTAGCTTCCGGTGCGGGTGTCCACTTTGATGATGTCCCCCTCCTTGACAAAGAGGGGAACCTGAATGGAAGCGCCTGTTTCCAATTTTGCGAATTTGTTACCCCCTTTTGCCGTATCTCCCCGGAGACCTGGATCCGCATTGACCACTTTGAGTTCCACAAACATGGGAGGAGAAACGTCTAATACCTGTCCTTCATGTTCTAGGAGGGTAATGATCATATTCTCTTTTAAGTAATCGGGGGTTTCCCCCATTTGGTCTTTCTCAATGGAATGTTGTTCATAGGTTTCCATATCCATAAAGTGGAAAGTCTCTCCAGCCTGGTAGAGATACTGTAACTTTCGTTCGTGGACAAAGGCCTCTTCGACTTTGTCCCCTGAACGGAACGTCCGGTCGAGGACAGCCCCCGTCCGCATGTTCTTGAGTCTCGTCCGGACAAACGCCGCGCCCTTCCCCGGCTTGACTTGCTGAAAATCTACAATGAGGTAAACGGCCCCTTCCAATTTAACCGTGAGACCATTTTTGAGTTCATTGATGTCTAACATGGCTTCCAGTAATGAATCTAATCATTTTAACGGGTTGGAGCAAGGATTGTCAAGGAGGCCAAAAGACCGAGACGGTAACTTTCCGCGCCGAACCCGGAGACCTGGCCTACGCAGACGGGAGCGATGAGGGAGGTTTGCCGAAATTTCTCGCGCGCATAGATATTGGTCAGATGGACTTCCACAGTCGGAACGCCGCAGGCCTCAATGGCGTCTCGAATCGCTACACTGGTATGGGTGTAGGCCGCAGGATTGATGAGGATGGCGTTGTAGCGACCTTTAGCCTTTCCGATCAGATCGACAATTTTGCCCTCATGGTTGGATTGGAGGATCGTTAAGGTGACTTTCGATTTCCTAGCGGTCTCCTTGAGCAGGGTGTTGATGGCACCCAGCGTCTTTTGTCCGTAGAGGGACGGTTGCCGCTTACCCAGAAGATCAAGGTTAGGACCATGGATGACCAGTATTTTTTTAACTCGGCTTGCCACCTTCTGCCTCTTCGATGAGCATCACAGGAATACCCTCCCGAATCGGGTATCGTCTTTCGCAGGAGGAACAAACAAGTTTCTCCCCCTCCAACCTGACAGACGTCTTGCAAAGTGGACAGGCGAGAATTTCAAGAAGTTCCTTGTCAATCATACTTGCCTCCTTTTCCTATTCGAGTTCAGCCAAGGAAAGTTTAGGTTGTCCTTGCAAAAGATAGATGATTCCACCGATGAAACTCTGAATGCCAAGGATGCCGAGCCAAAGGATGGAGAGGGCAAGGGCACTCCCCTTCCCAATATTTCCCCCTAAAAAATAAACAAATGCCCCTTCCCGGATGCCGAGGCCATTCAGGGAAGGAAGCATTGAAAGCGTTGAGACCAGTGGAACCACGAGAAACAGGCGCGGTAAAGAAACGTAGGCAGAGAGACTCTGGATTAATGTAAAAATAGAGAGGATGAAAATCACATGGGTGAGGATTGAAAGAAAAAAGGCCTGCCATAGGATTTTTTTGTTCTGACCGATGAAGTGCAACGAATGGTAGGCCTTTTCGATCTTTTCATCCCACCCCATTTTTTTGAGGGGGATGAAAAGAAAGCGGATCGATTTTGCCATTCCGCGGTTGAACAAAAACGAGATCGCAAAGGAAGAAAAAAGGAAAAGGAGTCCCACGGCCATTTTGATGGAGCTTTCTGTCTCTTGCCAGAGGAGGAGGGTGCCGACGGTCGCCATGAGAACCAGTGAGAAAAGGCCGATGATCCGGTCTCCGAACACACACGCGAAGGAGTCTAATTTTTTGCTCGTTTTCTGATAAGCGAAAAAAGCCTTCACAACGTCTCCTCCTGCCGCAGTAGGTAGAAAATTGTTAAAAAAAATTCCAAGGAAAGAAAGTTCTACCGTTTCCTTGAGGGAAAGGGAAAGGGACTGGGCTCTGAAAAGGAGCTTCAGTCTTAAAGAAATAATGCAGATGGCCACTGTCTGCATGAAGAGGCTGGTCAGGAAAAAGAGATGGCGCGTCCGCTTCAATGTCAGGATCATCTCTCTCATTTCCCCTCTGAGGAGAATTCCTAACAGTATAATAAAGAAAAGACTTATGAGAATTCTCAGGACCGCATTCGCCTTCATACGAATAGAAATGAGGTTACCATAAGCGGCTTCCAAAGTAAAGAAAATTCAGGCCTACCGGATCAGGATGCCGGCATACCCCACGACGGAAGAGCGGTCCCCTGTAACATCCCCACTCGTTTGGTAGCGGAGAAGCTCCCCCTTGGCGCCATTTCTCTTTCGAAGGTAAGAAAGCATTGCAAGTGTCGGGGCATAGCCGCACATCGAGATCCGTCGCTCATCCACTCTACGGGTCAATTCATCCGGATCCACAGCAAGAATGGACTGAATGGCATAGAGGTCCTTTTGGGTCGCTGCCTCGTGACTTTCATAATGGGTCATATCACTGCTGGCGATGACCGTCACTTCTTTTTGTGAGGCCTCAATCCCTCTCGCCAGGTGTTGTCCAAACGCTTTGTATTGTTCAGGGGTCCCGAATCCGACGGCAATGGGCACAATTTTTGTCTGAGGCGCGAGGATCTGCAGGAAAGGAAGTTGAACTTCTAAGGAATGTTCGAAGTGGTGGGCTTCATCATCTTCCTCAAGTTCTGGAGTCTGACGGAGAAGGCTATCCGCAAGTTCCCTATCGACCTCAACATCTCCCAACGGTGTACGCCATTTTTCTGCCGTTGAAAGACTCATCGGTCTCCCCTCTCCTGTATGGTTCGGACCGAGAAGGACGACCGTTTTCGGCCAGGAAATGGAGGCGTATACTTCCCCTGCGACTTTTCCCGAGTAGACAAGACCCGCATGAGGGACGACGAGCCCCTTTGCGTCCCGTCTTTGCTGGGTTTCCTTGGGAAGACAGGCCTTCACCTGTTCACGAAGTCGTTTCCAATCTTCTTCGTAAAATTGACCTGACACGCAGGGGTAGCGTACGTTCATGGAGATTCTTTTTTCTGCGCTTCTTGCGGAAGGAGGAGGATCACGGCCTTCTTCTGCGGCTCAAAATAGGTTGAGGCGACACGCTGGAGATCTTCGGCTGTGACAGAGCGAATTTTTTCTTCGTAGTCCAAGTAGTGAAGGTGGCCCAATCCATAGAGCTCATCGAGTGCGACTTGGAAAGAGAGATCTTCCGGCGTCTCCAAGGAAAGTTTTTGAAGTCCGATTAAACTCTCTTTTGCCCTTTGGATCTCTTCGGAAGGAATGGGGGTGTCTCGTAGGACCTCGATTTCTGCAAGTAGTTTTTCCTGCACGCTCGGAAGTTCTTGTTCCGTCGTCGCCACATAAAATACATAGTGGCCCGGGTCAAGACCCCAAACCGGATAGGCCCCCAAGGTATAGGCTTGACCTCCCTTATCCCGAATCTCAAAATGTAATTTCCCCCCTCCTCCAGATAAAATATTGGTCAACACTTCAAACACATAATAATCCTTATCCAAAAGTGAAATACCGTGGAAACCGACCAACACCACGGCTTGCTCCTTGGGAAGTCTTTCGGTGACGAAGCGGGGCTCTTCAAGAGGGGGTTCCAGGGGAAGTTGAGGACGTTTCCCGGACCGTGCCGGGAACCTTAAGAACGCTTTTTGTACCTCCTCAACTATTTTTTCAACCTCGATGTCTCCGAAAACCGTCACCACCATTCGCTCCGACGACAAAAGTCTCTGATAGAAAGCGACCAGGTCTTCTCGTGAAAGACGAGAAATCGTTTTTTCCGTCCCCAAGGGGTGGAAACGATAGGGATGACTTGTGTAGAGGGTCTTTCGCAAGAGCCGCCCCCCCACTTTGAAAATTTGATCCTGTTCTACCCTGAGGGCGGTAAGAATCTGTTTCCTTTCCTTCTCGAGTTGTTCTTTCGGAAAAGTGGAGTCGAACATGAGTTCTTTTAAAAGGTGGAGTCCTTCGACCGCGTCCTCTTTAAGGACTTTGAGACGGAGACCGAAACTGTTTTGTCCGCTAAAGGGTGAAAGGAGGGCGCCGTGGCCGTCGATCCATTCTGAAATTTCTTTTTCGTCTTTCGTGGCCGTCCCTTTGATGAGCATCTGAGAGAGAAAATTAGAAATTCCTTCGTGGTCAGCATCTTCAAACAAAAGACCTCCCAAATGCGCGATGCCGATGGAAACGGTTGGCTGTGTGGTCTCTTTTTGGAGGAGTAGACGCAGACCGTTTGGAAGCAGATGCCTTTCAATCGGTTTACCCTGAGAAGATTCCGGTTCCGCTCCTTCCGCGGTTTTTGGGGGACTTTGAGGAGCCAATGTCACCCGCGTCAGATTTTCATCCCCTAGATACGCTTCGGCCACCCTCTGGATATCCTCCGCCTCGACCGATTCAATACCCTCAACATATCGTTCAGAAAATAAAGGATCGGAAGCGAGGATCTCATTTTCAGCCAGTTCCCCTGCCTGGGACTGAATCGTTTCCCTCCCAAAATAATAGTGACTAAGCACACCCCGCTTCGCTTTCTTCAGTTCTTTTTTTGAAACAGGAGAATGTTTCATCTTTTCGATTTCCTCCCGAATGGCCTTGAGGGCCTCTGGGATTTTATTTTCTTCCAACAGTGCTGAGATCGTAAAAAGCCCAGGATCTTTAGGAGAATAGTGGGAGGTGCCGATCGAGAAGACCAGTTCTTTTTCCTTTTGAAGAACTCTCACAAGCCGTGAACTTTCTCCCTCTCCAAGGAGGATCGCAAGGAGATCCAGCGGATACATGGCTTTGTCTGAAAAATCGACGGTATGGTACCCCATGACCAGATGCGCAATCTGAATCTCGGCTTCTTCACGAACTTCCCGGACTCCCACTTGCACCGGTTCTCTCACGAGGGGTTCGGGAGACAGTCGGCCGCGTTCAAAGGGCCCAAAATGTTCTTCAATGAACTTTAACGCTTCACTTGAACGGATATCGCCAACAATCGCAAGAACCATGTTATTCGGGAGGTAGCGTTCCCGATAATATCGCACCGTTTCTTCCCGTGTCAGGTTTTTTAAGAGGGATTCATACCCAATGACAGGGTGGCGATAGGGATGGACCTGATAGGCGTTCTGCCAAAGGAGATCTGCCGTTCGCCTGGCTGGACTATCGTGGTTTAACCGGACCTCTTTCAGAACAACCTCTTTTTCTTTGGCGAATTCACCTTCATCAAATTTCGCATGCATCAGGCAATCTGCGAGTACGGAGAGCGCTTCATTCAAACGAATTCGGTTCACCACGAGTGAATAGCCGGTCACATCGTGGGAGGTAAAAGCATTCATATCTCCCCCGTAGGAACGGATCGCCCGGTCGATTTCTCCCACCCCCCTTGTTTCGGTTCCCTTGAAAAGCATATGTTCTACCACGTGACTGACGCCGCTCCCCGTCAAATCTCCTTCGTGGGCAGAACCCGTTTTCACATAGGCCATGACGGAAACAAGGGGGGCGCGATGAACTTCTTTTAAGAGAACGGTGAGGCCGTTGTCGAGTGTTTCTCGGGTGATGGAGGGGGTGTGTCTAAGAGGCGAACTGACCTTTTCTTTGGATTTCGGAAAGGCGGGGGATGCGGCTAAAAGAGACAGTAGGAGTAGAGGAACAATCCATTTTCGGCTCATGGAGGGAAAACAGCATTATCTTTTTCGAAAATTTCGCCGCATCTTGCGTCTTTTGCGTTCGCTCGGCTTCTCGTAATGTTTTCTGGCCTTGAGCGCTTTGAGGACCCCCTCGCGTTCTATCTTTTTCTTCAAGCGGCGAAGGGCCCGCTCCAGCGGTTCATTCTCTTTAACTTCTACTTTTGGCATTTTTATTCTCCCGGTCGTTGAACCTTGTCGTTGACAAAGGTCACTCTTACCCATAGAGAGGCAGAGGGCCGTTTAAACCCGTTTGGAAAAGGAGGAAAAGGAGAAGCGTCGATGACACTCCGCATCGCAATCTCCCGAAGAGCGGGGTGGGAGGGCTTCTCTTTTTCAACGGCCTTCACCTTTTTCAATTGGCCGTTTGAAAAAAGGACAAAGTTGAGCGTCACGTTTCCCTCTTGGCGACCGCTCCGGTAATACGCAAACAAATTCTTCCGGATCCTTTCCCGGATCTCCTGATAATACGTCAGAAAAATTGGCTTTTCTTCATGATTGAGATGAAGGGCCTCGATCATCTCTGCTTCAGACCGAATTTCTTCTTCCCGCTTGGAGGAAGTCTCTTTAGAAGAGATTTCTTCTTGTGAAGAGTTTTCTTTTCGTGAAAAGAGAGAGTCTTGTTCATCTAACCCGAGGCCCTTTTGGGCCATCGGCGGTTCAGGAAGCGGGGGTTGGACAAGGTTCGGTTCCTCCCGTTGCACATAGAAGAGCTCGAGAGATTCTCTTGCAAAGGGAGACGGTCCTTGAAATGTAAATCGGCCCGCCCCAAAAAGGAGAAGAAAGTGGAGTGAAGAGGAAAAAAGGAGAGCATTCTGGAACGGCGTAAATCTTATCATAACCTTATTATTATAAAAGAGATAGTCTGATTTGTCAATAGGATTTTCCCTGGCGCTTTTGGAAAGCTGCGATCTTAATTCTTTTCCACCCTTCATAAGGAAATTGAAATTCTCGGAGAAGAAGCGGTTTTTTACTATCGGAGAGTTCGATCAAAAGATCGCCGGTATGGCAAAAGCGGTGCCAAGGGTATTGTCGCACTTCGAGTTTTCCGATCGCCCCAAGGTCCACTTCTTGAGACCTTCTTCCCCTTTTTTTGAGGGTTAACGTTTCGGAAGTGAGGAACGCGGTGGCGGATGAGGAAAAGAAGAGAATTGAAAAAAGACCCCAACAAAAGAACGCACCCCAGTACGTGAGCCGGATCATTCCGGCACCGAGGAAGACTAAGGGAGAATAGCGAACCAACAGGCCCCTTGCCCCGGTCTTGCCACTCCAAAGAAGAGTTTCAGGGCTGTTTGTCATTCTCAGCATCTGATTTCTCCATCCGAAAAGGGTAACTTCTCGAGAAATCGACCTTTCCATCGAAATCGGTGTCTGCTCGATAGGTGGTAATGGTTCCCCCTTCGCCGTATTGCGCCCAGGCATCCACCTTCCCATCAAGGTTGGTATCTACCTGGAGTTCCACCGGAACTCCTTTCCGGTAAAGTTTCCGGATATCCGTTTTCCCATCGTTGTTGGAATCGATTTCTTCTCGTACTCTTTCCCCGCCTCGAAAATAATTTTTCCGTTTAACTTTACCATTTCCCTCGCGGTCGCTGACTTGGACTGTTTCTCTCGTCCAGAAAAGGAAAAGAAGCAAACAAGGTAGTCCTATGACCGTGGCTCTCGTGAGTATCTTAAAAGAAAAGGATCTGCTTACCGATCCCATATCGTATCGCCTTCTGATAGACCTTCCATGCGACTGCAATATCCTGAATGGCAACTCCGGTGGAATCAAAAAGGGTGATCTCCCCTTTTGCGGTGCGCCCTTTCTTATGACCACAGACGATCTCACCCAATGTGGCGTAGATCTCTTTTTGAGTAAGGAGTCCTCGTGAAAAAGGGACATTGATTTCACCGCTCGTTGAGGCTTGGTGTCGATCGTCCACCACAATCTTTGCCCGTTTTAAGAGATCTGGGTCAATTTCTTCCTTTCCCTTTGAATCTGCCCCGATCGCATTGATATGAGTCCCGGGGTTCACCCATTCGCGACGGATGAGGGGACGGCGGCTGGGAGTGGTCGTGACCAAAATGTCCGAACCTCGCACCGCATCACGGATGGTCTTTTTCTCCTGAAGGAATCTCCTAAACACCTTCATCCGATCATAAAAATGTTTTCGGTTCGAGGGGGTCAGACCCCAGAAGCATATACGACGGAACTTGAAATATTTTGAGAGGAAAAGAAGTTGCGTCTCCGCCTGTACCCCACATCCTACCAATCCCAACGTGACTGAATTTCTGCGGGCGAGGTATTTAGCGGCGACTGCCCCCGCCGCTCCCGTGCGCATTTTGGTGAGGAACGTTCCATCCAAGATGACCAAAGGAAAACCGGTACGAACATCGTTGAGAATAATAATTCCCATGACCGATGGGAGGGCGTAGGCGCGGTTATGGGGGTGGACATTCACCCACTTCATCCCACACCGTTTAGGAGAGGCTAAGTAGGCGGGCATAGCCCGAAAATCCCCGATTCCCTGAGGAAGGATGAGGTAAAGCTTGGGAGGAAGGAGCACCCTCCCCTCTCCATAGGCCCTAAAAGAGGATTCTACAGCGGAGAAGCACTCTTTAAGGGTTAAAAGCTTTTTCACATCGGTCGCCGTCAAAAGGAGCGTCTTGAATGATCTTCTTCTAGTCATCTTCAACCAAAGGAACGAAAGCGCATTCACAAATTTCTTTCAAGTCCATCTTCTCCTTTTGCTTATGGAGCAAGGTTAAGACTTGAGTGACAGGACCTCCCAGGGGAATCACCAGGCGACCCTCGCTCTCTAGCTGGGAAAGGAGAGGCAGTGGAATGGTGCGACTGGCGCAGGTGACGAGAATATGGTTATAGGGGCTAAATTGTGGCCACCCCCTCATCCCATTTTCACATTTAAGAGAAACGTTGTGATAGCCCAAAAGGCGAAGCCTTTCCTCAGCCTGCCTCGAAAGTTCCCCAATCCGCTCGATGGAAAAAACGGTTCCTGAGAGTTCTGCAAGAATGGCTGTTTGATATCCTGACCCCGTTCCGATTTCAAGCACCTTTGAGGCTTCAGTAGGGGCAAGGGTCTGAGTCATTAAAGCGACCATGTAAGGTTGCGAAATCGTTTGATCAAATCCGATGGGAAGCGGGTAATCCTCGTACGCCTGCTCCTGGCATTCCTTTGGAACGAAGAGATGGCGAGGAACCTTTCGAAACGCTTTTAAAACTCTTGGATCTACAATTCCTCTCCTTTCGAGTTGCCTCTCGATCATTCGCGCGCAGGAGACCTCAGGATCTTTTTTCATACCTTAGGTGTCTCCTTCTCGCATAAAGAAGTCTTAAAAAAAGATAGGTATCCCGGAGGGGGTGGATGCTGCTCTTCTGATCCCCGTAAATGGTGTGGACAGGTACTGAGACAATCCGAAAGCCGCGTCTTTTTGCCTCGATCAAGACTTCCGATTCAATTTCGTATTTCGAGGCCTTCAACTCCAAGACCCTGAGGAGATCCGAACGGACAAACTTGAACCCACACTGGGTATCGGGAATCTCCTCTTGGAGAAGCCGGGAGAGGGCAAAAGACATAAAACGGTTGGTTAACCGTCGGACAAAGGGCATCGTAGCGGTTTCCCCCATCCGGTTCCCGACGACAACTCCAACCTTAGGATCTTGCACAGCGGTGATAAAAGAAGGGAGATCCTGTGGGCTATGTTGTCCGTCACCATCGAGAATCACGCATCCTTCAAAATCCTTTTCAAGGAGATACTGGAAACCGCTTCGTAGGGCCATTCCCTTCCCGAGGTTTTTGGGGTGGACAATCACATGGGCTCCATTTTTTTTTGAAACCTCGGCGGTTTGATCGGTCGAACCATCGTCTACAACGATCACATGGGGAAGCCATCGTTGAATTTCGGGAATGAGCGACCCCAATGTTTTTTCCTCATTCAAGGCCGGCACAAGCGCAGCGATCTTTTCATGATCCATCTTGAGCCATTTCCCATGGGTTTTGAAAGATAAGCCACTGGGTAGGGTAACGCCGGATATAACTTTCCAGATGAGAGGCGATTTGTTGCGTGGTACTTAACAGGTCCGAAGAAAAATCGTCCGTCCTCGTTGGTTCAATCGGCGCTTCAAAGATAAGCCGGTAGAGTCCATGGGGAAGGCGGATCACAACCCCTACAATGAGAGGGCTTCCACAGCGCAAAGAAAGGGCAGCGGGCCCGCGGGGGAAAGAGACCCTTCGCCCAAGGAATGAGAGGGAGATCCCGTTTTTTGAAAAATCGCGGTCCCCCACCAAAAGGACCATCTCATTTCTGGTTAAGCGTTGAATGAGGGTCCAAATCGAGTGATCCATAGGAATCACATGGAGTCCCTTTTTTCTCCGCTGGTCCATAAAAAAGCGGTTCACCCACTGGCTCTCATGGTGAAGGACCACCGCACTCACCGGGTAGCCGAGCATGGCAAGACCTACACCGCCCCACTCCCAATTTCCAAAATGGGCCGTGACGCCTATGACCCCTTTCCCCTTTTGAAAGGCCTTTTCAATATGTTCAAGGCCTACAATTTCTACAACTCTTGAAAACTCCTCGTGGTCCACCTTCGGCAGGCGGAGAAAATCGACCAGATGCCTTCCAAAGTGGTGAAAGACATCCCTCGCCTCCCGGAATCCGGGACGCTTTCCCCCATCATAAATCCAGTAAAGATTTTGAAGAACCTGCCGGCGGCTCTTGAAGGAAAATAATAAATGGAGGTCTGCCACGCAGTCTGCAATCCAATACGAAAAACGAAGTGGAAGACGGAGGACGAGCTCATAGGCTATCCGGTACAAGAAATAATGAAACATGTCTATTCCAATGAAAGGAGGAAATACGCCGCATCCAGGGCACTCGTCGGTTTTCGATAGCGATCGATGCGAAGGCGCATCTCCTCAAGTTTGGCCGGATGATGTAACAATTCTCTCACAAGGACGACAACTTCCTCCTCGTCTCGAGCTTTTACCGCGAGGCCTTCTTCGACAAGAAAGTTCGCGTTGGACGTTTCTTGTCCCCGGATCGGGTCGAAAATAACGAGAGGAAGTTGTTTGGCAAGGCCTTCAGCCGTGGTGAGTCCCCCGGGTTTTGTAATTAAAAGGGTGGAAACTTCCATCAACTCATCCGCATTCTCTACAAAATCGAATATCTTTATTCTTTTTCTAAAATGCCTTTCCCTTTTCTTCAGGTGGCGGTACAGCCGTTTATGGCTGCCGCAGACCACCAAAATCTGGATGGGCACCTCTAAACGGTCAAGAACTTTGACAATCTTTGCAATCGGTCCAAGGCCCTGGCTTCCCCCCATCAGGAGAAGCGTAGGTATCTTTGGATCCAATCCCAGACGCAAGGTGAGGTTCTCTTTTTTTCCGTCCCTCCGGAATTTAGGATCGATCGGAATCCCATGCGTTAAGATTTTTTCTGGCTTAATTCCGTTTTGAGAAAGTTTCATCTTTGCCCTCTCGGAAGAAACGATGTAAAAGTCGACGTTGTCGTAAATCCAATAAGAGTGGGGAAAATAGTCGGTCAGAACCCCTACGAGAGGAACGGCAAGCCCGAGATTTTTTTTCACTTCAGCGATAAGACCACAAGGGAAAGCCTGGGTGCAGGCAACGACGTCAGGTTTAAATTCCTCAAGAAGAAGTTGGAGTTTGGGGGAATTGAAGCGGTGGACCAGGTTCCGGAAACTTTGGGTACTTTTGACAACGCTCGGGTTGTCATAGAGGTACCCCCATACCTCCGGATGGGTGCGAATGAGCCCAAAATATGTTTTCTTGATGATCCGTTCGAGAATCGGGTTCGTGTAACTAAGGGTATTGATGCTGAGGACCGACGAGTCCGGCGAGAGTTCGTGGAGCGCTTTTTCAAGTGCCAGGCTCGCACGATGATGGCCAGAGTTGGGGGAAATGTACATCAAGAGAATCCGTTTTGGCCTCATGGCGGCGAACCCTTTTTGGGTCAACTTTCTATTTCAAGGAGTTTTTGCATCCTCTTTAATGCGATGGCAAGTCTTTCTTCGGGCTCAACCAACGCAAATCGGATATACCCTTCCCCATATTCTCCGAAACCTGTCCCCGGGGCGACCCCCACACCCGCCTCTTCGATGAGGAGCGTTGCAAATTCCATCGAAGTGAGAGCACTGTATTTGAGAGGAATGCGGGTCCAGAGGTAAAAGGTGGCTTTGGGCTTTGCCACCGGCCAGCCGATTTTGTTGAGGCCCTCTACAAAGAGATCCCGCCTTTTGCGATAAATCTCGGTCAGCTCCGCGACGTAGTCTTGAGGGCCGGTGAGGGCCTTGATGGCGGCATATTGCACCGGCCGGAAAATGCCAAAGTCAATGTAGCTTTTTGTCTTAGCAAGGGATCTCAAGATCTCACGGTCCCCCACACAAAATGCAATCCTCCATCCTGCCATACTGTAAGACTTGGAAAGGGTATGAAATTCGATGATTCCTTCTTTGGCCCCCTTCACCTGAAGGAGGCTCGGCGCCTTGTAACCTTCAAAGACGATGTCCGAGTAGGCAAGGTCATGGGCGATGATGATATCCTTCCCCTTGGCCCAGTTGACCACCTCCTGGAAAAAGTGAAGATCAACCACTTGCGTCGTCGGGTTGTGGGGGTAGCTTAAGAAAAGAATCTTGGACATCTTAACCACTTCACGGCTTAACCCCTTCAAATTCGGTTTATAGTCGTTTTCGGGGGTCAAGGGAATGTTGTAGAGAATCCCTCCTGCCATAATCACACCGTTAAAATGAACCGGATAAGCAGGGTTTGGAACAAGGCCGATGTCGTCTGGATTCAGAAAGGCGAGGGAAAGATGGGCGATCCCTTCTTTGGCCCCGATGAGAGGAAGGACCTCTTCCTTGGGATCCAGCGTAATGCCAAATCGCTGGAAGTACCATTGCGCGATCGCCTCTTTGAGTTTTATCTCAACCGCTCCATTGGGACGGGAGTAACGGTGGTTTTCCGGTATAAGAACCTGTTGACGGAGTTCCTCGACCACATGCTTGGGCGTCGGCAAATCGGGATTTCCCATCCCGAGATCAACAACATCCACTCCCTTTGCACGGGCCTTGGCTTTGAGGTCGTCCATGATGGTAAAAAGATAAAGTGGCAAACGCTTCATTCGGTTCGCTTCATGCATCTGTTCTTCCTGCCTTCCGGGTGTGTTAACGCAAGAACGTTAAATTTTGTTTTGCGGCATCGGCCCAGTAAGAACTCCGAACAAAGGGGCCTGAAAAAACATAAGAAAAACCAAGCGCATATGCTTTTTCTTCATAAGATTGGAACTTCTCGGGTGGAATAAATTCCGCCACAGCTAAATTATGCTCATCCGATTGGAGATATTGTCCAATCGTCAACATTTCGCAACAGCTCTCACGAAGATCTTTGAGGGTCTGAAGGACCTCCTCTTCTTCTTCCCCTACCCCCACCATCAGTCCACTTTTGGTCCAGATCCGCGGCGAGAGGACCTTCACCTGCCGAAGTATTTCCAGAGACCGTTCATACCGCGCATAGGGACGGAGCTTCCTCTGCAACCGCTTGACTGTCTCGAGGTTGTGGTTGTAAATCTGGGGTCCTGCTTGGACCACGCGTTCAATCGCGGTGAGTTCCCCATGAAAATCGGGGGTGAGGACTTCCACCGTGACTTCGGGAAACTCCCGATGGATGGCGGTGATGACCTTTGCAAATTGGATCGATCCGCCATCTTCAAGATCGTCCCTCGCCGGAGACGTAATCACAGCATGGGAAAGTTTCATCCGACGGATCGCCTCTACGATCCGTTCCGGTTCACTTTCCTCCGGGAAAGACGGTATCCCACGCGGAATCGCACAAAAGGTACACCGCCGGGTACAGATCTCTCCCAAAATCATGAAGGTGGCTCGGTGACGAGAGAAGCACTCCAATAAATTGGGGCACCGTGCACTCTCACAAACCGTATTAATCCTCAGATCTTTGAGGATTTCACGGGTGAAGTGGGTATTTTCAATCCGCTTCCGAAGCCACGTTGGAAAATGTGTTCCGGTGGTCAATCCCTTTTCCTTTACCCCGTTAGAGATTTCATCTCTAACGGGGCTTACAGATAAAATCCAAAGCCGCTTCCCGCACCGTCTCAGAGACGGTCGGATGAGGATGGATCGTCTCCGCGAGCTGGCGGAGAGTTCCGTGTGTCTGGAGAAGGAGGGTAAGTTCTGCAATGAGTTCCGTCACCTGTGGGCCCAAAAGGTGGGCTCCCAGGAACTCACCCGTTTCTCCATCGCCCACCAGCTTCACAAACCCGAGTTTTTCCTCTAAGATATGGGCCTTTGCCGAGGCAAGAAAGGAGGAGCGTCCCACGAAAACCTCTTTCCGTTTTTCTCTGGCCTTCTTCTCCGTCAGGCCGACCTGCGCCACCTCGGGAATGGTGAAAACACATTCAGGAATGGCACGACCTTCCATCGTTTTATCTGTCTTGCCTGCCATATGGTCCACGGCGATCTCTGCTTGATAGCTCGCCACATGGGCGAGGAGCGATTTCCCGGTCACATCCCCAACTGCATAAATGGAGGAGACCGCGGTTCGCATGAAAGGATCCACCTCGACGGACCCGTCCGGAAGAAGAATTCCCAAGTTGCGGCCGAGGGCTTCGCTATTGGGCAAACGACCGATACTCACAAGGATTTTTTCTGCGGTCCCTTTTTGAAGAGAAGTCACTTTCTCTCCCACCTTGACCTCCATTCCTTCGCGGACAAAAATTTTTTTTAATTCTTCAGAAATGGTCTCATCGCTTGCCGGGAGGAGTTGAGAGGTCGCTTCTAAAAGGGTGACGTGAGTTCCGAGCGCATGGTATAAGCTTGCAAATTCGCACCCTGTAGGGCCTGCACCGATAATCACAAGTCTTTCGGGGATTTCGTGAAGCCCCAAAAGGTCGTCGCTGGTTAAAATCTGTTTCCCATCGAAAGGGGCCCCGGGCAGTTCTTTGGGCCTACTCCCTGTGGCAATCAAGATAAATCGTGTCTTAATCTCTTTCCCATTCACACGAAGAAGATGTTCGCGAAGGAGTTCTCCCCTGCCGTGGACCATTGCAACCCCACTTTTCCGAAGGGTGGATTCCATTCCCGAGTGAAGCCGAGAAACAACTTCACTTTTCCTTCGCAGCATCCCTTGGAAGACTTTTGCCCTTTCCTTTCCGACGCTGTTTTTCTTCAAAAAAAGAACGTCGGTGAGGAGACACTTGGTGGGAATGCATCCCCGGTGAAGACAGACACCTCCCACTTCTTCTTTTTCAATGAGAAATGTTTTGAAGCCGTACTCGCGGGCCCTGAGGGCGGCTCTAAACCCGGCCGGCCCCCCACCGAGAATGGTCAGATCTGCTTCCACGGCGTCCTCAAAGGCTATTGAATTCCTCCATATCTTTTACCCGGTCACGAACCGCCTCGAGTGACACAATGCCCCGGCGGTAAAGATCCTTTAAGGACCTGTCCATGCTTTGCATGCCGAACGAGGATCCTGTTTGAATCAGGGTTGGAATCTGTTCGGATTCCCTTTCACGGATAAGGTTTCGGACTGCGGAAGTGGCGGCCATCACTTCACACGCCACCACCCTCCCCCTCCCTTTGGTAGTGGGGAGGAGCTGCTGTGAGACAACAGCCTGAAGGGTTCCCGCAAGCTGAATGCGGACCTGTTGTTGCTGGTGAGGCGGAAAGACGTCAATAATGCGGTCTACCGTTTGCACGGCATCAGGGGTGTGTAAGGTTGCAAGGACAAGATGCCCTGTTTCCGCAGCGGTGAGTGCCGTTGCAATCGTCTCAAGATCCCGCATCTCACCCACCACCACCACATTAGGATCCTGTCTTAAAACATGTTTGAGAGCCGATGCGAAGGAATGGGTATCTGCAAACACCTCCCGCTGTTTAATGACACTGCGTTTGTTGTGATGGACATACTCGATGGGATCTTCGATACTGACGATGAGAAACTGCTTCTCTGTGTTGATAAGATCCACTATCGCGGCAAGGGTGGTCGTTTTTCCAACCCCTGTGGGCCCGGTCACTAACACAAGACCGTTCGGCTTCCGTGCAAATTCTGCCACAATGGGCGGAAGACCAAGCTCCGCAAGCGTTGGAATGTGGGACGGGACGACACGCATGGCCGCCTCAACACTCGAACGTTGCTGGTGGACATTCACCCGGAAGCGACTTAAGGCCGGCACGGTAAAAGAGAAATCGAGTTCCAATTCTTCTTCAAATTGTTGTTTCTGTCGGTCGTTCAAGAGGCCATAGATGATGCGCTTGGTTTCTTCCGGAGTCAAGACTTCCAACGTCGTTGCCTCCAATTTACCGTCGATGCGTAAAATCGGGGAAGACTTTGCGGTCAGGTGAACGTCGGAGGCCCCTTTGTTGACGGCGTATCTGAGGAGTTCTTTAATGTCGATCAAACTGTTTCACCCATTGTGCAATGTTACGGAGTCCTTCGTCGATCTTCTCCTGTGAGGTTGCGAAACTGAATCGTAGGTAACCCTCCATCCCAAACCCTTCGCCTGGAATGGTCGCGACCCGAGCCTCATCCAAGAAACGATTCGCCAACTCGGAGGAGGATAACCCAAAGGAGGAGACGTCACAAAAAATATAAAACGCCCCTTCAGGCCGAATGGGCTTTAATCCCTGTAAGTCCTTAAGACCATTATACAACCTGTCCCGCCTTTTTTCGAATTCCCTGGCCATCTGGGTTACATCCGACTGATCCCCTGTTAAGGCTGCCAACGCCGCTTTTTGACTTAAGGAAGTGGGGTTTGAGGTGGAATGGCTTTGGAGTTTTCCAACCGCCTCTGCAATCTCCAGGGGGGCTCCACAGTAGCCAATGCGGAAACCGGTCATGGCATAGGCCTTCGAGACGCCATTGACTGTTGCAGTCCGTTCCATGATTTCTTTTCCAAAGGAAGCGATCGCATAATGTTTTTTCCCGTCAAAAATCAGTTTTTCATAAATTTCGTCGCTGATCACAAAAAGGTTCCTCAAAAGAGCGAGGTCTGCAATTTCTTCTAATTCCTTTTTATCATAAACACTCCCTGTTGGATTGGCCGGGCTGTTTAAGATAAGAACCTTTGTTTTTGGGGTCCAATGGCGTTCTATCTCCTTGCGGGTCAGGCGGAAGGAATGGTTCGCTTCTGTGGGGGCCATGACAGGAATTCCCCCTGCCAAACGGACCAATTCCGGATAACTCACCCAGTAGGGGGAGCCGAAAAGGACCTCATCTCCTTTGTTGCAGAGTACCTGGAGAAGATTATAAAGAGAATGTTTTGCCCCGCAAGAAACCACAATTTGGGAGGGGGTATAGGAGATCTGGTTATCCCGTTTAAATTTATCGACGATCGCTTCCTTGAGTTCCGGGATACCGGTCGATGGGGTATAGCGGGTAAATCCCTCTTCAAGTGCACGGACGGTGGCTTGTCTTATAAAGGGAGGGGTCGGAAAATCAGGCTCGCCGGCTGCAAAATTGACAATCTCGATTCCTTTTTTCTTTAAGGCATTGGCACGGGCAGTCATGTCAAGGGTGAGAGAAGAGGAAAGACCTTCAAGACGATCCGAGAGTCTGAGCATCGCACATCCTTTTTAAGACCGATCTTTCGGTTTCAGAAACTTCCGAAGGCTTGCAAGAAAGCCACTCGGTTTTTCGGCCTTCGGCGGCTTCTCAGGTGGTGCAGAAACGCCTGGCACCTCTTCTTTCGGGGAAGGGGCCTCGGTCTTTTTTGCCTTTGTCTTTTTGGATTCCTCTTTGGGGGATTCCCTTTTTTCCTTTTTCGGCTTGACCTTTCTCTCTAAAAGTTCAAGGAGGGCAAGTTCTGCCCCATCGCCCGGACGCACCCGGCTCCGGAGGAGTCGGGTGTACCCTCCCCGATGGGTCTTAAAAAGAGGGGCCACTTCTTTAAAAAGATAAGAAGTGGTTTCCGCGTTCCCCAATGCCTGGAGGGCACGGCGATACGAGAAGAGGTCTCCTCGAACCCCAAACTGGATGAGCCGGTCGACGAATCGACGGGCATCCTTGGCCTTGGGGAGGGTGGTCTCGATCCTCCCATTCAGGATGAGCGCCGTTGCAAGATGCCGAACGAGCGCGTCTCGCTCCCCCTTGGCCCGACCAAAACGCCGATTACTTCTACGATGTCTCACGTTCCTCTTCTTCTTTCTTCGGTCGCTTGGGGAGTTTCATCCCAAGGGAAAGGCCCATCGCGTTGAGGACCTCATTGATCTCCGCGAGGGACTTTTTCCCAAAGTTCCGGAACTTCAGCATGTCCGACTCTGTTCGACGCACCAGCTGTTCAATGGTTTTTATCTTTTCGGCGCGCAGACAATTTGCACTACGGACAGAAAGTTCAAGTTCGGAAACGGGTTGTTTCAATTTCTCCCAAAGTTCCACATCCTCCTGCGCCTCTTCAACCTTTTCTTCCTCGGGAAGCCTCCCAAAGTTCACAAAAATATCCAAGTGTCTCTGGAAAATATTGGAGGCGTAGAGCAGGGCATCTTTGGGAGAGACACTCCCATTGGTCCAGATCTCCAGAATCAGTTTGTCATAGTCTGTGATCTGTCCTACGCGGGTGTTCTCCACAAGAAAATTCACCTTCCTCACCGGTGTGAAAATAGAATCGATGGGAATCGTTCCAATCGGGCTTCCCTCGTTTTTATTTCTTTCAGCAGGGACATAACCCCGTCCACGCGTTACGGTCATCGTCATGTTGAACTTCGCATTTTTGGTAAGCGTCGCAATATGCAAATCGGGGTTGATCACTTCAATCGTATCATCATGAACAATGTCTTTTGCCGTGACTTCTCCCTTTTTCTCGGTCTGAATGGTGATTTCCTTGGCCCCTGAAGTGTGAGAACGAAGAATCAAATTCTTCAGGTTTAGGATGATTTCACTCACGTCCTCATAAACACCAGTGATTGAGGAAAATTCATGCAGCACCCCTTCAATTTTGACATTGGTTACAGCCGCTCCCTCGATCGAGGAGATAAGGATCCGTCGCAAGGAATTCCCAATGGTCATCCCATATCCTCGCTCAAAAGGTTCTGCAACAAATTTACCGTAGGTATTGCTCACCGATTGCTCATCGCACTCAAGGCGCTTCGGCATTTCAAATCCCTTCCACGCTGTTCCCATTCCCTTCCCCTCCTTAAGGTCTTTCAAACCCTCGCCACTTACTTTGAATAGAGTTCTACAATAAGTTGTTCTTTGATTGGAAGCAATGCATCACTTTTTTCAGGAAGACGCGCAATGGTCCCTACCAGATGCTCGGGGTCAACCTTGAGCCAATGGGGTCGCTCACGTTCTTTGGTGGCTTCTAATGTCTCGTGGACCCTTTGCCGGATTCTGTCCTGCCCTTGAACCCCAATACGGCTTCCCACCTGCACGAAATAAGAGGGGAGATCAACTTTTTGATCATTCACCGTGATCGCCCCATGACGAACCATTTCCCGTGCATGGGCCCTTGAGGTTGCAAATCCCAAACGGAAGACGACATTGTCTAAACGCCTTTCCAGAAGTTGCAGAAGCACATCGCCGGTAATCCCTTTTGAGCGGGAAGCGATACGGAAATAATGTTTAAATTGCCGTTCGAGAACGCCGTAGATTCTCTTAAGCTTCTGCTTTTCTCGAAGTTGAATCCCGTAGTTCGACAGTTTGACCCGGCCCTTCCCATGCTGTCCAGGGGCAAAGGCCCGGCGTGCCACAGGGCATTTGGGAGTAGTGCATTTAGCCCCTTTTAAAAATAATTTGATCCCTTCTCGCCGACAGAGCCTGCAGGAAGGTCCTAAATACCTTGACATCCTGACTCCTTTTCTTTAGACACGACGCCGCTTAGGCGGACGACAACCGTTGTGAGGGATCGGCGTAACGTCACGGATCACATGAATCGTGAGTCCCGCCCCTTGAAGGGCCCGAACGGCAGACTCCCGTCCGGATCCGGGTCCCTTGATATAGACCTCAATGTTTTTCATGCCATGCTCCATCGCCTTCCGGGCCGCATTTTCAGCAGCAACCTGCGCCGCAAAAGGGGTCGCCTTCTTTGAACCGCTGAAGCCGACCACCCCGGTGCTGGACCAGGCGATGGTGTTTCCTTGCCGATCGGTGATGGTAACGATGGTATTGTTGAAGCTCGCTTGGATGTGTGCAATGCCCGTCGTTATATTCTTTGTTTTCTTGCGGGGCCCTTTTGGTTTTTCCTCCGGTCGTGCACCCGCTTCTGCTTTATTCTCCGCGTTCTTTTCCTTAGACTCTTCCGCCATGGTTATACTTCCTTTTTCCGTACTGCACCGATCGTCTTGCGGGGACCTTTCCGTGTCCGGGCATTGGTCCGTGTCCGCTGTCCACGGACAGGAAGTCCCTTCCGATGTCGGATCCCGCGGTAACTTCCGATTTCAGAGAGACGTCGGAGATTCTCCGTGATCTCCCGACGCAGATCCCCCTCCACCTTGTAATCCTTTTGGATAATAGAAGTAATTTTGGAGACCTCTTCTTCGGTGAGATCCTTGGCGCGGGTAGCGGGGTTGACTCCCGCTGTACCCAGGATCTTTTTTGCATTATTCTGCCCGATCCCGTAAATATAACAGAGTGAAAATGCGATCTTTTTTTCCTTTGGGATATCTACCCCCACAATACGAGGCACAACACTCCTCCTTTATCCTTGTCGCTGTTTATGCTTGGGATTCGAGCAGATAACCCGCACGACTCCCTTCCGTTTTACAATCTTGCACTTGTCGCACATCCTGCGAACGCTTGATCGAACCTTCACCATTTTCTCCTATTTGGTCCGGAACGTGATGCGCCCTCTCGAAAGGTCATAGGGAGAGAGCTCCACCTTTACTTTATCGCCGGGGAGAATGCGAATGAAATTCATACGCATCTTTCCTGAAATATGGGCCAGGATCTTGTGACCATTCTCAAGCTCGACCCGAAACGTTGCATTGGGAAGGGTCTCAAGAACCGTTCCTTCTACCTCAATAGGTTCTTCTTTAGGTGCCACGCTGTTAAGATCTCCGGTTCCTTTTCGTCGATGGACACGGTATGTTCAAAGTGACACGACCTTTTCCGGTCCTTCGTGATCACGGTCCAACCATCCGGCAAGATCTCCACCTCATAGGTTCCCACGTTGACCATCGGTTCGATGGCAAGAACCATTCCCTTTTTGAGAAGTATCCCCTGACGAGGCTCGCCGAAATTGGGAACCTGAGGGTCTTGATGCATCTCGGACCCAATGCCGTGTCCGACAAAATCCCGTACCACCGAATAGCCGTTCGATTCCGCCACACGTTGAACGGCGGAGGAGATGTCGCCGATCCGGTTTCCGGCAACAGCCTTCTCAATTCCTGCAAACAAAGCCTGATGGGTCACTTCAAGAAGATGGCCTGTTTCTTCGTTGATCTGTCCCACCGGAAAGGTGACCGCGCTATCGCCGTAATAGCCGTGGAACCGGACGCCGACATCGATCCCAACAATATCCCCTTCCTCCAAAACACGCCGACCCGGAATCCCATGAACAACCTCTTCATTCACCGAAGCACAGATGGAAGCGGGATAACCCCGATACCCCTTAAACGCCGGTTCCCCTCCTAAGGCATAAATGGTTTTTTCTGCCCGTTCATTCAACTCCTGGGTCGTGACGCCCGGAGCAATTCTCTCTTCGATCTCTTGGAGAACGATCGAGACCATCCGACCCGCTTCTCGCATCGTGTCAATTTCACGGGACGATTTTAATTCAATCACGAATAAGATGTTCCTTTTTGAAAAGGGACACGAGTGCCTCTTGCCCCTCTTTGAGCTCAAGGTCCCCTGACACGACCCGCAGTTTCTTCGATTTTTTGTAATACCCGACCAGGCTTGCCGTTTCCTGTTCGTAAACCTTGAGCCGTTTCCGGACCGTTTCTTCCTTATCGTCTTCCCGCTGGAAGAGTGCGCCACCACACTGGTCGCAGGAGCCCTCTTTTCGAGGAGGAATATTCACAACGTGGTAGTTGGCACCGCATGTGTTGCAAACCCGCCGTCCCGCGAGTCTTGAAACGATTGTTTTTTCTTTCGTCTCAAAATAGACAATAAGATCAATCAGAACTCCCGTCTCCGAAAGGAGTTTATCAAGACTCTCCGCTTGCGTCTCGTTCCTCGGAAAGCCATCCAGGATGAATCCCCCCCGCGCATCGTCTGAGCCCATCCGTCCCGCGACCAGTCTTGTGACGATCTCATCCGGGACAAGCTTTCCTTCCTGCATAAAGGTGCGGACCTGTTGCCCGATCGTGGAACCATTCCTCGAGACTTCTCGCAGAATGTCCCCCGTTGAAATGTGGGGGATATGATACCGTTCCGCCAAAAGCTTCGCCTGTGTTCCCTTTCCAGCCCCGGGGGGACCCAGAAAAATGATCTTCATCAGGCACGACGGGCTTTGAGGCGGCCGCTTTTCATAAACCCTTCATAATGGCGCATCAAAAGATGGGACTCCACCTGTTTCATGGTGTCCAACATGACCCCGACGATAATCAGAAGTCCTGTTCCACCGAAGAAACTTGCCACAAGATACGGAATCTGAAATGAGGCGCCCACAAAATCTGGAAAAATGGCAATCAGCGTCAAAAAGAGCGCACCGGGCCACGTAATCCGCGTAATGATGTAATCAAAATGTTCGGCCGTCGGTTTTCCGGGACGAACGCCCGGAACGAATCCCCCATATTTTTTCATGTTGTCGGCGAGGTCAACGGGGTTTAACGTAATGGCAGTATAAAAGAACGAAAAGAAAATAATGAGAGCACTATAAAGAAGGGTATAGACCACCTGTCCCCTCAGAAGAAGTTGCGCAAACGATTGAAGACCTGGATGTGGGAGGAGACCGGCCATGGTCGCCGGAAAAAGAATGATCGATTGGGCAAAGATAATGGGGATGACTCCCGCTTGGTTGATTCTCAGGGGGATGTAGGTGTTCTGGCCACCGTACACTTTTCGACCCACAATGCGTTTGGCATACTGAACAGGAATCTTTCGCGCCGCTTGAGTGATCACAATAACCGCAACGATGACCGCAATCATCATCATCATCATTGAAATGAGTTTGAGCCCCGTCAGTTCCTGCTTGGTCACCAAGAAAAACAACTGAACGATGGCGGTCGGAATCCGTGAGATGATCCCTACCGTAATGAGAAGCGACATCCCATTTCCAATTCCGTATTCCGTGATCTGCTCCCCCAACCACATGATAAAGGCGGTGCCGCTGGTGAGCGTTAACACTGTCAGTGCTCGGAAGCGCCATCCTGGATACTGCACAATCTGGAGCCCTCCAAAACGGGCCGGATCCTCAATCCACAGACTGATAAAGAAGGATTGAATCAGAGCAAGGGCGACCGTCCCGTACCGCGTATATTGGGTGATCTTTCTTCGGCCGATCTCTCCTTCTTTCGCCATTTTTTCAAGAGAGGGGATCACCGCGGTTAAAAGCTGTAAAATAATTGAAGAGGAGATATAAGGCATAATCCCCAAGGCAAAGATCGTGAGCCGTTCGACAGCCCCACCGCTAAACATGTTCATGATCCCAAAGAGCGTTCCTCCCTGAGTCTTTGCGAGTTCCTCAAAAAACTGTGCCAGTTTATTCCCATCAATTCCCGGCGTAGGAATATAGGCCCCCAAACGATAGATCGCCACAAGTCCAAGGGTCAAAAGGATCTTTCTTCTGAGATCTGGAATTTTAAAGGAGTTAACGAACGCTTGCAGCATCTCTCTCGCTCCCGATGACCTGGGCCTGACCGCCCACTTTCTCAATCTCCTCCCGCGCCCTTGAACTGTAATGATGGGCCGAGACCTGGAGAGGCTTTTTAAGTTCTCCTCCACCGAGAATCTTAACCGGAGAAGCCCCTCCCTGAATCAGTCCCTTCTCCTCAAGTTCTTTGGGAGAAACCACCGACCCTTCTTTAAAAAGATTGAGCTGGTCCAGATTGACAATTCGGTATTCCTTTTTGAACGCATTGATGAAGCCCCGCTTCGGAAGTCTTCGGATCAGGGGCATCTGTCCTCCTTCAAGCCCTAACCGTGGTCCCCGTCCCGATCTCGCGGTCTGTCCCTTCTGCCCCCGGCCAGAAGTCTTCCCACTGCCGGAGGAACGGCCTTGGCCCCGTCGTTTGGACCTGCGGGTGCTTCCTTTGGCTGGAGAAAGATTTGAAAGATTCATGGCACGGTTTCCGCCGTCTTAAATTTCCGAAAGGCGCTTTCGGTAGCCCGTAACACATTGATCGCATTGTTTGAGCCGAGCGATTTTGTGAGGATATCTTTAATCCCGGCTGCTTCACAAAGGGCACGCACCGCTCCCCCCGCAATGACCCCTGTTCCCTCTGAGGCAGGCTTAAGAAGCACCTTTGCGGCCCCAAACTCTCCTATTAATTCATGAGGAATCGTCGTCCCCCTCATCGGTACTTTAAACATGCTCTTTTTGGCGTCACTCATCCCTTTTCGGATCGCCTCGGCGACCTCATTCGCCTTCCCGTAACCGCATCCCGCCGAACCCTTCCCATTCCCAACCACGACAAGGGCACTAAAGGAAAAGCGTTTCCCTCCTTTAACCACCTTGGCCACGCGGTTGAGACGGATCAACTTTTCAATAAATTCGGGTTGGTTTTCTCTTTGTACCTTTTCCAATCAGTTCTCCCCTCTCAAAATAAAAGTCCATTTTCCCGGCAGGCCTGGGCGAAGGCCTTCACCCTTCCATGATAAAGATATCCACTACGGTCAAAGACGACGCGGCTTATCCCTTTGGATTTTGCTTCCTCCGCAAAAAGTTTCCCCAATTGAGAGGCCACCTCCACACCCTTGACCTTTTTCTTGCTTTCCCGTACCGTGGGAACCAAGGTCGAAAGACTCAGGAGGGTTTTCTGCTCCAGGTCATCAACGAGCTGGGCATAGAGGTGTTTCAGACTCCGATGGACCGAGAGCCTCGGTTTCTCTTTCGTCCCGATGACCTTCTTCCGCACCCGTTCGCGCCGTCGTTGCCTTGCTGTCTTAGGTTCCATCGGTCCCTTTAGGCTACCGTCTTCCCCGCCTTCCGGCGGATGGTCTCTCCCACATAATGAATTCCTTTCCCTTTATAAGGCTCCGGCTTGAAAAAGGAACGGATTTCACTGGCAATCTCTCCCACCTTTGCTTTATCGCTCCCCTGTACAATGACTTGAGTGGGAGTTGGAATTTGAATGGTGATGCCGTCAGGAATCGGGAAATCAACAGCGTGCGAAAAACCGAGCAGGAGAGAAAGTGTTTTTCCCTTGAGCTGTGCCCGAAAACCGACTCCTTCAATTTCCAATTCTTTCTTAAAGCCTTCCGTGACCCCCTTCACCATGTTCGCAAGAAGTGACCGCGTTGTCCCATGGAGCGCCCTCACATTTTTTTCATCGGAGTTTCTCGTAACAACCAATGTGTTATTCGCCTCACTCACTTCGATCCCATTCGGGATTTGAATAGAGAGCTCTCCCTGAGGACCCTGAATCTTAAGAAGGCGGTCCTTTCGAATCACCTTTACGGTATTCGGAACTGGAATTCCTTTTTTACCGATACGCGACATGGCTCCTCACCACACATAACAAAGGATTTCCCCTCCCACCTGGTGCTGACGGGCCTTTCTATCCGTCATCACCCCTTTGGAGGTGGAAAGAATGGCAATCCCAAGCCCACCGAGGACTTTGGGAATACGGGTCTTTGGAGCATAGATACGAAGACCCGGTTTTGAAACGCGTCGAAGGCCTGTAATGGGGGTCTTTTTCGCTCCCTCTTCTCTGAGGTAGATTCTCAGAAGTCCTTGGGTCTTGCTTTCAACGGCTTTATAGTTGCGAATATATCCCTCTTCCTTGAGGACCCGTAGAATCTCTTCCTTTAAATGGGAAGCAGGAACCTCCGCCGTCTCCTTGGAGACCGCATTGGCGTTCCGGATCACCGTGAACATATCTGCAATGGGATCGGAAAGACTCATCTCTATAAATCTCCTTCTTTCTACCAGCTGGCCTTGAAAATACCGGGAATTTCGCCCCGAGACGCCAGCTCACGAAAACAGATACGGCAAAGGTCAAATCGGCGCAGATACCCTCTCGGACGCCCACACCGTCGACACCGGTGGTATCCCCTCACTTTAAATTTTGGACTTTTACTGGCTTTTAGAATCAAACACTTTTTCGCCATCGCTTGACCTACGTCCGGAAGGGCATTCCCAAAAGCCTGAGCAACTCTTGGGATTCTTCCTTGTTTTTGGAGTTGATGACAAAAGTGATATCCATTCCGTATGTCTTCTCAATCTTGTCATATTCGATTTCTGGAAAAATAACCTGTTCTTTAATACCCAGTGTGTAATTCCCTCCCTCATCAAAAGAGGTCAAGGACACACCACGAAAGTCCCGAATACGGGGAAGGGTGGCGTTGACCAGCCGATCGAAGAATTCATACATCCTTGCGCCACGCAGCGTCACTCGGCAGCCGACAGGAGATCCTTCCCGGATTTTAAAATTGGAGATCGATTTTTTTGCCTTGGTCACCATGGGACACTGGCCCGTGATCAGGGCGAGTTCCTGGGTGACCACCTCAATCATTTTTGGGTCATGGGCCCCTTCTCCCGCCCCTACGTTCACCACTACTTTTTGAAGGCGAGGACTCTGTAAGGGGTTTTGGTATCCAAACCGTTTGCACATCGCAGGAACAATCTCTTTGTGATAGCGGTCCAAAAGTCTTGCCATTATTAAGGAAGCTCCTCTTTGCACCGTCGACAGATCCGGACACGGCTTCCATCAGCGGAAACCTTGACTCCTAAACGGACGGGCCGATTGCAGCGGTTGCAAAAGTATTGGACCTTTGAAAGATGGAGCGGTTTTTCAAGGCTTACAATACCCCCTTGTTGACCTTCGCGGGTCCGACGGGTATGCTTGCGGGCAAAGTTGATTCCCTCGACAAGGACCTTTTCTTTTTTCGGGAAAACGAAGAGGACTTTCCCCTTTTTTCTTCGGTCCTTCCCTGCGACGACCGTTACCGTATCCTTTTTCTTGATAAGACTCATGATCAAATCACCTCAGGTGCGAGAGAAATAATCTTTGTAAATTTCTTGTCGCGGAGTTCTCGGGCGACCGGCCCAAAGATCCGCGTCCCCAAGGGATTTCCATCGGGGTCAATAATCACTGCTGCGTTTCCATCGAAGCGGAGTGAAGAACCGTCCGACCGGGAAATGGCTTTTTTGGTTCGAACGATCACCGCTTTCACAACGGTCCCTTTCTTTACAACGGCGTCGGGCGTTGCCTCTTTGACGTTAGCGGTAATAACGTCCCCCACCTCGGCCGTTAATTTCCCGCTCCGGTGAAGCACCCCGATGCACGAGGCTTTCTTGGCTCCTGTATTGTCCGCAATCTCTAAGAGGGTTCGTAGTTGGATCATCTGGAAGACGTGAGCACCTCTTTTAATCGCCAGTTCTTTTCCTTCGACATCGGTCGTGTCTCCACAATGGAGACTTTGTCCCCTACCTTGGCACTTCTCGCCTCGTCATGCGCTTTCACCTTGATGAAACTTCTAACAACTTTACGGTAAATCGGATGTCGGGAGATACGTGCTACACGGACGACGATCGTCTTATCCATCTTGTTGCTTAAGACAACCCCAACTCTCTCTTTCCGCTTAGGACTTCTTTGAGGATCCAAGTTCTTTCTCCTTAAGAATCGTCAACATCCTGGCAATCTCTTTACGGGCGGCTCGGAGGCGGCTCGGTTTCTCCACCGCTCCCTGTTCTGCCTTGCCGCGAATTTCAAATAGTTCTTTTTCGAGTAAATGAATTTTTTCTTTCAGGTCATTGGCCGTAAGAGGCCGTAACTCGCTTGCTTTAGTCATCCCCTCACCTTGCGGGCGATGAAATGCGTGCGGAAGGGGATCTTGTGAGAGGCCAGACGCATCGCTTCCCTTGCAAGTTCCTCCGGGATCCCTTCCATTTCAAAAAGGATCTTCCCCCGATGCACCACAGAAACCCAGTGGTCCACATCTCCCTTTCCTTTTCCCATTCTTGTTTCTGCAGGTTTCTTGGTGACCGGCTTATCTGGAAAAACCCTGATCCAAATTTTTCCACCTCGCTTCACATGCCGTGTGAGACAGACCCTTGCCGCTTCGATCTGGGCATTGGTGAACCAGGCATTCTCCATCGCTTTAAGACCGAATTCACCAAAGGTGATGGTGGATCCCCTGCTTGCGATTCCCTTACGATTCCCCCGTTGGGCCTTTCTATATTTGACTCTTTTCGGCAATAGCATTTCGTGTTATCCTTGTCCCCATGACTTGGGCATCTCCCTTATAAATCCAAACCTTGACGCCGATCCGGCCATACGTGGTCTTCGCCTCTGTAAAACCATAATCGATGTCGGCTTTAAGGGTCTGAAGAGGAATTTTTCCCTCTTTGTATCCTTCTGTCCTTGACATCTCGGCGCCCCCGAGACGTCCTGAACATCGTACCTTGATCCCCAGTCCTCCCGCCTGCATGGTGGTTTGGACCGCCTTCTTCATCGCACGCCGGAAGGAGATGCGGCGTTCGAGTTGGAGAGCGATATTTTCGGCAACAAGCTGTGCGTCAATGAGAGGATTTTTGACCTCTTTAATATCAATAGAAACCTCTTTCTGCGTGAGAGAGTGAATTTCATCCCTGAGTCTATCAATATCCGCCCCGCGACGTCCGATAATGACTCCGGGGCGCGCCGTATGAAGAATAATGCGTACCCGACCGCTGGAACGTTCGATGACCACCTTTGAAATAGCGGCCTGAGAAAAATTTTTCAAAATGGTTTTCCGAAGCAGAAGATCTTCATGAAGGTATTTCGGGAACTCTTGTTTTTTGGCATACCAGAGGGAACTCCATCCCTTTGTGTACCCCAAACGAAAACTGAGTGGATGCGTCTTATGTCCCATCGCTACCTCGCCTCAAGTTCGATGGCCAGATGCGTCTGCCGGCGACGGATGCGGACACCTCGTCCCATCGCAGCGGCTCGGAACCTTCTCCCGGTCCGCGTGGGTCCCTCACTCGCAGTGATCCTTGCCACATACAGAAGCCCTGTCTTTTGTTGGGGAAGCCGTCTCGCATTCGCTACAGCCGCCTGAATCGCTTTTCGCACATGGGGTGCTGCCCCCTTGTTGAGATGCGCTAGAAGACTCATCGCAACCTCCGCCTCTTGATTCCGGACAAGATCAATGACTTGTCGTACCTTCCGGGGCGAGATCTTAAGATAGCGTGACACTGATTTTACTTGCATCGTTCACCTATTTGAGGGCCGTCGACTTGTCCGTCGTCACGGCGCCATGTTTCTTGAAGGTACGGGTTGGGGAAAATTCACCCAGTTTGTGCCCCACCATGTTCTCTGTGATATAGACCGCTATAAATTTTTTCCCGTTATGAACGGAAAAAGTATATCCCACAAAGTCAGGGGTGACGGTAGACCGACGAGACCAGGTCTTGATCGGCTTCTTATCTCCGGAAGACCGCATCTTTGAAAGTTTCTCTAAGAGATGGGTATCGACAAAGGGCCCCTTTCCAAGAGATCTTCCCACTTATCTCCTCCGTTTCAAGATGAAGCGATCAGAAGCTTTTCGCTTCTTTCTCGTTTTATATCCCTTGGCCAGCTGCCCCCACGGAGAAACGGGATGGGGGTTTCCCTGTCCCGATTTCCCTTCGCCCCCTCCGTGAGGATGGTCGACCGGGTTCATCGCGAGTCCGCGGACATGGGGACGCCGGCCGAGCCATCGGTTTCGCCCCGCCTTTCCGATGGAGATCCCTTGATGATCGATATTTCCCACCTGCCCCACGGTCGCCCTACACAGGAGACTCACCAGTCGAACCTCTCCCGAGGGAAGTCTTAAGTGGGCATGCTCCCCTTCCTTCGCCAAAAGCTGCGCACTCGATCCAGCAGAGCGAACAATCTTTCCTCCCTGTCCGTGGATAAGCTCCACATTATGGACAAGGGTTCCAAGCGGAATGTCGCGGAGAGGGAGGGTATTCCCCACTTTGATTTCGATATGTTCCCCGGCGAGGATTTCATCCCCTACTTTGAGCTCAACAGGCCAAAGGATATACCGTTTCTCTCCATCCTCATAACGCACGAGGGCAATGCGTGCTGAACGGTTCGGGTCATATTCAATGCCGATCACCTTCGCCCTCATTCCAACTTTGTCTCTTTTGAAATCAATCCGCCGGTAAAATCGCTTGTGTCCCCCTCCACGAAATCGGAGGGTAATATGCCCGTGGACATTTCGACCGCCTGAAGCATGGAGCGGTTCAAGAAGCGACTTTTCCGGCTTCCCCTTGGTGATCTCGTCAAAGGTCGGAAGGCTTGCGTGACGTTGACCCGGTGTGTTCGGCTTTAAATTACGGATTCCCATATTTTGACTTTAGTCCTTTACGTCGTAGCGATTTGACTTCCTTCTTTGAGTTGTACAATCGCTTTTTTCCACGAAGGGGTTCTTCCCTCGTGAAAACGGAGCCGCTTCATTTTTCCTGACACAATGACGGTCCGAACATTCTTCACTTTTACCTTATAGATTTCCTCAATTGCCTTTCGAATCAAAATCTTATTCGCCCGTATATCAACTTTAAATAGATATTTATTTTCAGGGGCCAAGAACGTTCCCTTTTCTGTCCGCAAAAGGGTTTTCACCACTTGATACGGCTCCATCAGGAAAGTCCCTCGCAGGTTTTCGAAAGTGCAGTAAAAGCAGCTTCTTCAATGACGATTTTGGGATACCGTAACAAATCGTACGCATTGACCTCTTGCTGGCTCTTGAGCGAAATTCTTGGCATATTCCTGGAAGATCTCCTGAGCGCCTCTGAAACTTTATCCACTACAACCAGCGCCTTTCCTTCTACTTTGAGGGCGTTCAAAGCACTAGCGAATTCCTTGGTTTTGGGTGTCGCAACCTGGAGCTTGTCCACCACAACCACTTCTCCATCTTTTACTTTGGCATTGAGACCGGAACGGAGTGCCAGTTGCTTCATCTGTTTCGGGAGAGTATATCGATACTCTCTTGGATGCGGACCGAAAATGGTTCCTCCATGTCTCCAGAGAGGACTTCGAATAGAACCGACCCGTGCACGCCCGGTCCCTTTCTGCCTCCATGGTTTCTTCCCGCCTCCCGAAACCTCCCCCCGTGTTTTCGTCGCATGGGTCCCTTGGCGAAGGTTCGCCTGGTACATCCGTACCACCTGATGGAGAAGGGGCTTGTTGATTTCCCCGTCGAACACCTTCTCATCGAGAGTCAGTTCTGAAAGCTTTTGCCCTTTTTGATTAAGTACAGGAAGTGTGGTCATTGTTTCTGAGGAGGTTTCTTCTCCTTCTCTTCCTTCTTTTTTTCTTCTTTCTTTTCCTGAACTTGCTGGACGACCTTCTTCACCTTGTGTTGTTTCTTAAGAGCGGCTTTGACCATGACATATCCTGCTTTTCCGGGGACGCTTCCTTTTACAAGAAGAAGATGATTTTCTTTGTCCACTTCAACCACTTCAAGATTCTGAATGGTCCGGAGCACATTGCCCATGTGCCCTGGGAGATGGTGTCCCTTGAAGACACGGGAGGGATCAGAGCTTGAACCGATGGAACCGGGGGCGCGATGGTGCATCGATCCGCGTGTCGCGCGACCCCCTTTCCAGTGCCACCGTTTCATACCTCCCTGAAATCCTTTGCCAATTGAAATACCGCTTACATCCACATAATCCCCGGGCGTAAAGAGATCGACATCGAAGGCCTGACCCACCTCATATTTTTCGTCCGGGTTGGTACGGAGTTCTCGCACCATTCGCCTGGGGGAAATTTTTGTCTTCGTAAAAATTCCGAGTTCAGGTTTCGTGCATCGCTTTTCAGGCTTCTCCCCATATCCGACAACCACGGCATCGTAACCGTCCGTCGCCTTGGTCTTGACGTGAAGGACGGGACAGGGCCCTCCCTCGATGACGGTGACCGGCACAAGCTGTCCGTCTTCGTCAAACACCTGAGTCATTCCAAGTTTTTTTCCGAGAATCCCTTTCATCGGTTTATTCCATTAACGGATTTCGACATCTACTCCCGCTGGAAGATCAAGGCGCCGAAGTGCATCAATGGTCTTCGCAGTCGGACCAATAATATCCAGAAGTCTCTTGTGGGTCCTCATCACAAACTGTTCCCTCGATTTCTTATCGATGAAGGGAGACCGAAGGACCGTGTATCCTTCCTTCTTTGTCGGCAAAGGAACAGGACCAGAGACCTTGGCACCCGTTCGTTTCGCCGTCTCTACAATCTCAGAGGCCGATTGATCCAAGAGGCGATAGTCGTATGCTTTTAATCGAATGCGGATCTTTTGTTCGGCCATGATTACTCCACGACCTGACTGATGACCCCTGCACCGACAGTCTTGCCTCCTTCACGGATGGCGAAGCGCTGTTCTTTTTCCATAGCCACAGGGGTAATGAGTTCAATGGTTAAGGAGGCATTGTCACCCGGCATGACCATCTC
>JACQQV010000038.1 GCA_016206785.1 Candidatus Omnitrophota bacterium
CTTCGGCAAAGCCCTTTTTATTCAGGACAAAAGTGATGGCTGAGGTTAAGGTGGTTTTCCCATGATCGACATGACCGATCGTTCCGACGTTCACATGAGGCTTACTCCGTTCAAACTTTTCCTTGGCCATGGTGACCTCCTTTACTGATAATTTCTTCCGCCAGGTTTGCCGGGATTTCTTGGTAGAACGCAGGTTCCATCGTATAGTTGGCGCGGCCCTGACTGAGAGACCGTAACCGCGTCGCATATCCAAACATGGTCATCAGGGGAACGTGCCCGTGTACCACTTTGACCTGCCCTCTCTCTTTCAATTCCTCAATGCGGCAGCGTCGTGAATTGAGATCTCCGATCACATCTCCCATATACTCTTCCGGAACCACGACCTCTATCTTCATGATCGGTTCAAGGAGAATTGAGCCTGCCTGCCGCAGACCCTCGGAAAGGGCCCTCTGCGCGGCCATCTTAAACGCGAACTCTGAGGAGTCGACCGGATGAAAAGATCCGTCAAAAAGGGTGACAGTGATGTCCATGACCGGATATCCTGCCAAGGACCCGGACTTTGCCTGATTGAGAATTCCCTCTTCAACCGATGGAATATATTCTCTAGGGATAGTCCCCCCGACAATTTTATTAATAAAGACGATGCCGCTTCCGCGCTGACCTGGTTCCAGTTTGATCTCCACATGTCCGTATTGGCCATGGCCACCGGTCTGTTGAATGAATTTTCCAACGATCTCCGTGGATTTTGTGATGGTTTCTTTGAAGGCGACTTCGGGTTTCCCGACATTGGCCTTGACTTTAAATTCGCGAAGCATCCGGTCTACAATAATCTCCAGGTGAAGTTCTCCCATCCCCGAGATGAGGGTCTGACCTGTCTCTTCATTGTAACGGACCTTAAACGTCGGGTCTTCTTCCTCGAGTTTCCGAAGGGCGAGACCGAGTCTTTCCTGGTCAAATTTTGTGGCAGGTTCGATGGCCATCGAGATCACCGGATCTGGAAAATGAATCGATTCAAGAAGGACCGGGTACTTGGGATCACAAAGGGTATCTCCTGTGCGGGTCTCCTTAAGGCCGACACAGGCGCCAATATCGCCCGCCCGTAGCTCCTCTACAATCTCCTGTTTATTGGCGTGCATCTTGACGATCTTTCCAATTCTCTCTTTCTTGTCTCGACTGATGTTATAGACGTAAGCCCCTGAATTTAAGACCCCTGAATAGATACGAAAGTAAGTCAGTCTTCCCACATAAGGGTCCGACATGATTTTAAAAGCAAGCGCCGAAAAAGGCTCCTCATCACTGGCATGGCGCTGTTCTTTCTCGCCCGTTTCAGGATTTTTTCCCTGCGCCGGGGGAATCTCGAGGGGCGAAGGGAGAAGATCACAGACCGCATCGAGGAGAAGCTGAACGCCCTTATTCCGGAAAGAGGCGCCACATAAAATCGGTACAAATCCCTTGTTGAGGGTCGCATGGCGAAGGGCTCCCCGGATGTCTTCTTCGGTAATTTCCACATCATGTACATATTTTTCCATCATCCGCTCTCCCATCTCTGAGAGCATCTCAACCAGATGGTGGCGGTATTCTTTTGCCTCTTTGATGTGTTCGTGAGGAATTTCTCTCACCTCAAATTTTAATCCTTGTGGGTCGTCCTCATACAGGACCGCCTTCATGGTCACAAGATCGATGATGCTGGTAAAGGTGCTTTCCTTGCCGATCGGAATCTGAATGGGACAGGCAGAAGGGGTTAACCGTTCCCGAATCTGATTCACTGTGCCGAAGAAATCGGCCCCCATCCGATCCATCTTATTGACAAAGGCGATACGGGGAACCCCATACTTATCTGCTTGGTGCCAGACCGTCTCGCTTTGAGGTTCGACACCGCCCACCGCGCAAAACACGCAGACAGCACCGTCTAAGACCTTGAGACTTCTTTCCACTTCAGCGGTAAAGTCAACATGTCCCGGGGTATCAATGAGATTAATGATGTAGTCCTTCCACTTGCACATCGTTGCCGCAGCGGTGATGGTGATGCCCCGTTCCTGCTCCTGAGGCATCCAGTCCATGGTGGCGGTCCCTTCATCCACTTCCCCGATTTTATAGACACGCCCCGTATAAAAAAGGATCCTCTCGGTAGTGGTCGTCTTCCCCGCATCGATGTGCGCAATAATTCCGATATTCCGGGTCTTCTCTAACGACTGCGTTGCTTCCATGGTTACCATCGGTAGTGACTAAATGCTTTATTGGCCTCAGCCATTTTATGGGTGTCTTCCTTTTTCTTCACAGCCTGACCTTCCCCTTTATAGGCATCAAAAAGTTCCTGTGCGAGCCTTTCATGCATCGGTTTCCCTTTCCGGGAAAGCGCATAATCCCGAATCCAACGCATGGCCAGAGTCATTCCCCTTTCTGCCTGAATTTCCACGGGCACCTGATAGGTGGCGCCGCCAACCCGTCTCGACTTTACTTCAAGAACAGGTCGCACATTGGAAATCGCTTTTTGAAAGACCTCCAGGACGTCCGGTTTCCCCGCTTTCTTGCAAACCTCCTCCAGGGAGCGATACACAATGCCTTCCGCAAGCGACTTCTTCCCTCGCTGCATGAGCATATTGATGAATTTTCCGAGAAAAACATTATGGTATCTTGGGTCTGGCGCTGCTTCCCGCTTGGGCGAACGTCTTCGTCTCATCGGTTACTTCGGCCTCTTTGCTCCATATTTTGAACGTGATTTTTTTCGGTCCTGAACCCCTGCGGTGTCCAGCGTCCCGCGAACAATGTGGTACCGCACCCCCGGCAGGTCCTTCACTCTTCCCCCGCGCACCAAGACGATAGAGTGTTCCTGCAGATTATGCCCCTCTCCCGGGATATAGGCCGTCACCTCAACGGTGTTCGTCAGTCTAACCCTCGCCACTTTTCGAAGGGCAGAGTTCGGTTTCTTCGGCGTCTGTGTTTTGACCTGAAGGCAGACCCCCCGTTTCTGCGGATTTCCCCGAAGGGCAGGGGATTTTGTCTTCTTTTTAAGAGAACTTCTTCCTTTACGGATAAGTTGCGCAATGGTCGGCATGGGAATTAATTTTCATCCTTTGATGGTTTCTCGGCAACTTCCTGTGGAGTTCCTTTTTCCCCCTCCGGCATTTCGAGTTCTTTTCCCCTTCGCACCACTTCAATGTGACGATGGCTCGCGAATCCTGTCCCAGCCGGGATGAGATGTCCCATGATGACACTTTCCTTAAGACCCAACAGTTCATCCCGCTTGCCACTCGCGGCTGCCTCGGTGAGCACACGCGTGGTTTCCTGAAAGCTTGCAGCAGAAATGAAGCTTTCGGTCGAAAGCGATGCCTTTGTGATTCCCAAAAGGAGGGACGTGGCACTCGAGGGGCGTCCGCCCTTTTTCATCACCCGTTCATTTTCTTCCCTGAATTGGAACTTATCCACCTGTGCCCCGATCAGGAAATGGGTGTCTCCTGGGTCCTCGATGCGAACCTTCCTCAACATCTGTCTGACAATCACCTCGATATGTTTGTCGTTGATCCGCACCCCTTGCAGCCGGTAAACTTCCTGAACTTCATTCACAAGGTACTCTTGAAGTTTCTTATCCCCGCTCACCCTTAAGATATCTTGGGGCACGACCGGACCGTCGACCAGCTGCTGTCCGCTAGAGACACGGTCCCCCTTATAAACGTTGAGATGCTTCCCGTGGGGAATGAGATATTCCTTCTTCATCCCTGTGGGGCTTTTCACAATGACACGACGCTGCCCTTTCTTGGAAGCCCCAAATTCAACGATCCCGTCAATCTCACTCACAATGGCAGGGTTCTTAGGACGCCTTGCCTCAAAGAGTTCCGCCACACGGGGAAGGCCTCCTGTGATGTCCCTTGTCTTCTGAACCTGTCGAGGCATCTTGGCAATAAGGTACCCTGCCTTCACCTCTTGTCCATCCTTGGCAAGGATATGGGCCCCTGCCGGAATCGGGTAGAAGGCAATGACCTCTTTCCGCTTATCTAAGATGACCAGCTGCGGGTGAAATTCTCCGCGATGCTCTATCACCACGCGTTCAATGAGGCCTGTGGCTGGATTCATTTCCTCCCGTACCGTAATATCTTGTCGAAGATCCTCAAATTTAACCGATCCCGGAAGTTCGGTGAGGATCGGAGACATGTAAGGATCCCATTCGATGAACTGGGCCTCCTTTTCAACGGTGCCCCCATCCGCAACCCGGAGGGCCGATCCTTGAGGGACCACATGTCTTTCCAATTCACGTCCAGATTCGTCATTGACGGAGATCTGCCCGTTCCGGTTGAGTGCCACGAACTCACCCAACTGCGCCTCAGATTCCACTACACGGAGATTGTGATACTTTACGCATCCGCTATTTTTTGACCGAATGAAGGACTGTTCAATCACACGGCTTGCGGTTCCTCCGATATGGAATGTTCTCATGGTGAGTTGTGTCCCAGGCTCACCAATCGATTGTGCCGCAATGATACCGACCGCCTCCCCCAATTCCACAGGTTGCCCTGTGGTAAGGTTTCTCCCGTAACACTTGGCGCAAACCCCCCGACGGGATTCACAGGTGAGCACACTTCGGATTCGAATCTTCTCTATGCCTGCTTTTTCGATCGCCTCAGCCATCTCATCGTCAATTTCCTGACCTGATTCGACAATCAGCTTGTCGGTGATGACATCCACAATGTTGTCAAGATCGACTCTTCCAACGATCCTCTCCTTAAGGGTAACGACCGTCTCATCCCCTTCGATAATCGCTTCGATGAGGATTCCATTGAGTGTTCCACAATCCACTTCAGTGATAATCACATCTTGCGCCACATCGACGAGGCGGCGGGTCAAATATCCGGAGTCGGCCGTTTTGAGGGCAGTATCCGCCAATCCTTTCCGGGCGCCGTGCGTGGAGATGAAGTACTCCAAAACGGTGAGTCCCTCCCTAAAGTTCGCGGTGATGGGGCTTTCAATAATCTCTCCAGATGGTTTTGCCATGAGACCCCTCATCCCGGCCAACTGCCGGATCTGTTGTCTGGATCCTCTTGCGCCGGAATCGGCCATCATGAAAATCGGGTTGAACGGATCAAGTCCCCGGAAGATGAGTTCCGAAATGGTGTCTGTGGCACTTGTCCAGATATCGATGATCTTGTTGTATCTTTCTCCGTCGGTAATAATCCCTTTCTGATATTGAGACTGGACATCGGCCACTTCCTTTGTCGCCTCCTTGAGGACCTTCTCCTTCTCAGTGGGAATCCGGATATCCTCCACCGAGATCGAGATGCCCGCGAGCGTCGCCTGTTCAAAACCGACCATCTTGAGATCATCAAGGAGTTGGATGGTTTTCAGCCGTCCATACAGTTTGTAACACTGTGCAACGATGTCAGAGAGCGTCCCCTTGTTCAACGCTTCGTTCACATAGGGTATTCCTTTGGGGAGGAGTTGGTTGAAAAGGATCCTCCCAACGGTTGTGTCAATGACTTTTCCTTCGAGGCGCACTTTGATTTTTGTGTGGAGGGGAATTTCGTTGTCTTGGAAAGCCACAATGACTTCGTCGGGATCTGAAAAGAGCTTCACAGGTGACGGAAGATCTGGTCGTTCCTGAGTGAGGTAATAACATCCTAAGACAAGATCCTGGGTCGGTGCCGCGATTGGACGTCCGTCTGCCGGTGAAAAGATATTGTTTACAGAAATCATCAGGAGGCGCGATTCCATCTGGGCTTCCATGGAAAGAGGAACATGAACAGCCATCTGGTCTCCGTCAAAATCTGCATTAAACGCGGTGCATACGAGGGGATGAACCCGGATCGCTTTTCCCTCGATTAGAACCGGTTCAAAGGCCTGAATGCCGAGGCGGTGGAGTGTGGGGGCGCGGTTTAAAAGAACGGGGTGGTCTCGAATGACCTCCTCCAAAATATCCCATACCTCCAGTTTCGCTTTCTCGACCATCCGTTTCGCACTCTTAATGGTATGGACAAACCCTCTCTCCTTGAGTTTCTTAATGATAAAGGGCTCGAAGAGCTCCAGCGCCATCTTTTTCGGAAGTCCACATTGATGGAGTTTGAGTTCCGGCCCGATCACGATGACAGACCTTCCCGAATAATCCACACGTTTCCCAAGAAGGTTCTGGCGAAATCTCCCCTGTTTTCCTTTGAGCATGTCCGAAAGGGATTTGAGGGGTCTATTGCCGGGCCCGAGCACTGGACGGCCATGGCGACCATTGTCAAAAAGGGCGTCGACAGCTTCCTGGAGCATCCTTTTCTCATTTCGGATGATCACTTCCGGCGCCTTGAGTTCCAGAAGTTTCTTTAGGCGATTATTCCGGTTAAGCACCCGTCGATAAAGATCGTTGAGATCGCTTGTGGCAAACCGACCACCATCCAAAGGAACCAAGGGCCTTAAGTCGGGAGGAATCACAGGAATGACTTTTAGGATCATCCATTCTGGCCGATTCCCAGATTTTTTGAAAGCCTCAACGATCCGAAGCAGCTTCACCGATTTTTTCTGGGCTTGCTCCGCTTTGGAGGCCTTCACTTCCCGCTGCAGTTGGGCGATCAGTTTATCGAGATCGAGTTCTTTCAAAAGATCGTGGACGGCCTCTGCTCCGATCTTGGCCGTGAATTTTCCTCCATACTGCTCCATATATTCCTGATACTTTTCCTCACTTAAAAGATCTTTCTTCCGAAGTGGGGTATCTCCCCCATCAATCACAATATATTGTTCATAATAGAGAACGCTCTCGAGCTCTCGAAGATTCATATCCAGAAGAGCACCGATCCGACTCGGCATCGCCTTAAAAAACCAGATGTGGGAAACCGGGACAGCTAACTCAATGTAACCCATCCGTTCGCGTCTCACCTTGGAGAGGGTCACTTCGACGCCGCAACGGTCGCAGAGAATCCCCTTGTGTTTGATCCTCTTGTATTTTCCGCAGCTACATTCCCAATCTCGGGCTGGACCAAAAATCTTTTCGCAGAAGAGCCCATCCTTTTCCGGTTTCAGTGTCCGGTAATTGATGGTTTCCGGTTTCTTGACCTCTCCCTTGGCCCAAGATTTAATGGCCTCGGGACTTGCCAGCCGGATGGTGATCGCATCAAAAAGATTGACGTTTTCTTCTTCCTGAGCTTCTATCGGTCTTCCAACGTCTTCTCTTTCTTTAATCCCTTCCATGAGGGTCTCCTCTCGCATCAAAGTTTCTTTGCGGCTCTTGCTTTGGCTGTCTCAGGTTGTCGCTTTTTCTCTAAAATGACATCGAGTCCAAGACTTTGGAGTTCTTTGATCAAAACGTTAAAGGATTCTGGAACACCGGGTTGCAGTGCATTTTCTCCCTTGACGATCGATTCGTAGATGCGGGTTCTCCCGATGACGTCGTCCGACTTGACGGTGAGAAGTTCCTGAAGGGTGTACGCAGCCCCATAAGCCTCCAAGGCCCATACTTCCATCTCACCAAAGCGCTGGCCACCCGATTGCGCCTTCCCACCCAAAGGTTGCTGCGTCACGAGGGAATAAGGCCCGATCGATCGGGCATGAATCTTGTCATCCACCAGGTGACCCAATTTCATCATATAGATATATCCAACTGCCACCTTCTGGTCGAATGGTTCACCGGTATAGCCATCATAAAGGGGAATCTTCCCATTCTCAGGAAGTCCCGCCGCCTTCAACTGTTCTTTGATTTGACCCTCACGTGCCCCATCGAATACAGAGGTCGATACATAAAAACCAAGGACCTTTGCGGCCCACCCGAGATGGGTTTCAAGAATTTGACCCACGTTCATTCTGGAAGGAACACCCAAAGGATTGAGGACCACCTCGACCGGTGACCCATCCGGCAGAAACGGCAGATCCTCCTCAGGAAGGATCTTCGCGATAACCCCCTTGTTTCCGTGCCGTCCCGCCATCTTATCCCCCACAGAGATCTTCTTTTTACTCGCCACATGCACCACCACCCGCTTGATGACTCCTGGCGGAAGCTCATCTCCCCGTTTAATCTTGTCAATTTCGCGCTCTTCTTCGTAGGCGAGCTCATTGATCCGGTCGTCATAAATAAGACAAACCTTCTTAATTTCATCTTCGATCTTCGGATTGTCCGGAACCTTGATGTCTTGGAAATCACATCCTTCAAGTTTCTCAATATCGGCTCTTCGGATCGTCCTACCGGCCGAAATGAGCACGGCCCCCGAATCTTCATCGAGAAGGGGTTGAGGAAGTTTCTTCCCAAGAATGAGTTTGGCAAGTTTTCCGAGTTTTTCTTTCTTAATCACACCGATCTGACCCCCATAAAGTTTCCGGACCTCTTCAATCTGGGCCTGTTCCTTCTTGGCCTCTTCCCGGCTTCTGGGGCGGGCCTCTTTCCGGGAGAAAACTTTTGTGCTCACCACAATTCCCTCAACTCCCGGACGGACATAGAGAGAGGCGTCTCTCACATCCCCTGCCTTCTCTCCGAAGATGGCGCGGAGGAGTTTTTCTTCGGGAGAGAGTTCAGTCTCACTTTTAGGCGTCACTTTTCCGACAAGAATATCTCCCGCCTTCACCTCGGCTCCAACGCGTATCATTCCTCCCTCATCGAGGTCTTTGAGCGCATCCTCCCCGACATTGGGAATATCCCGGGTGATTTCCTCATTGCCTAAACGGGTATCCCGTGCCTCGATTTCAAACTCCTCGATATGGATAGAGGTAAAGGTATCTTCCTTCACCAATTTTTCGCTAATGAGGATTGCGTCTTCAAAGTTATATCCTCGCCACGGCATAAAGGCGACAAGGATATTCCGCCCAAGGGCGAGTTCCCCGTTCTTCGTCGCGGCCCCATCTGCAATGACGTCTCCCGTCTCTACCCTTTCGCCCAAGGTGACAATCGGACGTTGGTTGATGGCGGTATTGGCATTAGAACGCATGAATTTCTTGAGGGGGTATGTTGCGCTTCCGATGACAATCTCGTCCCCCTGCACCGAAGAAACGACACCGCTATTTTTCGCAACGACCATAGCCCCTGAATCTTTTGCAATGCGATATTCCATGCCGGTTCCGATGAGAGGGGATTCGGTCTGAAGGAGCGGAACGGCCTGGCGTTGCATGTTCGATCCCATGAGGGCCCTGTTGGCATCGTCATGTTCCAAGAAAGGGATAAGGCTTGCCGCGATGGAGACAAGCTGCTTCGGTGAAACGTCCATATAATCAACCTTCTCTTTGGGAACTTTAGGGAAGTTGCCCCTGTGTCGGCAGGAAATGAGAGGGTCGAGGAAATATCCTTTTTTATCCAGAACGGCGTTCGCCTGGGCAATGACCGCCTGATCCTCCTTATCCGCTGTCAAAAACTCAATTTGATTCGTTGCTCGACCGTCGATGACTTTTCGGTAAGGGGTCTCAAGAAATCCGAATTCGTTCACCCGTGCGTAGGTGGAAAGGGAGGCGATGAGGCCGATGTTCGGTCCTTCAGGAGTTTCGATCGGGCAGATGCGGCCATAATGGGAGTGATGGACATCGCGTACTTCAAATCCGGCCCGCTCCCTCGAGAGTCCTCCCGGCCCCAGGGCCGAAAGCCTCCGCTTGTGGGTGAGTTCGGCCAGCGGATTGGTCTGATCCATAAATTGAGACAGTTGACTCCTCCCAAAGAAGTCGCGGATAACACTTGAAACAAGTTTCGAATTGATGAGATTGTGCGGCATCATGTTCTCGAGGTCATAGATACTCATTCTCTCTTTGGCCGATTTTTCGACGCGGGCAAGTCCTATCTGGAATTGATTCTGGAGAAGTTCACCAATCGAACGGACACGGCGATTCCCGAGGTGGTCGATGTCATCCACCTGTCCCTCCCCATTTTTAAGAGCGATGAGGTACTTCATGACCGCCACAACGGTCGCAAGGTCAAGGGTGCTGCGATCCAAAGGCACTTTCATGCCGAGCTTTCGATTGAGGACGTAACGACCCACCCGGCCCAGATTGTATCGTCTGGGATCGATGAAAAGACGATTGAGAAGCGAGCGGGCGCTTTCGAGGGTAGGGGGATCGCCCGGCCGGAGTTTCCGGTAAATGTCAACGAGGGCGTCGTCCTTTGACTTCAGATGATCTTTGCGCAGTGTATTCTCGATTTCTGGAAGAGATTTTCCAAGGAGGGAAAGGGACTTCACCTTATGATTTTGAATTTTTTCGATGAGTTCCGGCGTGACTGTCTCAAAACGCTTTGCAAGACCGAAACCGGTCTCGACATCCTCAACATCGGCTGCCAAAGTCCGCCCGATCTTTGATTTAAGAGCGCTGCTTCCTGTCTCTTTAACTTCTTCAATGTTGCAGAAATCTTTCAAAATGTCTTCGTCGCTGGAATATCCGAGCGCCTTCAGAAAGGTGGTGGCGACGAGTTTGCGACGTCTGTCGATCAGCACGTAACAGATATCGGAGAGGTCAAATTCAAATTCCACCCAAGCCCCTCGGTACGGAATGATCCGGGCCGAGTAGAGCCTTTTCCCGTTCGGATGAATCGTTTCTTCAAAGGAAACGCCTGGTGAACGATGCAACTGACTGACCACCACCCGCTCTTCCCCGTTGATGATAAAGGTTCCGATCTCCGTCATGAGGGGAAGATCCCCCATATAGACCTCTTGCTCCCGCACATCTTTCTTCGTGCGGAGACGGAGCTTCACCTTAAGCGGTGCTGCGTAGGTCATTCCCCGTTTTTGACATTCGTCGATATTGTATTTCGGTTTTCCGAAGGAATAGGTGACGAATTCAAGCTTGTTGTTTCCGTCGTAGCTTTCGATCGGAAAGACCTCGAGGAAAACCTCTTGCAGCCCTCTCGGTTCCCGCTTTGTCTTTGGGACATCGAGCTGGAGAAACTCTTCGTAGGATGCGGTTTGCACTTCGACGAGATTCGGAATGTCAAAACATTCTTGAAGCCGGGCGAAATTTTTTCTCTGGATCATACGTCTCCTAAAGTTTCTTATGAGTTATTTAATATCGACCGTTGCACCCGCCTCTTCTAATTTCTTCTGGATCGTTTTGGACTCCTCTTTGGAGACGCCTTCCTTGACCGGCTTCGGGGCTCCTTCAACAAGATCTTTTGCTTCCTTGAGCCCGAGGTTGGTGAGCTCACGTACCACCTTGATGACCTGGATCTTGTTGTTTCCCACACTGGCGAGAACGACGGTGAAGGTACTCTTCTCTTCTGCCGCCTCAGCAGGGGCAAAACCCGGCCCTTGCGCAGACCCTACCGCCATGATAGGCCCTTGCGCCTGAACCCCAAATTTCTCCTCCAGGGCGCTCACGAGATGGGCCAACTCAAGGACCGTTAGACTCTCAATTGATTTGAGAATCTCTTCAGCCTTTTTGGAAAGCTCTTTGACCTCTTCCATCTTCTTATCCTTCCTTTCTTTCCTTCTCCTTTTGTTTGGAAATCTCTTGTAGGGCGTAAAGGAATTTACGAACTGTCCCTGCCAAAACCCCCCCAAGTCCCGAAAGGGGTGACTTGATCAAGAAAACCACTTTTCCCAAAAGTATTTGACGCGGAGGAAGGGAAGCAAATTCGCGTATTCTATCAACAGTTAAAAGTTCTCCGTCAACAACTCCGCCGCATAATTTTAAGGCTTCATGGCCCTTTGCATAACCGACCAGTACTTTTGAAAGGGCGATCGGGTCTTCCTGACCGATGGCAAAACCGGTCTGTCCGGAAACTATAGGAGCAAGACCTTCAAATCCTACCGCCGCAAGAACGATCCGGCTTAAGCTATTTTTGGCCACCAGATACCGCCCTGAAATCGGTCGAAGTTTCTGGCGAAGCTCCTCAAGGTCCTTTACGGAAAGGCCCCGATATTGCGTGACAAAAAGACAAGGGGCACGTAGGTCCCGCTCAAGTTCCTTGATCATGAGGCGCCTGTATTTACTTTGAGTTTCCTTTTTTTCTTTTTCCGCCGGCTTTTCCACCACTTAGACTTCCCTCTTGAAGGTTGAAAGATCCAATTTCATGCCGGGTCCCATGGTGCTGGAAAGTGCAATGCTTTTGATATAGTGACCCTTGGCAGAAGCGGGCCGAACTTTGAGAAGCCCTTCATAAAACGCCGTCACATTCTCCGAGATCGCCTTTTCCTCAAAAGAAATTTTTCCAACTGCAAGATGGATATCTGCCTGCTTATCCATTTTAAATTCGACCCGTCCCTTTTTGACTTCACGGATCGTCTTTGCGATATCGTCGGTCACGGTTCCTGCTTTGGGGTTTGGCATGAGACCTCGGGGACCAAGAATCTTTCCAAGTGCCGCCACGTCCTTCATCATATTGGGGGTTGCAATCGCAATGTCAAAGTCAATCGTGCCCCCCTTCACCTTCTCAATAAGATCTGTTGCCCCTACCACATCAGCCCCCGCCTCTTTCGCCTTGGCCTGTTGGTCCTCTTTGCAGAAACAGGCGACACGGATCTTTTTCCCTGTTCCATGAGGGAGGGATACGGTGCCACGGACCATCTGATCAGACTGCTTTGGATCCACATCCAGTTTGACACTCACCTCAACGGTCTGATCAAATTTGACGGTTGGGGCCTGTTTTAAAAGGAGGATCGCTTCTTTCAAGGGATACTCTTTCCCTTTTTCAATCAAAGAAAGAAATGCTTTTCGCCTTTTGGAAAGTTTCGGCATCATTATCCTTCGACGTCGATCCCCATGCTTCGGGCCGTCCCTTTGACAATGCGGACAGCTCCCTCGAGATCCTTTGCATTCAAATCGGCCATCTTCGCCTTGGCGATCTCTTCCACCTGTGCCTTGGTCACTTTTCCCACCTTCTCTTTATTCGGTTGACCGGAGGCCTTGGCGATATTGCAGGAGCGTTTAAGAAGCACGGAACTTGGAGGACTCTTAATAATAAAGGAAAAGCTCTTATCTTCATAAGCGGTGATCAAGACCGGAAGTGTTAAACCCTCTTTGCCCTTTGATTTCTCGTTAAACTGCTTGCAGAATTCCATGATATTGAGGCCATGCTGGCCAAGGGCCGGTCCGACAGGGGGCGCTGGGGTGGCTTGTCCTGCCGGACAATAGAGTTTAATCTGTACCTTTATCTTCTTCGCCATTACAATTTCTCGACCTGCCAATACTCCAGTTCAACCGGAGTAAATCTTCCAAAGATGGAGACCATGACCTTCAATCTTCCTTTATTGGGATTCACTTCATCGACCGTTCCGTTAAAATTGGTGAAGGGACCTTCGATGACGCGTACCCCCTCGCCCGGCTCGAAGATGACCCTCGGGATCGGCTTTTCCTTCTTCTCCTCGGCCTGCTTGAGGATATGCTGGACTTCTGTTTCAGAAAGGGCGATCGGTTTTGATCCAGATCCGATAAACCCGCTTACCCCCGGGGTGTTCTTCACAAAATACCAGATCTCATCGGTCAGTTCCATTTCAACGAGGATATATCCCGGAAAAAATTTTCGAAGGGAGATCCGCTTTTTTCCATCCTTGATCTCGGAGACCTTTTCCGTCGGGATCATGATCTGGGAGACATTTTCCCGAAGGGGGCTCCCCTGCAAACGATTTTCCAGATTCGTCCTGGCTTTGTCCTCGTAACCGGTCTGTGTGTGGAGCACGTACCATTTTTTTGCCATCTCACCACCGAATGACCCGTCGAATCAGCTGAGCCAGGATGAAATCACACAGACCAATAAATAAAGCGAGTAAGATGACGCTCGCGACCACCACAAGGGTGGATCCCCAAAGTTCCTGTCGACTGGTCCAAGAAACTTTTCCTAATTCCACCTTCACCTCTTGCGCAAATTTTTTAACCCGTCCAATCATGTGAATATCTTCATTTGAGGCTGCATGACTGCTTGCCATAAGCCATAAGCCAAATGGCAGGCCAGGAGGGATTTGAACCCCCAACCCGCGGATTTGGAGTCCGCTGCTCTAGCCAATTAGAGCTACTGGCCTCTGTGTTTATTTCATCTCCTTGTGCACCGTATGCTTTCGACAACTGCTACAGAATTTTTTAAGTTCCAGCCGGTCAGGAGTATTTTTTTTATTTTTAAAAGAGGTGTAATTCCGACGCTTGCAAACGGTGCATTCAAACGTGATGAGCTCAAGCATGGAACCCGTTACTCCACGACCTGACTGATGACCCCTGCACCGACAGTCTTGCCTCCTTCACGGATGGCGAAGCGCTGTTCTTTTTCCATAGCCACAGGGGTAATGAGTTCAATGGTTAAGGAGGCATTGTCACCCGGCATGACCATCTC
>JACQQV010000010.1 GCA_016206785.1 Candidatus Omnitrophota bacterium
CTTGTGGCCGAAATCAATGTCGCGAACGCAGCCATCGCCTTCGCAGGTCAGGTTCAGCACGGGTTATAAAGCCCTCCAAATTTCCTCTTGACAAGTATACATTTGTATGGTATTCTTTTGTATACTTATAGGAGGGAGCCGTGCCGGAACCGCTCACCAAACGACAAAAGCAGATCTTTAATTATCTCACCCATTCTATTCAACAAGAAGGTTACCCTCCTTCGATCCGTGAGATTGGAGAGGCGCTCGGGATCAAGAGCCCCAGAGGAGTCGTTGGACACCTGGAGGCGCTCGAAAAGAAAGGCTACCTCTCACGGGAACGGGGGGCCCGCACGATCAAGATTAAATCTTCTCTTGGGGGACGTTTTCCGAATCGTCCCCAAAAGCAAGCGGGACGCTTCGGAGAAAACGTCCCTGTTTTGGGTGCGATCGCAGCGGGTTCCCCGATCCTCGCGGAAGAAAATCTTGAAGATCACCTCCTGGTAGACGAACGATTCGCCTCCGGAAAAAATATTTTTGCCCTCAAGGTCAAAGGCGAAAGCATGCTCGGCGCAGGCATCCTCCCCGGAGATTATGTCCTTGTACGGCAGCAGTTGAAAGTCGAAAACGGTGAAATCGCTGCTGTCCTCCTTGACGATGAGGCGACCGTGAAGCGGGTCCATTGCTCAAAAACGACGTTGCGCCTCGTGAGCGAAAATCCGGCGATGGCGCCGATAGAGGTGCGGGAAAATGAGAAGCGCGTGCAGATCTTGGGAAAAATAGTTGGTGTTATGCGGAAGTTATAGAAAGACACGAGGCCTTGCCTTAAGACGCATGTGCGCAGGCCGAGCATCAAGCGCAGCAACGCACGCTGGGGGTTGCAAGCGGTGCGGCGAAGGCAAGGCTGAGTGGCTTTCATGATCGATAAACAATGCAACGACTTAGTAATCCTCCCAATCCCTACGAATCGTCGTATCGAGAATATCTCGAAGAGCCGCCGCTCACAGAACTGGAGGTTTACGAAGACAATTCGCAAACGATCCTTTCCAAAAATGAGAGCCCCGACCTTTGCTTTACATGGAGCCTCAACCCGTATCGGGGATGCATGCATGGATGCGCTTACTGCCTATCGGGTGATACACCGATTGCAATGGCAGACGGCCGCACAACACCTCTTGCCGATGTCCGCGTGGGCGACGAAATCTATGGAACCATCCTGCGCGAGAAATACCACTACTTTGTCAAGACACGTGTCCTCGCTCACTGGAGCGTTGTAAAGCCCGCATACCGCGTCACACTCGAAAACGGAGCACAGTTCATTACAAGCGGTGACCATCGATTCCTGACGAACCGAGGGTGGAAATATGTCATAGGTACACAACAAGGGCGAACGAGACGACCGCATCTTACAACAAAGAATAAACTGATCGGGATAGATCAGTTTACAACGCCGCCCAATGCGGTTCTCGATTATCAAAAAGGATACTTGTGCGGTATGATTCGTGGCGATGGCTTACTCGGATCCTATAACTATGATGGACGCAGACGGGCCAAAGATTCACAATACCAGTTTCGGCTCGCACTCATCGACCCAGAACCTCTGCAGCGAGCACAGCGATACCTGTCAAGATTCGGAGTGTCTACTCACGAATTCTTGTTCCAAAAACCGATCACGGGATACCGACCAATGCATGCAATCCGCACAAATGCCCGCTCTCACGTTGAACGTGTCAATGAGCTTATTCAATGGCCGATGGAATCAAATATCGACTGGCATAAAGGCTTCTTAGCCGGTATCTTTGATGCAGAAGGCAGCTACAGTTGCGGGGTGCTTCGCATATGTAACACAAGCACTGTTATCATTAACAGCATCACCGACAGCCTCCGGCGGCTCAGTTTCGACTACGCAATCGAAAAAAGGCCGAGAGAAAAACCCATTTACAATGTCCGCGTACGGGGTGGCCTCGGAGAGCATCTGCGATTTTTTCATACAACCGATCCGGCCATCACTCGGAAGAAGAATATTGCAGGCCAAGCGATTAAGAACCGGGCTCGCCTACGCGTATCCTCCGTTGAAGCCCTCAGGCTTTCGCTACCGCTCTTCGACATGACCACGGGTACAGGCGACTTCATCGCCAACGGCGTGGTCAGCCACAACTGCTACGCCCGTCCTACGCATGAGTATCTCGGGTTCGGCTCAGGAACCGATTTTCAGACAAAAATTGTCGTGAAACCAAAAGCCCCTGAACTCTTGAGAGCCCACTTTCTTAAAAAATCGTGGAAAGGGGAACTGATCCTCTTCTCGGGGAATACCGACTGCTATCAACCCCTTGAAGCGTCTTGGCAACTGACGCGCCGGTGTCTCGAAGTCTGCCTTGAATTTCAGAATCCGGTCTCCATCATCACGAAATCTTACCTTGTGACACGGGATATAGACCTTCTGAAGGAATTGGATTGCAAGGCATTTGTCCAGATTTTTTTCAGCATCCCTTTCCTCGACGAGGAGGTCTCGCGGCGTCTTGAGCCCTTCACCGCCACTCCCCGTCGGCGATTTGAAGCGATGAAGCGCTTGTCTTGCGCGGGACTCAAGACAGGGATCTCTCTTGCGCCACTCATCCCAGGCTTAAACGACGCCGATATGCCGCGTCTCCTTAAGACAGCAAAAGAGTCAGGGGCCTCCTCTGCGTTTACTGCACTTCTCCGTCTTCCGGGGAATGTGAAATCGGTTTTCTTAAAAGAACTCGAAACCCATTTTCCACTGAAAGCCAAGAAGGTGATCGATCGCATTCGGGAAGTCCGTGGGGGTCCGCTGTACAATTCCAATTTTTTTGAAAGGCAGGAGGGACAAGGAAATTACTGGGACCATCTGGAAAAAACATTTGAGGTGTATCAAAGGAAGTTTGGACTCGACCAGTTTCCGGAGCCGCCTTCACCCTCCCCCTTTCGTGTTCCTTCGGAACAGAAGGAGTTCGCTTTCTTCTAAAACGGGGAGGTCAAAAACATGCAGGCAGTGGTTGAACGCTTCGGATTCAGAATCCGGCTGAAGATGGCTGCCGTGATTCTTTTCTGGTTACTGTTTATCTAAGGGGGGATTAGGAAACTTCAAGAACGGTGTTTTCGCCGCCGAAGGGATTGGTGACACGGCTCTGGCCAGAAGGATCTGCCTGCCAGACACCGTCCACATAAAATTGGTATTGATAAGAACCGGGAGGGAGAGAAAGTGTCAGTTTCCAAGCGCCGTTTTTCGTTCTTCTCATCGGGTTCGCTTGAGGATCCCAGTCGTTAAAATCCCCCACCAAGGAAACAGACTTTGCGGAAGGACCCTCGAAGCCAAACACGACCGGCTTTCCAGAGACCTCTTCTCTTAAAAATTCCTCAAGTGTCCGGCGCACCTCCCGCATATAGGGAAGTTTTTCTGTCACAAACTGACCGATGAGGGAACTCCCTTCTTGAGAGAGATCCATAAAAGAAATGCCGTAGTGGGAAGCGTTCTCCTCATTGATTTTCCAGACCACTTTTCCCTGTGTCTCGAGACTCGATTTCCGTTTGGGGAAGAGAAGCTTTAAAGAAAGCGGACTCGGTAGTTCGACATTTTCTTTAAGTTCAAAAGAGATGCCCCCGCAACTTACATTTTTGGGATAGCCATAGAGGAGACGCCCCTGGGGTCCCTGCACCTCCACCGTCAAAGGAAGACCCCGTCTCTCAATGGGAAGGATCGGGAGGCGTGTCCATTGGCGCCTTTCTTCGCCTACCTCTTTTTCCCGGATCTCTTCGAGAGGCTGATGCTTCATCTCCTCCAACACGTTCTCCAGTTCCCGTCGCTGCGAGACCTCCTGATTCAGGCGCGTTGAGACTTCACGGAGCTCTTTCAAAAGATCCTCCTGAAGCGTCATTTTTTCATTCAATTCACCCTGAAGGACTCTGAGCCGATCGGAAAGTCCTGCCCGTTCACTCGCCATCTCCTCCAGGTAGACCGTGCGGGTCTCTACCTCTCTTCTCAATTTGGATCTTTCTTCAAGAAGCATCTTGGTTTCCTCTTGAACTTTAAGATGAGAGTTTCTCAGCGCATCGAGTTCTTTGCTAAACCGTTCTTCCCGAGAAACCCCTTCTTCCTTCAAGGCAATGATCCGTTTCGCCATGTCCCAAGATTGTTGTTTTTCCTGTAATAAACGCTTTCGCATCAAAAACCAGGAAAGGGGCCAAAGGACCCCTCCGAGAATCAGGAAAAAGAGGACGAAGGAAGGAGTTTTATGCCAGGTGGAAGCGGTTGCGCGAGACCTTTGAGGAACCTCTGAGCGTCGCGTCTCTGTGCGGTGAGGCGGAGAAAGAGGGGTCATCCTCATCAAAGTCAAAGGAGGGGCCGTCATTTTTGCCATCGCCTCTTGGAATGCCCCTGCGAGGATTTCTTCCCGCTTATACTCTTGCGACCCTTCCACGGGAAGAGTAGTGAGCATTACTTTTCCTGTAATGAGATCACTCCCCGGGATTTCCTTTGGATGCCGGATCACAAGCACAATCGACTTGGAGCCTTCAAACACTTCGTAGGTGGTCTTGGCCAAGAGGTTGAAGGTTAACGTCTTGAGGGGTTTTTTTGCGCCGAGGAGAGGATAGCTCCGAAAGTAAGTCGCCTCGATCCCCTTCACCATCCCTCTCTGAATCGGAACCGACGAAGGGATGTTGCTATAAACGGAACTCTCGAAAAACCGAAAGACGATTTTGGGGGGATCGGATTGATAGAAATGACGGTAGATCATCGGGCCGGAGGTGTTAATGACCACACGGGTACTTTCGGAAGACTTGGACTCTGTGACGCCAAGCGCCGACTGAGACTTAAGAATAAGCATCCCCACCGCCAGAGCGGTGGCAAGGAAAAATCCCTTTCGCATCATTCCCTAAAGTTCCCTGACGTGATCATTCTCTTGAATCGGCTGTTGCGTCCATTCGGGAAGGATCCGACAGGCCGAGATGGTATCGCGCACCTCCTCCACCTGGACCCTCCCAATGTATTGGTCTTCCCGATAGATCGTTAGAACCGTTCCGGCATCCAGTTTTGCTTCGGAGCCGAGATCGACTACCACAAACTGGAACTTTTCATTCACGACCAAGACCTTCCCTTCAAGAATGGGTGTGGCACTGACGATGATCTGACCGAGGTCCACCTCTTCCGGAGACCGGGCGAGGATCTTGGTCATCTGTGTCCTGAGGGATTTCTTCTCCCCCTGTGTGATCATGAGTTGGTTATGAAGGGTATTTCTTTCTTTCGCCAGCTTCTGTTTTTCCAGACGCTCTTTTGTGATCTCGTGTTGAAGACGAGTCAGTCTTTTCTCAACACCTTTGAGCCGTACGAGGGTCATCTGGTTCGTCTGTTTCAGACCCAACAGGTCATGCTCCATTCGTGCAGATCTGTTTTTGTGAGACGAAAGCGCTTCCTCAAGAACTGTCTTGGACCTTAATGCGCGAAGCAGTGCTTCCTCTGCGGCAAGGCGACGGGTCACTTCCCTTTCTTTCAGCATAAAGAGGATACCGGTTGAAGAAGCGGAGGAAAGGGTGAGAATGATTAAAAGTCTTGTTGTAAACCATTTTCTAAAGTTCATCGGTCAGCCCTCAAACAAAAAAATCCACGTTTCCCAAATATTGAGAAACTTGGATCTCTTGACAATTCCAGAAAATGTCTTTGTCGAACCCAAGTGATCCCACCCCCTCACCGGTTCGCGCATTTGGAGATAATATATCACATGCACAATTTTATGTCAACTCTTTTTTTTATAGGGGGTTAGGAACGGATTTTAAACGTTCCACCTTGACTTTCGCCTCTTTCAAAAGGTGAAGAGAAACGGCATCCATGGAATACCCGTGACTGTAAATCACCTTTTGGATGCCGGTATTGATGATCATCTTGGTACAGATAAGACAGGGAGAGAAAGTCGTATAGAGAGTCGCTTCTCTAAGATTCGCTCCATGGTAGGCCGCCTGCGTGATGGCATTCTCCTCTCCATGCGAACAGAGACACTCTTCCAAACGGCTTCCCTGCGACCCGAAACTGTTACACCGAGGGCATCCCCCTTCATTGCAGTTTCTGACTCCGCGGGGGGTCCCATTGTATCCTGTCGAAATGACTCTTCGGTCCTTCACGATGACGGCGGCGACTTTCCGCTTGATGCAGTTGGAGCGGAGGGCAACGACCTTGGCGATCCCCATGAAATAGTCATCCCAGTCAGGCCTTGGGTTTTTTTTTGAAAGGGATACCAAGAGTTCCCGGAGAGAGGCCTCGAGGTGGGCAAGGGAGCCGTTGTTCCGGATGACCCGATCCGCCATTCGGAGAGTTTTTTGGAGCTGTTGGTCTTCTTCGACGTGGCTTTTTGCCTCAAGGCGCTCAAGGCGGATAAACTCCTTCAAACGCTTCGGATCTTTTTCCCGGCCACGGCGCCTCACTCGCTCAAAACGGAGCCGTCGCGGCGCCTCCACCCGAAAAAGGACAAAATCGTTTCGGCGGCGAAGCGTCTTTACCTCCCCCGGGTGTCGGATGGAATCGATCACATAATTTTTGTCAACATCGAGGCATGAGAGAACCCTCTCCGCAAGAACCCCCGGTCCATGCTCCACCCGGAGTCTATTCCCTGCCTCGATGAGATGTTGGCGGGTCAGTGGTTTCTTCTTGGCACGGAGGTACTTTCGGATCACGTCCGAAAGAGAAAAATAATGAAATCCCCTTTCTTTCAGAAAGCGGGCCACCTCCCCTTTCCCCGAACCATTTTTGCCTGTCAAACCGATGATCATGGAGATATTATACTGATCCCCATGCCTCTCGACAAGAGAATTCCTAAGAAGTATAATAGGGGCATGTCACTGCTTATCGTCATGACCTTCTGCACTCTCGTCGGCCTCGTCCTCTGGATCTTCCTTGAGCTTAAAAAGGTGAAGCGGGCCCCCCTTAAGGAAGAGCTCCTCAAGGAGACGGATACGAAATTACAGGCTCTTCGCGAAGAATGGGGAAAGACGCTGGATCGCAATACCCAACTCATTTCAACCCTGGTCCAGCAAACGGTAAGCCGCATTGACACAGTCTCGAACCAGGTGGGTAGCCGCCTGGACAACGCTGCCCGCGTTGTGGGAGACGTCAAACAGCAACTGGGAGCGTTGGAACAGGCCAACCAGCAGATCTACGAAATCGGTAAGCATATCGCTCTTCTCCAAGAAGAACTTCGCGCGCCAAAATTCCGCGGAGAGATGGGGGAATTCCTGCTTGAGAATCTCCTCGCAAACGTTATGCCCCAGAAAGAATTTTATACGCTGCAGTATGAATTTAAGAGCCGACAAAAAGTCGATGCGGTGCTCCACATCGGAAACCGCCTTGTTCCCGTCGATGCCAAGTTTCCTCTCGAGGCCTTCCAAAGATTGATCACCTGTGCAACCGAGACGGAAAAAAAAGCGGCGAAAAAAGAATTCACCCGGGCCGTCAAAGACAAGATTGATGAGATTGCGGCAAAGTACATCCTTCCCGATGAAGGAACCTACGACTTTGCCATGATGTATATCCCTGCGGAAAATGTCTATTATGAAACGATCACCAAAGACGAGAATTTCGGCGATGAAAAAAGCCTTCTCCAGTACGCCCTCTCCAAAAAAGTCATCCCTGTCTCCCCTAACACCTTCTATGCCTACCTTAAAGTGATCCTCTTGGGACTCAAAGGTCTTGCGATCGAAAAAGGGGTTCAGGAAATTATCGAGACATTGGTTCGATTACGGGGGGATTTTGAAAAATTTCAAGAGGATTTTTCAAAAATTGGAAAGCATCTCACCGATTCAAAAGCGAGTTACGACAACGCAGAAAGACGCCTTGAAAAGTTTGGGGATAAACTGAATCAGATTGAAAGTGCTGAGTCTGACGCGGTTCCTTTGAAAATTCCTGATAAGATTTAATTCCCTATCCCGCATACGCCGTCGGATCCACAAGGGCCGCATTCCGAAAAGCACGCTTCCGCTCGGCGCATTTATTGCACCTCCCGCAATGCTTCTCACCATGAGGATCAAAACAGGAGAAGGTCAGTTCCAGAGGAAGGTCCTTCCCTTTCAGCACCACCTCCTTCTTTGAAAGGTGGGAGAAGGGGGTAATGATGTTCAGGTCGAAACGGAGTCCCTCTGAGAAACTGGCTTCAAGGGTTTCAAAAAAACTGGGCGTAGCGTCTGGGAAGGGGTTACCGCGCAGAATGCCGATGGCAAGCGTCGGAATGTCTTTGAGGTTGCACCAAACTCCTGCCTTTGCCAAAAGAAAGATGTTTCTTCCCGGAATGTACACCGCGGAATCCTCCGAGGATTCATCCGGCACCTCTTTCCCGGTCACACTCCAATGGGTCTTTTGTAAATCCTGAATGGGAAGATCCAACGCACTGATCGGCTTCACGGCCGGATGGGCAAGCCGTGCCAGGAACCGTTTCAGCCACTGCATCTCCATCGCCTCCCATCGAAGTCCGTTCTGGATATAAAGAGGGTGGACTTCACTATACTCCTTGCAGAGTTCCGCAAGGAGGACCGCGCTATCGATGCCTCCACTTGAAAGAACGGCGACCGCTTCTTTTCTTGCCATGAGGATGCCCCTGGGGGATAAGGGTATCAAATTCGTACGAAAAAGTCTATCGCTTTTTTGTTATAATACCCCTATGCAGATCAAAGGGAGCGTGGCACTCATCACAGGATCCGCGGGGCGGATCGGCCGTTCCGTGGCCCTCTCTCTCGCAGAAAAAGGGGCACACCTTGTCATCCACTATCGCTCCTCCGTCAAAGAGGCTGAGGAGACGGTGCGGAGGTGCCATCGATTCGGGGTCCGTGCCATTTCTCTGCGAGCCGATCTCACCAAGGTGAATGAAGTGGACCTCCTCTTTCAACGGGCGCTCCATACGTTCGGAACCATTGATCTTTTAATCAATAACGCGGCTGTTTTTTTCAAAACCCCTCTTTCGACGTGTACCGAAGCGGATTGGGACAATACCTTAGATACCAATCTCAAAGGAAGTTTTCTCTGTGCCCAGCGGGCGGGAAAGATCATGGCCAAAAAGGGCTTTGGAAAAATCATCAATATTGCGGATTGGAGTGGCATCCGTCCTTACGTTGATTATCTTCCTTATTGTGTGTCAAAGGCGGGGGTGATTGCACTCACCAAGGCCTTAGCCCTTGAACTCGCCCCGAAGATCCAGGTCACCTGCATTGCTCCAGGTCCCATCCTTCTTCCCAAGAATTTTTCGAAGGAAGAGGCGAGAAAAATAAAGGGGAAAGTTCCCCTTAAACGGATTGGTACGCCGGAAGATATCGTCCGGACGGTTCATTTTTTGGTGGAAGGATCCGATTTCATTACCGGCTCGACACTTGTGGTAGACGGCGGGGAGTTGATTGCGTAGGCGGGTGGCGAGGCGCAAGGGCGCCGAGCCAGGACCCGCCTGGGGAGATCTATGTATCGGGTGACGCGGGAAATTTATTTTTGTTACGGCCACCGGCTCTTAAACTACGACGGCAAGTGCCGGAATCTGCATGGCCATAATGGAAAGGTGGAGGTGGAACTCGCCTCAGAGAAGCTGGATGAGCGGGGAATGGTGTATGACTTCAAGGACATCAAATCAGTCATTCAAAAATGGATCGACGAGAATCTGGACCACCGGATGATTTTAAACCGTAAGGACCCGATCCTGCCGGCCCTCCAGAAAGCCAAAGAACCGCTTTATCTTGTCGATGAGAATCCGACGGCAGAGACAATCGCAAAACTCATCTATGACTACGCGGATTCCCAGGGTTTCCCTGTGACCGAGGTCCGCCTCTGGGAAACCGAGCACTCCTTCGCGACCTACCGTAAATAGGGACTAAGTCCCTCCTTCTTAGGGGATAGGTCTAAGCGTAAAAGGGACTTAGTCCCGCTTTGCCTACCCGAGCGTCTGGAGGATTTCCTCGATGTGACCGTCGACCTTCACCTTTGGAAAAATCTTTCTGATCTTTCCGTCTTTTCCAATCACGAAAGTTGTCCGCTCAATCCCCATAAAAAGCTTTCCGTAGAGAGATTTTTCTTTATAGACCCCGTAGGCGGAGGTCATCTTCTTCTCGGGATCGCTTAAAAGCGTAAAGGGAAGATTGTATTTATCACGGAATTTGTCGTGGCTTTCCAATGAATCGTGGCTCACTCCGAGAACGACCGCTTCTTTGGCTAAAATGCGTCTGAGATTATCCCGGAAATCGCACGCCTCGCGGGTGCAGCCCGGCGTATCGTCCTTGGGGTAGAAATAGAGAATCACATGCTTCCCGCGAAAATCCTTTAAGGCAATTTCTTTCCCTTCCGTCGATCTCACCTTAAAATCGGGCGCAAGATCCCCTTCTTTTAATTCTTTCGCCATCGATAACCTCCTTGTTATTTTCCTGCAAGTTTCAAAGGGTCAAGAATCTTACGAACCTTTGCGGGGGGCAGCCCACTTAATTTTGCTGCAGCTTCACGAATCGGGCGATGGGTCCGAACCGCCTCCTTGACAATCTTTGCGGCCTTGAGGTACCCGATATGAGGATTAAGTGCCGTGGCGAGGGAAACGGTCTTTTCTGCATAAGAAAGGCATTTTGCGCGATTGGCCTGGATACCGTCGATGCATCGGGTGGCAAAGACCGTCGTGCACTGGGTCAAGAGTTTGATCGATTCCAAAAGGTTGTAGGCAATGAGCGGTATCATGACATTCAGTTCCAGTTGTCCCGCCTGTGAGGCCATAAGAACCGCTGTATCATGGCCGATCACCTGAAAAGCGACCATATTCGTCATTTCACACATGACCGGATTCACCTTCCCCGGCATGATGGAGGAACCGGGTTGGACCGGAGGAAGGAGGATCTCATCAAAACCGGTCTGGGGACCTGAACTGAGGAGACGGAGGTCATTCGCGATCTTGGTGAGATCCACCGCCAAAATTCGGAGGGCGGAAGAGACGTTCAAAAAATCTGCCATATTTTGCATGATCTCAACAAGGTCTTCCGCTTCTCGGAGAGGCCAATGGGTAATCTCCCGCAAGATCCGCACGACTTTCCGTCGATAGGGAGGATAGGCATTGAGTCCTGTTCCGGCAGCGGTTCCTCCGATATTGAGTTCCAAAAGATCCTCTTTCGCCTTCCGAATGCGCCGACGCGATTTCCGGATCATCCCTTCGAAGGCACCGAAATCCCTTCCCAGCCGGATCGGAACCGCATCCTGAAGATGGGTCCGCGCCGATTTCACAATCGAATAAAAAGCGACCGCTTTCCGATGAAAGGAAGATTCCAGGTGTTTGAGAGAACTGTCGAGCGCTTCCAAAAGGGGTAGAGCCGCCAGACGGATCGCTGTCGGGATCACGTCATTCGTGGACTGGGCTTTGTTCACATGGTCATTCGGGTTCACAAGACGGTAATCCCCCCGACGACCGCGCAAGATCTCGATCGCCCGATTGGCGATCACTTCGTTCATATTCATATTGAAGGAAGTGCCTGCGCCCGCTTGATAGATATCGACAACAAATTGGTCTTTGAGACCTCCGCGTATGATTTCCTGAGAAGCCTTTAGGATCGCACGTGCAATCTTGGGAGAAAGCTGCTTGCATTCCAGGTGAGTCTTACAAGCGGCATACTTGATCTGAGCGAGGGCCACGACCATCTCGTGGCGAAGAGTCCGACCGCTGATCGGAAAATTCTCACGGGCACGTTCGGTCTGGATTCCGTAATAGACGTTGGCAGGTAGGAATTTCTTTCCTAAGGCGTCTTCCTCGATGCGTCGCTTTTTCATGATGAGGGTACCGATCCCCCCTTCTTCAGTTGGGAAGCTACTTCCGACAGGACCATTGCGATTGCACGGTCCCCTCCCTTTTCGATCTTGCAGCCGGCGGTGTCATAATGTCCACCTCCGCCAAATTTCTGTGCAATCGTGGCGACATCGATCTCCCCGCGCGAACGGAGGCTTACCCGGAGGGTCCCATCTTCCTGTTCCCGAAAGAAGGCGGTCACCCATACCCCCTCAATGGTCCGGATCGCATCGGCCACATCATCGACATCGCTTTCCTTTCCGCCCAACTCTGCAAAGTCTTCCTGACGCAGGACAGACCATGCAAGTCTTCCCTCGCAATCTAAGATCACACGGGAGAGGCTTAGACCAAAGAGACGAAAAGCGGTGACATCCTTTTTCCAAAAGACTTCCTGAACAAAATTTGAAAAGTCGACCCCTTTATTGAGAAGTTCGGCGCACATGTGGAAGGTGCGGTCGGTCACATTGGGAAGACGAAAAGAACTTGTCTCGACGACAAGCGAGGTCAAAAGACATTTGGCAATCGTCAAATCAATTTCCACCCCCAATGCATTGAGGAGGTGATAGACCTCTTCTCCAGCCGCAGCAAGACTTGAGTCAATCAGAAGGTAATCGCCAAAACGATTCCCGACATCGTGATGATCGATCTGGAGGATTTTCTTGGAACGGGCGAATGCCTTCTGCGTGGTCCCCAAAAGCTCCAGGGCCCCGCAGTCGACGGAGATGGCGAGATCAACCCCTTCTTCGTAGGAGGTGAGCACACGGTCTGCCCCTGGAAGGGATTTGTACCTTTCCGGAACGCCGTCTTGACTCACCATGATGACCTCTTTATTCAGCCGTTCCAATCCAAGCCCTAAGGCGAGGAGCGAACCGATGGTGTCTCCGTCGGGGTTGATGTGACTGGCGACCAAGACTTTTCGGGAACGCTGGATGCACTCTGTTGCCTTTTCAAGATCCCGTGCGAGAATAGGTTTCATGAACGTGGCTTAGCGGTAAGCGGTGAGGATATCGTCAAACTTAGGCATCCCCTTGGACTCTGCACGATGTACTGTCGCCATCACACTTTCTTCGAAGGTCGGACGACTTTCCTGATAGAAGAGTCCCATATAAAGATGTTCCGTATCCAGTGCGAGTTTAAAGGCCTCTGCCTTGTCTTTGACATTGTGTGTTGCGGGAACAGAAGCCAGTTTTTGGGGGATCATCTTATAGGTGTCATAAAAAGTGATGCAAGGAGAGATGGCGTCGATAAAGGCAAATCCTTCGTGCTGCACCGCTTTGACGATCAAATCCACCAATTCCTTCGGTTTCCCTGAATAGGCCCGCGCAACGAAAGTTGCTCCGTAGGTAATGGCAAAGGCGATCGGGTTGATCGGGGCTTCTACGTTTCCGTAAGGGGTGGAACCGCTCGTGTGGCCGATCTGGCTTGTCGGAGAGACCTGCCCCTTCGTAAGACCGTAGGTTTCATTGTCCATAATAATATAGGTGATGTCCAGATTCCGACGGGCTGCATGCGGAATATGCCCACCTCCGATGGCAAAGCCATCTCCATCGCCGCCCACGGCGACCACCGTCAGTTCCGGATTCGCCAATCTTACTCCCATGCTGACCGGCAAGGTCCGGCCATGCACCACATGGAATCCATAGGCCTTGACATACGCGGGAAGCCGGCCGGAGCAGCCGATCCCGGAAACAAAAACGAGTTTCGTCGGGTCCAGTTGGAGGGCATGCATCGCCTTGTAAAGGGCACTCAGCACCCCAAAATCGCCACATCCCGGACACCATACCGGATGAACATCGCTCTTATACGTTTCCAAAGGGATTTCAGCCATGTTGATGAACCTCCTTCATCTTCGCTAAAATTTCTTCGGGTGTAAAGGGAAGACCACCGCATTTATTGAGTTGCGCAATCGGTTCAAAGGGGACATGGGCCCGCAAGAGACTTGCGAACTGTCCTGTAAAATTAATCTCCGGAATGATGAGAACTTTGGCCTTTTTCAAAAAATCCTTAACCCGCTGGGTCGGGAAAGGTTTCAGAAGCTTCGGATGAAGTGCCCCGACGGAATTTCCTTCTTCCCGGGCCCGCTCTACCGCCTCGCGGATGACTCCCTCCGAGGATCCCCATCCGATAATGGCGATCTCCGGTTGCTCCAACCCGTACACCTTTGCAATCTCATTGGACGTTTTCTCAAGCATGCGAAGTTTACGATGACGTTTCTCTGTCATGACCTCATGGTTGTGCGGTTCGAAGCTAAGTTCCGCCGCCTCGTCATGCTCAAGTCCCGTCGCCGTGTAGAATCCCCCCGCGTCTCCCGGAATGGCCATGGGGCTCACCCCTGTCTCAGTCAGGATATATCGTTTATAACTTGCCAACTGTTCCGGCGTGGGCCGAAGTCTCTCCCTGACTTCTACACTCTGAAAATTGGACCGTTCCACCGACGCCATCCGATGAGCCAAATATTGATCCGAAAGGACGAGGACCGGTATCTGATATTCTTCAGCGATATTGAGCGCACGGATAATCCCCTGGAAACAATCGGCCACACTGGTCAAGGCCAAGACCACTCTTGGGGAATCACCATGCCCGCCGTAAAGGGCGAGGTTCAAATCTCCCTGTTCTGTCTTGGTGGGTAGTCCCGTACTCGGCCCGCCGCGTTGACAGTCGATGACGACACAAGGAATCTCCGTCATGGTCGCAAGCCCTAAAAATTCTGTCATAAGCGAAAAACCCGGTCCGGCCGTTGCCGTCATCGCCTTTTTCCCTGCGAAGGACGCCCCCAAGACCGTTCCGATCGCGGCAATCTCATCTTCGGTCTGCACCACCACACCCCCCACCTTCGGAAGCTCCCGCGCGAGCCATTCCATGATATCGGTCGCCGGCGTGATCGGATACCCTGCATAAACCTTTAATCCCGCCGCCACAGCACCCAGGGCCATCGCTTCATTCCCCGTCATGACGACCACATCTCTTTTGCGGGTCACCGGCTCAAGCCGATACGGGTCCGTCTTTTTCACATGCTGGACCGCATAATCGAATCCGGCTTTCAAGGCTTGAATATTTTTGATAAAGACCTCTTCCCCTTTTTTCTTGAATTTTTCTGAAATGAGGCCTTCAAATCTCTCAAGGGGGATATTGAAAAGTTGCGAAAGGACGCCGAGCGCAACGACATTTTTGCTGAATTTAAGACCGATTCTCTCCACTGCGATCTTGGTGAGAGGCACACCATATCCGATACAGGAATTGGTGTCTGGGGGAGGCGAGAAACTGTCGCTGTCGTATAGGAGAACGCCGTTTACTTTGAGGAATTTAAAATGACGATCGTACGCCTCTTGGTTAAAAGCAAGAAGGACATCAATTTTATCTCCTTGGGACAAGAGAAGGTGGTCGCTCACCCTCACTTGAAAATTTGCATGTCCTCCCTTGATTTCCGCCGGATAGGTACGAAAGGTGTAGATCTCGTAATCGGCCCGTGCCAGGGCGCGGGTCAGAAGTTCTCCCGTAGAGATGACTCCTTCTCCTCCCTCTCCTCCGATGCGAAAGACGATGTCATTCATCTCTTAAAGCCCCAGCCCTTTCAATAAGGTCTCAATCGTTTGGGATGTCCCGATCATCAGAGGGGTGTCCCTCACCACATAACGGCTCCCTTCTGTCTCCCGAAGCCGCTGAACCAAATTCTCAAAATCGGAGGGATCATCCGCTTCAAAGGCGAGCATAAATTCCTGATCGCCCAGCCCAAACGAATAGGTCGTGTTGAGCCGCACCGTCGGATATTCATGCGCGACCCGCAAATGTTCGTTCATGATCGCCTGGCGTTTTTCAAATGGGAGAAGATACCACTCCCGTGACTTCACAAAAGGATAGACAAAGATGAATCTCTTGGGGGGATCGTCCTTTTCAAACGCCTGCTGGTGTGGAAGTGCGTAGGGGGATGGTTTTTTCATCGCCACAAAACTGTAGGCAAGGGACACATATTTCCCGAAGGGAGTTCGATAAAGGTTCCCCACGAATTCCTGAACCTTTTCAAGGTCTTCCGTAATGACCCAAAGGAGAAAATCGACCTCCTGCCGAAGCCCGAGTGTCAGATACGGTCTAATCCTTATCAGGCGTTCGCTCTCCTTGAGGAATCGTTCGAAAGCGCGGGCCGCTTCCTCTTTTTCCCGCTTCGACTGCTGCCGAAAGAGGGGAACCAACTTAAAAAAGAGAAAATCGACATAGAGGGTCTTTTGAACGGCCTCTTTTATCGCTTTTTTGACTCCTGTTTCTTGTTTCCCTGTTACCGTCGTCATTTAAAGACGCATCCTTTCAAGTTCTTCGTTTGTAAACAGATGCAAAACAGGCAACCGGCGTTCCCCTTCACGATAAGAGAAAAGAAGTTCCTGTTTCTCGCGTTCCTCCGGCTCTCCGTACCGAAGCGTGAGGCTCGCTACCGCCCGCTCACTCTCCAGACTCTCTTCTCCCACGATAAGCGTCGAAGGTCCCGGAAAATCCACAGGGCGGAAAAGGGGCCGCTGAGTTCCGTAATATTCCAAAATATCATTCTCTGATTCATTCCTGCCGACGATCAACTTCGTCACGGGATTGAGTCGGAAATGCCTCCCGATCCGCAAAAGTTCCATCTCCTCAATCGTTGGATGAACCGAGTGTTCCAGAAGATCCTTCACCCGTCGCGAGAAAGCCTCATCCGTCAAGAGACACCCCCCTGCGGGAGTCGGATAGTTCCGGATCCCTTTTTCCTCTGCAAGGGCCATCTGAATCCGACGGCTCCGTCCGGAAATCCCCAAGAGTTGTGAGCGATCTACAACCCCTTCTTTCTCCGGGATCGTGGGATCGAGCGCGTGCGCCGAGAGGGGCCGCAGAATCCTCCCCCTAAGATCGCAGTCCCGTTCAATCGTCTTCAGACTCTCGAGCATCTGCGACTTCGGACGCTGCCCCAGCACCTCTCCTGTAATGAGAAACGAGGCGCCGATCTCTTCCATATAGGCCTTCGCCTTCCAGTACATGTGAATCCGGCAATCCACACAGGGATTCATCGCCCGTCCGTATCCGTATTTCGGATGATGGATCACGTCCAGATAATCCTCCTGCATCTTAAAGACCATGATATGAATGCCAAAGAGCTTCGCGGCGGAATAGGCCGCGGTCCGGTCGCAGCACCCCCACGGCATCGCAAAATGAAGGCCGATGACCTCGATCCCCTGCTCGAGGACAATCTTCGTGGCCAGCGTGCTGTCGAGGCCGCCGGAGAGAAGCGAAATCGCTTTTCGATTCATACTTCGATGGAGATGTCTTCCCCTTCCACCTTGACCGGAAAGGTGGCTGTCCGGATCGAAGATTCGACGGGGTTTACGCCGCTGGCCACATCATACTGCCAGCCGTGCCAGGGACAGGTGACCACTGTGCCTTCAAGGTATCCTTCTCCCAATGGACCCCCTTGGTGGACACAGACATTATCGATCGCATAAAATTTTCCATCGCAATTGAAGAGGGCGATTTCTTTTCCTGAAACTTCAATGACCTTTCCAGAACCGTTCGGGATCTCACTCATCTTTGCCACCTTCTGGAATGTTCCCATCTTACCCTCCCTGAAGTTCAAGTCTTATTTCATTACGGGCTTCCACCATGACCTTGAGTTTCGCAAAGGCCTCCTCGGGGGTACGCGTCTTGAGGCCGCAGTCAGGATCCACATAAATCCGTTCGGGTGGAAAAATCTCGAGTGCCTTTTTGATCCCTTTTTTGACCTTTTCTTTCGAATCGGTCTCGTGGCGATGAACATCCAAAACCCCCAGCCCGATTTCCTTGGTAAAAGGCTGTTTTTTGAAAAGATCGAGGAGGGCAAAATCGCGGTTGGCCAGTTCCAAGTCGATTTGATCCACAGCAAGGCTCAGCATCTGGGGATAGATCTTTTCAAAATCGCCGTAGCAGATATGGGTGATTGTCTTCGCCTTGAGGCCCTTGGTGACAATCTTCATCGCCTCGATCGCCAGATCAATCTCCTCCGGTCGCGTGGAGACCGCAGGTTCATCAATCTGAATATACTTTGCGCCCGCCTTCTCGAGATCGGCTGCTTCCTCATGAATGACTTCTGCAAGGTCCAAGGCAAATGCACGACGGGAAGGATAATATTCATCAAAAGACCAGTCCATGATGGTATAGGGGCCTGTGAGCATTCCCTTGATCGGCTTTTGGGTCAAAGACTGGGCAAAGGTATACCAGGAAACGGTGATGGGGGTCTTGCGTCGAATCCTTCCAACGGCAACCGGTTTACGATAATACCGATTTCCATAGGAACGGACGAGTCCGCTGATTTTAAATCCTTCCAGCTGTTCTGCAAAATAGGTGGCCATATCCCCTCGGTACATCTCACCGTCGACCAAGATATCGAGTCCGATCTCCTCCTGCTTTTGGATGACCTCCCGTGTGGCCTGTTGTTCAAGCTCATGAAGTTTTCCCTTATCCAGTTTTCCCCGATAAAAGTCGTTTCGTGCCTTTTGAAGATAGTCTGGTTTCGGAAAACTTCCGACACTTGTTGTCAAAAGGGCGCTCACTGGACACCTCCCCGGGCGTTGCACTGCCGAACAACCTCGACCAACCGAGACAGCTTCGGCGCAATGGAGGCATAAGGGAGAAACTCCAGACCGCAATTGGGGCTCACATAAAGTTGAGGGGTTTTTTCAACCAGTTCCTGAATGAAGTCCTTAAGGATTTTCGGGTTTTCGAGTCTCGTGTTCCGCGCATCCACACACCCGGCTCCCAATGACTTAGAAATTTTCTTTTTTTTCTTAAGGAGATTCCGATTCCCTTCGCTACTCACAAAATCGAGTCCGATAAAATCCATGTCGGTGTCCAAAAAGGAATCAAAAATGCCTTCCAGATCTCCAAAATAGGTCCGGATTCCCTTCTTACTCTTTAAACCGGCCATCGCCTTTTGAAGGCCTTCGATCGCGAGGAGCGCTTTCTCCTTATGAAACACAAGGGCCGGTTCATCAAATTGGAGGATCGTCGCCCCTGCGGCTTCGAGCGCCTTGGCCTCCTGGTTCAAAATCTCCGCCAGGGTCAACACAAGGGTCCTTTCATTATGGTAAAAGGTATCCTCGGAGAGGGCTGCAAACGTGAAGGGACCTGGGAGGACCGCCTTTAGGATGTGGGTTGCCTTGGACTTTGCAAAACGAAAATTCTCCACGGTGATTGGGGATTTCCAGAGGAGTTTGCCGACCACGACCGGTTGTCGATAGTAGACATTGTTATTAAAGAAACGGGTGAGGCCGTTAATCTTAAACCCCTCGATCTTGGAAGCAAGAGGGGTCACAATATCTTCCCAGAGAAGCTGGCCGTCCGTAATGATATCGATCCCGAGCGCTTCCTGCTCGCGGATCACCCGCACCGTGTTCTCCTGAAACACCTTCTCAAGGTCCGCATCGATGAGTCTGCCCTCATCGTGTTGGTGAATAGCCTGTCGGATACTGGGAAGTGACGCGTTTTCTGTAATTTTTGGGTAATTCCCGATCACGGTTGTGAGAATCATGCCTTGTCTCCGTCTTCACCAATCGCCTCCACCGGACACCCTTGCATCGCTACAACACACTGCTTCTCTTCTCCAGGTGTGGTGGGCTGTTTCACTACGTAGGAATAACCCTTCTCGGCATTCCGCGCAAAATTATCGGGTGCTGTCTGACGGCAAAGGTCGCAGTCGATACACTGATCATCCACATAAAATTTTCCCTGAGGATTCTCCGGATACCGCTGGGCTTTGTTCGCCATCCCCTTCTTCCTCATCGCAAAAAGGGTTAATTTTTAATTATAACAATTTCCGGATCCTTTTTCAAGCGAAGGTGTTCTAAACGGTGAAGGAGGATCCGCAACCACAAGAACCTTTGGCATTGGGGTTCTGAATCTGAAAGCCAGAACCGTGTAGGCCATCCCCTACGACATAGTCGACGATGGACCCTTGGAGATATGTCCCGCTCTGGGGATCCACAAGGACCTTGAATCCCTCATAAGGGACTTCGGTATCTCCCTCGTGGCGCTCGTCAAAGGTGAATCCGTAGGACATGCCGGAACAGCCGCCCCCCTCCACTAAGACCCGGAGGGCCTTTCCCTCGAGAGATTTGTCCTGCGTGATGATTTCCCGAACCCGTTTCTGTGCATTGTCTGTGAGTGTGAGCACGTCTCCCTCCTTATGTTACCCAATCATCGTGTTCTGTGTGATGGCCTGTTTGTCTTTCTCCTTCAAGAACTCCGAATCCTCCCGCCATCCGCGCTTGCGCAGTTTCCAGATGGCGAGGATCCTTTCCATGGGCTTCAAATAATCGATAAGAAGAATGCCGTTTAAATGATCCGTCTCGTGCTGGATAATCCGCGCAAAGAATCCTTTCGCATCAAATTCAAGGGTTTCCCCCTCCAGGCTCCTCCCTTGAACATGGATCTTCTGGGAGCGCTTCACCTCCACCTCAATGCCGGGGAGGCTTAAGCACCCTTCTCTCCCCACTTCCTCCCCCTCTCGATCCGAAATTTCCGGGTTGATGAGAACCATCGGTCGAATCGCAGGATCGACACTCGTTCCATCCAGTACAAGGATCCTCTTGGAGATCCCGACCTGTGGCGCGGCAAGTCCCACTCCCCCCTCCGCATACATCGCCTGGAGCATCTCTTGACCGAGTCGGCGAATCTCGTCGGTAATCTCCTCAATAGGAGCCGCCTTCTGACGCAAAACTTTCGCACCATAGGTGACCAGTTCCAACTTTCGTGCCATTCCTTTCTCCATCCCATTAGAGCGCATAGCGCCCACTCACTTTTCTTTGTTCGTACACAAGAGCCTCTGTATAACCGGTCTTCCGGGCAAACAAAAGAGCCTGATCAAAATCTTGGCCCACCTCTTTAGGCTCATGCGCGTCCGATCCGAAGACGATCGGCACCCCCTGGGTGTAGTATGCCTCCAAAAGAATCGCGGAAGGATAGATCTCGCCCACCGGTTTGCGAAGCCCTGAGGTGTTGATCTCTACACTCACCCCCGCCTCCTTGAAGCACCGGGCAGTGGCCTCGATTTCCTGTTCAAGTGCAACGCTGGGCCGATGGCCAAATTTCTTCACAAGGTCTGTATGACCGATAATATCAAAAAAAGAGAGCGTTGCCGATTGGCGCAAGAGTTTAAAATATTTCCGATAGACCCCGTCTACGTCTTTTCCCTTCCAGCCCTCTTTCTGCTCGGAAATGTCAAACCCCCACCCGTCGATAAAATGGACGGAGCCGACGACATAATCAAAAGGGTGGGCCTTGATCAATTTCTCCGTTTCCTTTTCAAGATCCGGAAAATAATCCGCTTCGATCCCGAGCTTAATCCGGATCTTCGGATACTGTTTGCGAAGTCGTTCCACTTCCTCTACATAGTCGGGGAGTTCTTCCAGTGCCATCGTATATCCCGAATCCCTCTTATGGGGAAAGGGGAGGTGGTCGCTGAATCCTATCTCCGAAAGGCCAACGGAGAGTGCTCGCTCCACATATTCGGTCATCTCCCCCACCGCATGTCCACACCGTTTGGTATGAATATGATAATCAATCATTTTTTGGAAGAAGATCACTTTCGCTTACGATATTCACATTGTGGAGAGGAACCTCAACCACGACATCCCCACGAATTTTGCATTGGCATCCCAACCGGGACTGAAGGGTGATGCCGGTGGCGGTATCCATCCGGTCCGCCTCATCATCCTGCATTTCGGTAAGGTTCTGCATCCCCTCGCGGATGTAGACGTGGCATGTGGTGCAAGCGCAGTTTCCGCCACAGGCGTGCTCGAGGTGCACGTGGTTCTCCAAGGCCGCCTCCAAAATGGTCTTGCCCGCTGCCACCTCAAATTCCTTATTAAGAGGCAGGAATTTTATTTTTGGCAAAGTCTCTGAGTACCTCCTTCACAGGACGTCCCTGAAGTTTTGCCGCAACGGCACGATTCATGAGCGAGAGGGCAAGGGGTCTCGCGTTTTCCTCGAGCGCTTCGATGGCTCTTAAAATAGCAAAGTGGTCCTCTGTCTTAACAATCGTTTTAAGACAAACGAGAGACGCTTCAATCGAACGACGTTCTTCTTCAGAAATGAGACTGTCTCCTTCTTTTAAGGCCTTTTCCGTTCCCCGACTCACCACCTCCGCTTCGTTCCGTGCCTCGATGAGTTGGCGGGCGCGGATATCCCCTTCGGCATATTCATATGATTCTTTCACCAGCCGGTCGACCTCGGAGTCGGTGAGGCCGTAAGAGGGTTTGACCTGGATCGAGACCTCTTTGCCGCGATGTTGCTCCTGGGCGGATACCTTCAGGATCCCATTGGCATCCACCATAAACTCCACTTCGATCCGGGGAAGTCCTGCCGGCATCGGTTCGACCTTGATGTCGAATTGGGCAAGACTCCGGTTATCTTTCACGAGCTCCCGTTCCCCTTGAAAAACCCGGATCGCTACCGACGTTTGCCCATCGACAAAAGTGGTAAACGACTCCTTTACGGAACAAGGCACTTTTGAATTCCGCTCAATGATTTTGGACATGACGCCGCCGTAGGTTTCGATCCCGAGCGAAAGAGGAATCACATCCAGAAGGAGCATATCCTGAATGCCTCCGGAAAGGATCTCTCCTTGAACGGCCGCACCCATGGCCACCACCTCATCCGGATTGAGATCGCAGTGCGGCTCCTTCCCAAAAAAGTGCTTTACACTCTCCAGGACCAAAGGGATCCGTGTGGATCCGCCGACGAGAATGACCTCATCAATCTTTTCTCTTGTCAGGCGCGCATCTTTTAAAGAGCGCTCACAGAGGGTAAGGGTGGACGCAACCAGATCCTGAATTAAAAGTTCAAAATCTTGACGGGTCCATTCCTCCTCGATCCGACGCGATGTCCCTTCCATAGGAATCGAAAGGAGTGCTTTCCCCTTTGCCGAAAGGGTGCACTTTATTTTCTCCGCCGCGACCCGGGCGATTTCGCGCTGCTGGGGTGTCACTGTCTTTAATGCCCCCCTGTCGAGGCCCCTCTGAAGGGCCGCCTCCGCCATCCGATAGTCAAAATCGTCTCCACCGAGGGTCGTATTTCCTGCTGTTGCGAGAACCTCAAAAAGTCCGTCCTGCACTTTTAAAATAGAAATGTCGAATGTCCCTCCACCGAGATCGTAGACGGCAATGAATCCGCGATTTTTATTCTGCATCCCATAGGCAAGACTTGCGGCCGTCGGTTCATTGATAATCCGGATAACCTCAAGTCCCGCGATCTTTCCCGCATCTTTGGTGGCTTGCCTTTGGCTGTCGTTAAAATAGGCGGGTACCGTAATCACAACCTGTTCAACCGTCTCTTTGAGATGCATTTCTGCCTGAACTTTGAGTTCCCGAAGGATAAGGGCCGAAAGTTCTGGAGGGGTATACTCCTTTTTTCCGACAGAAAAGCGAATGACGCCCCCACTGGAAGGGGCTGTTCGATAGGAAACCTGTTTCAGGGCTTGAGAAACCTCTTCCGTGCCCCGTCCCATGAATCGCTTCACCGAATAGACCGTCTGAGCCGCATGGGTCACCCGCCTCGCCTTTCCCTTTTCTCCGACGATTGGGCGACCCTCTTCGTCAAAAGAGACGACCGACGGGAGAAGGGTTCTCCTCTCGGCATTCGGAATGCAGACCGGTTTCCCATCCTTCATCATGGCGATGAGGCTAAAGGTCGTGCCTAAATCAATTCCCAGAATCTTGCTCATTGATTCCCTTTGTCGTCATGTTTGGCTAACTTACGCACTAAATGACACGCCACAGCCGCAACTTTTCTTCGCGTTCGGATTATTAAACTGAAACCCGGATCCCATGAGGCTTGTGGTATAGTCGAGGAGGGTCCCGTTAAGGTACAGGTAACTTTTCATGTCGACGACGACTTTGATGCCGTTTGTCTCAAAGACCTTATCGGTTTCCTTCGGAGGATTCTCTTCAAAGGCAAGGTGGTAGGTGAGACCTGAGCAGCCTCCACCTTTTACAGCCATGCGGACCGCAAGACTTGGCTTATGCTCTTTCTCGAGGAGCTGCTTGAGTTCTTGAACAGCCTTTTCCGTCACGATGATCATGATCAGACCCCCGCCACCTTTTTCTTCCGATAATCCTCGACGGCTGCTTTGATCGCATCCTCCGCCAAAACCGAACAGTGAATCTTGACCGGTGGAAGCGACAACTCCTTCACAATCTCGGTATTCTTGATCTGGAACGCCTCGTTGATCGTCCTCCCCTTCATCCACTCGGTGGCAAGGCTCGAAGAGGCGATCGCACTTCCGCACCCAAAGGTCTTGAAGCGCGCATCGACGATCACGTCGTTTTCCACCTTGATTTGAAGTTTCATCACGTCTCCACACTCCGGAGCACCCACGATCCCTGTTCCGACATTTTTTTCATTCTTCTCGAAACTGCCGATGTTGCGCGGATGGTTGAAGTGATCAAGCACTTTCTGTGAGTACGACATAGAACCCCTCCTTTACTCCCGCTTCCATGTAACGTTCTTTAAATCGATGCCTTCTTTCGCCATATCATAAAGAGGTGACATCTCCCGAAGTCTTGTAATGGTTTGAACCACTCTCTTGGCGGTGAAATCAATCTCTTCCTCCGTGTTAAAACGACCAAAACTAAAACGGATTGAGGTATGGGCCAGCTCCACCCCAGCCCCCAATGCGATGAGCACATAGGAAGGCTCAAGGGTCGCGGTGGTGCAGGCGGACCCTGAAGAAACGGCAATGTCATTAATCCCCATGAGAATCGACTCCCCTTCCACAAACTCAAGACTCATATTGAGAATATTCGGGAGTCTCTGCGTCGGATGTCCGTTCAAATGAACATAGTCCAAAGAGGATTCAATCGCTGTGCGAAGCTTTTCATTCAACTTCCAGAGTCTTTCCCGCTCCGTCTCCATCTCCGCAAGGGCAAGTTCACACGCCTTTCCAAATCCGACAATCGCTGGAACATTGAGGGTGCCGGACCGCATCCCCCGTTCCGCCCCTCCGCCGTCTAAGATCGGGGCAAGACGGACCCTTGGATTTTTCTTCCGGACATAGAGGGCACCGATCCCCTTAGGTCCATAAATCTTATGGGCGGAAAGGGCCAAAAGATCGATCCCCATCGCCTCCACGTCAATAGGGATATATCCTTGTGATGCTGCCGCGTCACAGAAATAGAGGATTCCCCTTTCTTTTGCAATCTTCCCAATCTCGGTGACCGGATGAATCGTTCCGATTTCATGATTGCCATACATGAGCGCAATTAAAATGGTCTTATCCGTGATCTCTCTCTTGAGCGCTTCGAGATCGGCAAGACCCGTTTTGTCCACCGGGAGGTAGGTCACGCGGAAGCCGCTCCGTTCCAGCCGGCGGGTGGTATCGATGACCGCCCGGTGTTCCGTTGCTCCGACGATAAGGTGATCCCCTTTTTCCCGATAGATCTCACAGATCCCTTTAAGGGCGAGGTTGCACGATTCGGTTCCGCCGGAGGTAAAGACGATTTCTTTGGGATCGCAGTGGATCAGTTGTGAAATCCGCGTCCGTGATTCATCCACTTTGCTCTCCGCCTTCCATCCATACGGATGGTTCCGACTGGCAGCGTTTCCATATTCCTCGGAAAAATAAGGAAGCATCTCCTCCAAAACCCGTGGATCGACACGGGTCGTCGACATGTTGTCCAAAAAAATTGGAAATTTCATCTCACACTCCTCACTTCTTGGGGTATAGGAGTTCTGTTCAACTTCCGGAGTCTCTCAACGACTTTCGGAAAAATATCAAGGACAACCGAAATCTCCTCCTCCCGGTTCCCGATGCCCAACGTCAAAACAACTGTGCCTCGCGCAAGAAGTTCCGGGACCCCCATGGCCTGAAGGACATGGGAACTCTTCATCGCCTTTGAATTACAGGCAGAGCCGCTGGCGACAGAAATTCCTTCCATATCGAGCGAAAGAAGAAGCGGTTCACTTTCGACATGGGCAACCGAAATACTCACATGCCCCGGCAGACGCTGCGTGGGATGACCGTTCAAATAAACCTCCTCGACGGAAATAAGTCCTTCCATCAGCCGATTCCGCAATTTTAAAAGAGAGGTCGTCCGCTCCTCCATGTGAGAGAGGGCCAGTTCCGCTGCCTTTCCCATCCCCACAATCGCAGGAAGATTTTCCGTGCCGGAGCGCCGACCCTCCTCCTGGCCGCCTCCGTCGAAGAAAGGGAGCATCTTTGTTCCCTTTCGGACATAAAGGGCCGCTGCACCGACCGGCCCATAAAATTGATTGGCCGTAAGGGTGAGTGCAGCAACACCTAATTCCGAAACATTCGTCGGAATCGTGCCGCAGGAACTCACAGCATCCGTATGAAAAAGAATTCCATGCTCCTGAGCCACTTGAGCAATCTCCCGAATCGACTGAAGAGTGCCGACTTCACCATTTGCATGCATGATTGAAATGAGCACTGTATCGGGTGCGATCGCCTCACGGACTTTTTGAGGATCCACCCAACCGGCCTGATCTACGGGCACACGTGTCACCCGATACCCCTGCCGTTCCAGACGCCGGGCCGCATGCAGAATAGAAAAATGTTCGATGCTCGAAACAACAATATGTCTTCCCTTTTTCTCATGCGCGGCTGCGAGACCTTTCATGGCAAAGTTATTCGCTTCCGTCCCGCAGGAAGTAAAAATGATTTCTTCCCCCCTGGCGCCGATGAGAGAGGCGGTCTTCTCCCTCGCCTCCTCGAGCGCCTTCGCATTCTTCCGTCCCCCACGATGCAGACTCGACGGATTGGCGAATTCTCCGTGGAGGTAGGGCGCCATCGCCTCCCGGACTTCCGGGAGAAGCGGGGTATTGGATGTATGGTCTAAATAGATCTGTTCCATGATCTCCTCAAATGTGTGGTGTAAGCGGAATCACTTTCCGACCCGCCATCGCGGTAAGCCGTTCCTTCACCCTGTCTTCCTCTTGGATCAAGAGTTCCAAGTTCGCTTCCGTCAGGAGTTCGTTCACCTTCTTGTAGATATTGACCCAGAGCGCCCGGAGGCCACAGTCGTGGAGGTCGAGATACATACACCGTTTCTCCCCCTCCATAAAGCGGATGCAGGCGACTTCAAAAACGCCCCCTTCAAGGGTCCAGACAATCTGCCGTGCCGTAATCTCTCGCGGTGGTTTGGCAAGGACAAACCCGCCTTTCGCACCTCGACGACTTTCAATCAAGCCCGCCCGGAGAAGCTTCCACAAGAGTTTCTGAACATAATCCTCTGGAAGATGCTCAATTTGCGCGATCTCATGGGTGGTCGTCGGTTCGCCATTGTCATAATTACGGGCAAGCCGCATGGCGATCCGCAACCCATACTCGCCTTTGTTGGTAATCCTCATCCCTATTCCTCCTAAGAGGTTCTGTAATCCAGACTAAAGTTATCTTCTTTATTAAGTGTACCATGCCAGGGTGATGCTGTCAAGTATTTCTGTCAGAAATAAGGAGGGAAGGTAAGGGAAGGTATATGACATAACCCATTTAAAATAAAAGGGTTACTCAGAAATATACTGAAGCAACAGCGCCTCAAGTTGGGCGAGGTGACCAATCTTACCGCTATAGATGGTGCGGAAGGCCTGTTCGAAATCACCGGTCTTCAGGAGAATTTCTGTGAATTCCCCAAAGGGACGGCGTCCATATTGCGTGATGAGAAACTCAATCAGTTTTTCAGACTCCGTATAGAAGAGTTTTTTCTGTTCCACGTCCGCCGGGTAAGAAGTGCGATGAACCAGTTCTGAGAGAGGGATATGATTTCCATTTCGGGCCGCCTCGAAAAGGAGATCTTCATCGATCCCGATAATGCCTCCTTCGTAATTGGCAAATCCTTCGTTAAACCAGGGGGGGATCTGATTTCCCTGGGCCATTTCTTCGAGAAAGATATGGGTCAACTCATGAGGAAAGGCAACTTGTAAATAGGGGATAGAAAGACCGTACAAAAAGATTTCCCTCGTCCTCGCCCCCATCGTAAAACCGCCGGTCAATTCAGGCTGGATGCCGAGACTCTTCAGGAAACGGAGCCATTGGGACTCCTCGCGCACCACAAAAACTGTATATTTCTTCTTCCGGTCGTAGCCGCGGAGGCGGAGGTCACCCACAATTTTTTCCAAATAATACTCGGCCCTATCCGCCACCGCCTTTCCTTGAGTCAGATCTTGGTAGTAAACGACGAAATGCTGAGTCTTGCGCACCCACCATTTTCCCTCGGAAAGAATGAGTTGATTTTCAGTTGTCGGCGTAAGAGGAACTGTTGCGACACCTCGAAGGGGGGGTCTTGGAAGAACGGTTTGCGGGGGAGCCTGCGGTTTCTTATTCCACTCGGCACGGAGGGTTTTCCGTTCTTCTTCGGAGGAATAAACGATACGATCGACTTCATTCCTTGAGAACGTCATTGTCGCGGATTGATCAAACTCAACGATCACCTTTTCTTCATCTTCTTCGACGACGATGCCATAGACAGGGTTTCCGTTTTTGAGGGTGACGGTATCGGCAGAAAGTGGAGAGACGAAAGCGAAGGAAAAGATCAAAAAAGGAAGGAGAAATATTCTCAATGACAAATACCAAAATTCAAATGACAAATGAATGACAAAGTACAAATTCCAAATAACAAAACCTTGACTTTGGGATTTGTCATTTGGGATTTGGATTTATTTTGTGCTTTGGATTTTGTCATTTGTCATTAGTTCTTTGCCTGCCAGAACGGTAACAAGCCGATCGATCACCTCGCCCATCACCCGGTCGGGTGTCGAAGCCCCTGAGGTAATTCCTATTTGAATGGGGCCTTCCTTCGCCCATTTGCACGTGACAGTGAGTTCCTTTTTTCCAACCGGCTTATGGCGGATTGCTTCCCGAGAAATGATGCATGCGGCATCTTCAATATGGTAGGCGCGCGTTTTTAAAACGGCGATTTCGCAGAGATGATTGGTATTGGAACTGTTGTAACCGCCGACGACGACCATCACGTCGACCCCCTCTTCCAAAAGACTGATTACCGCATCCTGCCGCTCTTGTGTGGCACTACAAATCGTGTCGAAAGAGCGGAAATGGGTGTCGAGATTTTCCGGGCCATATTTTTTTGCCATCGTCTCGCCGAAAAGTCTGGCGACTGCCAGTGACTCACTGGAGAGCATCGTGGTCTGATTGGCGCACCCCACCTGTTCCAAGTCTCTCTCCGGATTAAAGCCGGGCGAAGCGACCCGGCCGAATTTTTTCAAAAAGAGTTCCTTGGAACCGCCGTTTAACATGTGGCTGCACACCTCTTTCGCTTCGTCGAGATCAAGAAGAACAAGAAATTTTCCGCCCGGAAATTGCGTGGCACGCGAAGAGGTGGCGCGTGTTTCCTCATGATCGAATTTCCCATGAATAATCGCTGTATAGCCGTCCTGCGCATACCGTTCCACCCGTTTCCAGACATGGACCACCGACCCGCAGGTCGTATCGACGAGGATGCACCCTTTCGCCTTCAGTTTCTCAAGATCCGCAACCGGCACCCCGAAAGCAGGAATCAAAACAACCGCATCCGGCGGGACCGCATCAAATCCTCGCCCGTTCAAAAACGAAATTCCCATCTCTTTCAACCGATTGTTCACCCGGGGATTATGAATGATCTCGCTGGTGAGGTAAATTTTCCGTTCCGGAAATTTGAGTCGGGTCTCATACGCGTAGTCAACCGCCTTGTCGACGCCGTAGCAGAAACCGAACTCCTGAGCGAGGCGGATTGTCAGATCCCCGGTGCGATACGTGTGCCCCTCCGCCTTCAGTTTCTCCACGAGGGCGCTATGGTAGTCCTCGACCAGGGTCTCTTTGATCTCCCCTTTGAGACCAAAGCCATGCTTGTAATAGGTAGAATCTGTTGTGTTGGGTGCAGTCATAGTGAAAAAATTATAGCAGATTTAGGAAGAAAACTCAACGTCAAATCGCCTGTTCCACCAGCCTCTCCCTCGGCGACACCCTAGGAACAGGTCTAAGGCGAGTTGGGACTAAGTCCCTTTGAAGCGGAGACCTTCCCCTTTCGAAGGCGGGACTTGGTCCCGATTCCTCCAATGCATCCCGCCGCCCGCCGTCCTGGACAGTTCCATCGTCTTTCTGAGTGATGAGGAACTTTACCGCCGCAAATGCTTCTTCCGCACCCTCTCCTTCTACAGTCAGTCTCACAGCATGACCCCGCTCTGCAGCAAGCATCATGAGCGATAGAATACTTCTCGCATTTGCTGCGCCACTTTTCCCCGTCACATTCATCAACCGAATTTGAGTTCCATCAAATCGCCGTGCGACCTTCACAATGTCCGTAAGCACCCTTAGGTGAAGACCGAGGAGATTCCTCACCACGAACGTTCCTTCAATTTTCTTTTCACCGCCGTCACGGGCGGTCTCCTTCTCTTGGTAGATTGCAAGACTAACCCCAACAGGGAGACCACTTTGGGGTTTCGGCCAGACTTCTGTTTCTTTGAGGTCGAGGCCCGCAAGGACCGCTGCGAGCCGATGATCTTGGAATGGAATAATCCATTGCGCGGAGAGATAATGGGTCCCCCAATAAGAGACGGCAGCGACCGATTCCACCTTCATGCGGACGTTGGGATCGTTCGGAATTTCTTCTTCCATCTCTTCAGTCCTCGGCGTGTGAAGTTCCAAGAGGCTTAAACCGTGCCGGGCATAGGGGGCCCATCGTTTGAAGAACTGGATCAGGTCTGCAAAGAGGACCACGGATGGAACAAGGCGGCCCTTACTGGAACCGGAGGTGGTGAGCTGTTGAACGACCAGCGCTACTACCGTTTCGTCATCAACGACATTTTTCCTTAAGAAATTATCCTTTTCAGGAAGATCTCTTTCCCCTGACGCCTTTAAGGCCTCCCAGAGCGCCCCGCGATCCACTTTTCCTATTTGCTCACGAATAATCTCCATCGCCTTTTCACGACCATGCGTTGGGTCATCTATAGAAAGCTTGAGATTTCGTTCATGAGGAATAAATTCTTGAGTATGATAAAAGTCTTTCGCCTCAAGTGGACCGACCTCTGGAATCTCTAACTTTTTGATGGCCGCAGCAAATTCATCCGGATCGGTGGCATCTCCCCATAGGACTTTAAAGAAAACGCCTTCTAAGTCTCTAAGTTCTTTCGTGAGTGTGCCCCTCAAGGTATCGAGCGAGTCTTCGTTATAGTCCGAAGCGATCGCCACCAAGGGATGGGTTTTTAGATGCTTTCCCCCCTCTGTGTTCTCGACAATAGACTTAACCCGTTCGACCACCAGGTGCCCGGCGCCGGCCCCCGTTGTGGCGATCCCGATCGGCTGTTCTTCAATCGGTAAGTCAAAGATCTTTTTATCGCGCGCTTTCAGACTTTCAAGATACGCCTCATGGGCACGATCTGACCCTAAGATGTCCAAAAGCCGATGAATATGATTGTCGTCGGAGATCCCCCACGGGTCCGGATCTCCCCAAAGGATCTCATGGAGGAGTTGGTACGATTTAAGATAGGCGACGGGTACCCCATAACTTCCAAATTTCGAAAGGAGGGCGCGGCCGAGCGGTGTCAGACGAATGACTTCTCCCTTTTCACCGTCGCGGGTCAGAAATTTCTGAGACTCCAAAAGATCGAAGGCCACATCCAAGAAATCGCGGTTATACCTTTTCCCAAGCTGCTCAAGATTCAACGTACTGTCTTTTTTAAATTTCTCTAAGACGGAAGGCCCGATCCTGGTAATCTGGTTTTCATGATGTCGATAGAGACCGAAGCCGATCGCTGCAAGAGTTGGGCTTCTAATCATTCCAGTCAGATAACTCCGGATCTGTTCGGTAACCCGCTCAGCAATATAGAGTTCTTCTCCTTTCAAAAGACCCGTAGAGACGTAATGAGAGGCCTCGGGAAGATACCACCCTTTTATACTGAGATCGACAAGTTTGCGATATTCTCTAAGCGCCTCTTCACGCTTTTTAATTTCGGATTGCTTTCTGGGTGGAGGACCTCGAAAATAATGCGGGTAGTATTCCCTAAAACGTTCAATCGCTTGGATCAGTTCTTCAGGAAGATAGCCCCCCTTTGCCATCGTCACAGCAACTTTTCCCTGAGGGGTAAGGGTGTAAGTCGTCCCCTCATCCACCCCTTTCACCCTCACCCATCCCTGAAGCGCCATGACCCGCATCGCGCCATAAAGATTCCCCATATTTTTCTCGGGCTTCTCAGGATTAAAAATTTCTGCAATGTGTCGAAGGGCTACCTCCTGCTCGCCTTCCCCAAACAGACCATAGTCTCTTTCCTCCGTCCCAAAAAGTCCTTTCTGAGTAAGATGGAAGAGCGTCGGAATTTCGACAAGGCCGTTGATATCCTGAAACACCATCGGGAGAATTGACCTCTTCTTGTCTGTAGAAAGAGCCTCTTCAAGTAAAATCTTGCGATGGCCATCTTGAGCCCCTTCCTCCTCCGGGGTATACTCTATACGGAGTTCCGCCTTAATGAGCTCGAGGATCTCTTCCGCATTCTCTCCTTCGACCATGATCTTGAGTTCGTCTCCCTCTTCTGCAGCGAGTATCATCAGTTCCATAACGTTCTTGGCATTTGCAACTTCGCCCGTTTTAACATGCATGATGGCAACTTTACTTTTGGACGCATTTACAACCTTGGCAATCATTCCAGCGGGTCTTGCATGAAGCCCCAGAGGGTTGGTCACTGGAACGATTGCTTCAACCCGCTTCTCGCCACCGTCGGAAGCGCCCTTTCCCTCGCCCCGCCCCACCTTCTGTTCTCTTTTGGAAAGACCCGCTGCAGGGAATTCCCTTTCGTGCCGCAACTCCTTGAGGACCTGAGACAACTTGCTTCCTGGCGGGAAATGGGCCAGGAACCAAGCGCCCCATCGGGAGCCCCACCACTTCTGCCCCACGTCCGCATCGATGATCGCTGCAATTCTCGGAAGCCGCAGACTTCGGATATCTCGGGTGACACCGACATGGAATTTTTCAATATGGACCTTGTACAATGCCTCTTTTAAGGCATCTGATGGGATCTGGCTTGCCTTCTCCTGAATCGCAAGAATCTGCTCGACTTTTTCTCCATGCAAAGTCTTCCCGCCTTTCTTGAAAAGTTCCTTCATCCTTGACCGTGCTACCATAGTGATCTCTTCGTCTGTAAGCAAAATAATCCTTGAGATCTTAACGACCGCTTCCTTTGGTAAAATACCTGTTTTCTTTACTTCTCCTTCTTTATCCAGATAATAAAGCTCCCGCCACTCTGGACGAAGTTCGCGCAAAGGCCGCGTCCCTCCGAAAATCTTTCCACCGATCGCAAAGAGCCGTGTCAATTCATGACTCATTAAAGTCCAGCCTGGATAGAGGCGTCTACCCGTCATGGGATCTTTCGCCCCAACCAGAAGCCATGTCATATAGGAACGGCCGATTCCTTCTTGACCCACAAGAAGAACCGTCTCCTTTGTCTCTTCGTTGTAGAGAATATTCCCGTGGAAGACCTCGATGCCCAGGACCTGAGCCAGTTGTTCCCGATTCGGCATCTTCCCTCCTATATACAAGACCTCTTCCGCAACCTTCATCAGAGGTCCCTCCACGAGTTCTGAAATTTTTGCTCCTCTTTGGACGTCGTTTTGGATCTGTCTGACCCACCGGAGAATCTCGTTTTCCTCGGAAATGTCACGCCGTGTTAAGAGAGAAAGAACTTTTTTATCTTCTCGAGCAAGATCTTCCGAAACGATTTTGATCCGACGCGTGTGATTTGCCTGCACCCTTTCCAAAAAGGACTTAGGAGATTCTTCTGTTTGTGTTACCCACTCTCCGTCTACGAAACGATCTACTTGGACGCCGTCCCGCCCGATAAACCGGAGTGCAATTCCTGCCCCTCCCTTAGCGACCGGATCATCAAAGTCAGTCCCCATGCTCCTATTTTGAATATTAAAGTTCGGGGCCCCCGTCATGATGGCGGTGACTTCATGTCCTCCCTCTCCATCCACCTGGATCGATGGAAGAAATTCCTCAAGATTCAATTTCTGACTGTCCTCTTTCCAACCCGCAGCCATCACCGGTGAAAGCTCCACATTCATGAGATCATGGAAGACATTTGCCTTGAACGTATCGGTGGTCCGGATCAGTTCCTCCTTCCTATCCCAATCCGAAAAGGAAACTTCTTTCCCCCCTCCTAAAGCGCCAGGAAGTGAGCCCCCTACATAAAGAACTCCAAATTCATCCAAATGGTAAGTATAAAACCGCATTTTGATCCATTCTTCGGCAATCTCCCTGAGCCGTGGGTCTTCCCGGAAATTATGAAGATCGAGTTCTGGAATGAGTTTCGTTTCTTCCCCTTCTTCTTGCCGAATCACTTCATCATTGTAGTAACGAATTTCTTTATTCCTTGCCTCAAGGAAGGCCTCACCACCATACACACTGTCCCAAGCCCCATCCAAACCAGGATAACCCATCATGGTAAAAAGAAAGACAAGGTCATCCGGTTGGAAGATATAGACCCCTCTTCCTTCAAACTTTTTTTCAAACTCCCGAAGCATGTCATGCACAACAAGAGGAGATCCTCCGCCAAGCGAGCGACCACGGCTTTTTCCGAACAGGTCTCCCATGAGGATGATCTTATCCACCCGCCGTTCCACCGCTCTCTGGAGCATGAGATTGAGCGCCCTTGCATCTCCTTTAATATCCCCAATGATAGCCGTTTCCGGAACCTCTGGGTCTCCCTCTCCGTTGATGGTCCGGACGACCCGTTGATACTCTTCTGCCCGTCGAAGACGTTTGAGCGCCGTGGAAAGATGGATTCTAAAATCTTGCGGGATATTCACATCGGAAAGCGCTTCCTCCGGCCATCCTTTTGGATTGAGGAGGCGTACAATGGGAGGAATGGCAAGACTCAATGCAAAATTGGTGTAAATCTGGCGGGTGCCTCTCGAGAGATCGATAAAATTTCTCGCAAAACGCCTTTCAATCTCGTCGACCGTTGCCATATAGCGGTTTAGGAAATCTTTGTCAACGGAAATGACCCCTTTGTCGGAAAGTTGTTCAAGATATTCCTTCAATTTCTCTCTTTTTGGTTTCTCGATAAGAAGAAGACGCCCCATTTCTCCGAGAAGACCGAAGACTTGAGGAGTAAATCCAATGGCAGAAGATCCGATCAGTTCCGGATCGTGACGGATGGCTGAGGAGCGGAGAAGAGTGACCCAGAATTCCCAGAAAATTTCCTCTGGAGGTGCATGGGCAGGGTCTGCAAGGGCTTCATGGACCAGAACACGCTCGCGGCTTTCTCTGCGGAGGAGTGTTTTCATCCCGCGGGCAAACCTGAAATGATGATGCCGTGCAAGACTTGCAAAAAGCTCCCTTGTCTTCCGATACGGCTCTTCGTCTTTGTTCAAAAGTTGCGAGAAAAGGGTATAAGGACTTGTTGGAGGTTTGTGAGGAACGAGATAGCCTCTCGCATCAACGGCCTGAACCCCTTTAAAAATTTCAATTTTTCCCCCAAGAATTTCGGTCGGAAGACCCCGTCCAAGCAAGACATAACTGGAATGGAACTGGGGAGACTTGGCCAGAGGGCTGACGGTATGTTCACCGCCATCTCTTGCGGATGTCCCAGAAATCGCTTGTCGAAGGGTCGGGTCAAAGGCGGCCGATTTTGGCCTCAACAAAGAAGAGCCTGGGCAAGGGGAAAAACGTCTCCCCACTGCGGAAGGGAAACGCTCCCCTGCCCAGGCCCAGTCCAAAGGAAGGGTGGTGAAGAGAAAACATTCAAGTAGGATCAGTGAGATGATGCGCATGGTTTTAAAAGAGTTTCAAATCGGGGTAAACAAAAAACCGAGTTCCATTTTCAGGCAACTCGGCAGTCTATCGTTCAGATCCGCAGTTTTGTGCCCCAGCCTCTCGGCTGGTTTACCATTCTCTGAAAGGACTTTCTTCCAACTTGAAACTTATGGGGAAAGTATACCTTAGAGAAGAGGATTTTTCAAGGGAGTATTTATAACTTCTGCGTCTACTAACACATCATAACACTTTAAATTATATATAGATATGAAATGGATTATTTGGGGCCTATTTTTTCTCCGGTTTGGAGTCGATTTTGGATCTGTTCGGGCTTAAACCGGCTCACGCGGGCTTCGTTCTTCTGATCACCCTCTCCTAACTTTTTAAGGGGGATTGAATGGGTCTCGATCGGCTTCTTGATCGGTTCTCTTTGGGGGGAAGTGGATGCACTTCGTAATTTCTTAGGAGAATGGGTTTCGAGCTTTTTGATAAGAGTTCTTTCAGGATTGGTTTCAAGCGGTTTCTGAATTGTATCTCCTTTGATCGGTTTCCCCTTTTCTTGCGCGGCAAGGAATCGATCCGCTTTCGCTTTTTGTTCAGGAGTCTCCGAGACCTTCTTTGTTGTGTCAGATGCTGCGATCGGAATGAACCCTAAAACGAAAAGTAAAACGATTAGGATTCTTTTCAATTCCAAACGCCTGGGATCGTTCGTTTGCATGTTGGACAGACACCGGTGGGTGTGAGGAGATCTTTCAAAATCGTATAGCCGTGACGTTCGATGAGAAGCGTCTTGCAGCCAGGGCAATAGGTGTTTTCATATTTTCCAACTTGGCCCGGCAGATTTCCCGCATAAATAAACTTTAGTCCGGCGGCTTCGCCGATCTGCGCAGCCCGAAGAAGTGTTTTGGCATTGGTATTGTCCGGTTCCTGCATCTTGTAATCTTTGTGGAAAGCGGTCACATGCCACGGAATTTCCGGTGAAACTGAAACAAGAAATTTTGCGATCTGCGCAAGTTCCTCATCCGAGTCATTGAAACCCGGGATGGTCAAGGTCACAATCTCCACCCAAAACCCCATCGACTTGAGTCGTTCGATTGTTTCAAGAACCGTTTTCAACACCCCTCCCAGTTGCCGATACTGTTTATCGTCAAATCCTTTGAGATCCACCTTATAGAGGTCGACCCAGGGGCGGATATAACTTAAAACTTCCGGCGTTCCGTTTCCGTTCGAGATATAGGCGCATTTGAGATTTTCTTGCTTGGCGACCTGAAACACCTCCACCGCCCATTCGCTCGTAATCAACGGCTCGTTGTAGGTACTGGCAATGACCGGGGCATGATATTTTTTGGCAAGACTCACAAGTTCCTTGGGTCTGGTTGGCATCGGATGAGAAATGACATCCGGATCGCGAAGGACCTGAGAAGTCAAAAAGTTCTGACAATACGGGCAGTGGTAATCACATCCGAGCATACCGAAGGAGAGGGCGTCTCTGCCAGGAAAGGCATGAAAGAAAGGTTTTTTCTCGATCGGATCGCACTGGAGCGCCCCAACATATCCTGTCGGAACATAGAGAATCCCATCCCGGTTAAACCGGACTCGGCAGATACCATCCCTTCCCTCCCGAATGAGACACCGGTGGCCACAGGCAAAACAACGGAGTTCCTTATTGGGGAGCTTTTCATAAAGGGCCCCTTCGTGGGTGTGTCCGGCGAGAAGTTGTTGGAGGGTAAGCGTCTGCGGCATCTTGATACAAGTATACCATAATCAGGCGGGGCTTCGTTTAAACAGAGCGACAGCAAGGCTAAGCATCAGGGCTGAAAAGAGAAGATTGAACAGAAGATCAAAAGCGATCGGAAAACGGTGCGCTCCTGAGAGGATCCACCGAAGTTGGTCCACGCCATACGTGAGAGGATTGAGATGTGTGAGAACCTTAAGCCAGATCGGAATCCCATCCAGCGGAAAAAGCCCGCCGCTTAAGAAAAACATTGGCATGATGACGAAATTTGCAATCGTTCCGAATCCCTCAAAAGAGGTCATCCGGCTTGCCAGCACAATCCCCATCGAGGTGCAGGTAAATGCGATGAGGAACATGGACGGGATGAGAAGCAGGATCTTCTCGAATGTGAGAGGCACATGCACCAGGGGGGCAAACGCGACGACGACCAACCCCTGTAGTACGGCGATCGTACTGCCGCTTGCGGCCTTTCCAAAAGCGATCGCACTTCTGGAAATGGGGGCCACAAGAATCTCTTTCAAAAACCCAAATTCACGGTCCCAGATGATCGAGATCGCTGAAAGAAAAGAAGCAAAGATGAGGTTCATCGCGATGACACCGGGGAAAATAAAATGCATATAAGGAACGCCCGCTCCCGAATGAAACACGGGACCCATTCCCACGCCGAGGAAAAGGAGCCAGAGCATCGGACGGGAGAAGCCGCCTAAAATCTGGGTACGGTCCCTGCGGAAACGGACCAGATCCCGAAGCCATACCGTGTAGAGGGATTGGAACTCCATTACCGCATCCTCCCGATCCATTTCTTGTGCAGATCCCGCAACTGATCTTTCTGCGAGGCATTCTCCTCGCGAATCTCGCGGCCGATGAGTTTGACAAAGACATCGTCCAAGGTGTCACTTCCGAGACGCTGTTTGAGTGCGGTGGGTGTGTCCAGTGCAACGATTTTCCCCTCATCGATGATCGCGATCCGGTCGCACTGTTCCGCTTCTTCCATATAATGGGTGGTGAGAAAAAGGGTGAGCCCTTCTTTGCTGCGGAGTTCCTTGACGTAGCTCCAGATGTGATTGCGTGTTTGCGGATCGAGTCCCAGCGTCGGCTCATCCAGGAAAAGAACTTTGGGAGAGTGAAGAAGCCCCCGGACGATTTCGAGGCGCCGTTTCATCCCTCCCGAAAAGGTCTTGACCAGATCACCACGCCTATCGGATAGACCCACCATCTCCAAGAGCATTTCTCTCCGCTCCTCCGTCTTTTTTTTGGGAAGGTGATAGAGCATCGCATGGAACTTGAGATTTTCGAGAGCGGTTAACCGTTCGTCCAGGCTAGGGTCTTGGAAAATGATGCCGATCGACCTGCGCACTTCGGTGGGATGCTGCACCACATCGTGGCCTGCAACCAGGGCCCTCCCGCTCGTCGGGGTGAGAAGGGTGCAGAGCATATTGATGGTGGTGGTCTTTCCTGCGCCGTTCGGACCTAAAAAACCGAAGAGCTCCCCCTCCCCCACCTGAAAAGAGATGTCTCGAACGGCGTGGAGAACGCCAAAGTGCTTGACAAGGTTTTCAACCTGAATCACAAAGCCTAAAACCTACTCTTTCTTTGCAACTTATTTAAAATAATATGGTTGTGAATGTACGGATAACGGCGGGAAAAAAAATTGGCCGCCTGAGGCGGCCTTCTAAATTTTTGTGGACTCCGTTAGTATAATTCCCTACGACCCAGGATTTTGATAACTACTTTTTTGATCTCACCGATCTGTTTGTGGACATACGGCTGGCTCAGGGCCCCATGGTCGAGGCCCGCAGCGATTTCTCTTTGGGTATATCCTTCTATGAGCATCTTGTAGATTTCCACCTGCATCGGCTTTAACTTCTTTAGAATCTCGGATTCGAATTCCTTAAACTCCGTCTCCTCCCGTTCTCTCGATTCGGTCCACCGCTTGAAGAGATCGGACGAGATCTCGTCAAGACCAACCCCTCTGAAGAATTCTTCCTCTTCTATCTCTTCGGCCTCATCGGAGAGGCGGCGTCCAAGGAGAAACTCCATATCCGAAAGCAGACCATAGGGTACTTCCCGTTTCGCCCGCTCCGTATAATAGGTGTCTCTTAGAAAATTATTGATGGCGGAGTCGATCTGAAGGGAGACCCAGCTTTTGAGGGTTAGCCCGTTCGCGTCATCGACCCTGTATTTCCCGAAGGATTGCCACACCCTGATCCTGCATTCCTGACAGCAGTCCCGGTAATCGTGGTAGTCGGCGACCTTGTTGGCAACCTTTTTCTGAATCAGCTTTTCGTAATCCTCAACTCTCGTCTCAACCATCGTTTCACCGTCGAGCTTTCCTAATATAAGTATATCTCACTTTGGAAGTTTTGTCAATAAGCCAGCTACCGATATCGGTACGGCGTTCCTGCGTTGAGAGGGTTCGGCTTTTTAGGCGCTGGCGTTTCAAGAGGCTCACCGCATCCCAAAAGCATCGCAGCCAGTAAAAGGATTCCGAGTAGCTTCCGGAACATTTTTGCATGCCTCCTTATTTAGGATTATATCCCTCTTGGCATAAAAAGGAAAGGCCCTCCGGAAGAGTTGAAGCGGAAGGGGAGATATGGTAAGGTAACGGTATGCTTGGCTCTCAACGGGTGGTAAAAAAATTAGGAATGCTCTTCCTAGACTTGGTCTACCCGACTTCCTGTCCTCTTTGCGGAAAGCGACTTGTTTTCGAGGAGGCGGGAGGCCTTTGTCCTTCCTGTCTTTCACACATTCCCAAGAATCTCCCTCCCTTCTGCCCCACCTGCGGGAGAAATTTTATCGGCACAGAGGCGGCGATCCAATGCGGCGCTTGTGAGGGGAGGGCGTTTCTTTTTGAACGTCTCTGGTTCCTCTATCCCTATGAAGGAAGAGTTCGAGAAGTGCTCCATATCCTCAAATATCGAGGCAGAAAACCACTGGCAAATGCTCTGGCCAATCCCCTCATCGCTTTCGCAAGGGAGCACCTCAAGACCTTTCACTTTGATTGGATTCTCCCCGTCCCCCTTTTCCGACGGAAAAAGAGGGAGCGACAGTTTAACCAATCGGAACTCCTTGCCAAAGCACTCGCCCGTTCCCTCACGATCCCCTTTTCCAACGAAAACCTGATACGGAACCGCGCGACTCTCCCCCAAGCGGGCCTTCCCAAGGAAGAACGTTTTGAGAATGTCCAGGGGGCGTTTCACGTGAGGTACTCTTCTCTTTACGCCCAAAAAAGCCTTCTCCTGATCGACGACATCGTGACGACGGGAGCAACGCTTACAGCCTGTGCGGAGGCTCTTCGAAAAGCGGGGGCGGCGAGGATCTCCGTGTTGGCACTGGCAAGAGGATAACACGTGAACCCCGTTAGACCTCTCTGGTCTGACGGGATAATGTTGGAGGTCTAACGGGGTGAACATCCTCCAAAACTATATCCTAAAAGAAATCATCGTGGGATTCCTCCTCGCCATCCTCCTCTTTACCTTCGTGCTCCTCGTCGGGAATCTGGTAAAACTGGTGGAACTGGTGATGACGAAAGGGGTGAATTTCTTTTCTGTCTTGAAACTTTTCGGATACCTCATGCCCTCTCTCTTGAATTTCACCATCCCGATGTCCCTTCTCACGAGCACGGTGCTTGTCTTCGGGCGTCTCTCAGCGGATCGGGAGATTACGGCGATGCGGGCAAGCGGCATCCGACTTTTCAAGCTTTCCTTTCCTGTCATCGTCTTTGGACTCCTCCTCAGTCTTGGATCGCTCGCCTTGAGCGACCGGCTTCTTCCAAAAACCCATTTTGCTTATCGGAAACTTCTCAAGGAAATTGGAGTGAAAAACCCGACGAGTATTCTTGAGGCAGGAACCTTTATCGAAGGATTTGGAAACTACATTCTCTTCATCTACGAGATTGATGATGGGCTTCTTAAAAATATCCGGATCTATCAACCCCAAGAAAACCGCCCTCCCCGAACGATCATCGCGAGGAGTGGGCGGATCCTCACTGCTCCAGGAAGCGATGTGATCACGATTAAACTCACGGATGGAACGAGTGACGAACCGAATCCCCAGCGTCCGGAGACGTTTTATAAACTCAATTTTAGGACCTATCTCATCAATCTCAAACTTTCAAGCGCTTTCAAAGAAAAGACCTTTTCCAAAAAACCAAAAGACATGACGATCGGGGAGCTGAGGCGCCAGATCAAAAAATATCGAAAAGAGAGAATTGACACCGCTCCCCTCAGGACGGAAATCCATAAAAAACTTTCCATGGCGTTTTCAAGCCTTGTCTTTGTCCTGATCGGTCTACCCCTTTCCATCCGCACGGGCCGGAAGGAGTTATCGATCAACTTTGCGATCAGCATGGGGGTCGCTTTCATCTACTGGATTTTTCTCGCCTTGGGAGAAGCGCTCAGTTTGCGCGGCCTCCTCACCCCTTTCTTCAATATGTGGCTCCCGAATATCCTCCTCGCTACCGTCGGCATCCTGCTCATGGGTCATGCCTTGGAAGGACGCTCATGAAGATCCTCGACCGATACCTGGGGAAGGCCTTTTTCGTCCCCTTCATGATTTGCATTCTCACCTTTAGTTCGGTGGCGATTGTGATAGATCTCTTCAACCGATTGGATGAGATCTTAAAACTCCATACGCCTCTCACAACTTTGTTGGTCTTTTACCTCCATTTCATTCCCTTTACCTTTGTCCAAACAAGTCCCATTGCGGTTCTGGTGGCCTGCCTTTACAGCGTCGGCCTTTTAAACAAACACCATGAGTTGACGGCGATGCGGGCAAGCGGCCTGAGTCTTGCGCGTATCCTTTCTCCCTTACTTTTTCTAGGACTTTTGGTCGGGGCGGTCTCTTTCGTCGTGAATGAAACGGTCGTGCCATCGGCCATGGTCAAACTCACCGCGATCAAGGAAGAAAAGTTGGAAGTGGGAAAGACCTCAAAAGGCAAAGTGCTAAAGAATGTGGCGCTCTTTGCGGAGGAAGGAGATCTCTACTATGCCACCACCTTTGAGCCTAAAAAGAAACTTCTGCGAGATCTTGTCATCCTCCGCGACAACGAACAACATATTCCGATCCTCAAGATCCAGGCGCGGGAGGCCCGTTGGGCAGAGGGAAGCTGGATTCTTTCTCGAGGAAGTAAATACCGGCTTGACCTCCACGGAAAGATCATCGGGGAACCGATCCTCTTTATCAAGGAAAGGTTTCCTTCTTCGGCGAAACCGGAGGAATTCCTCAAGGCAAGACTTCGGACGGAGATGATGAACACCCGGGAACTCCGGGCGTACCTGAAGAAACTCAAGGGAAAGGCGGCTCCCTCCGTGATCCGCCGGATCATGGTGGAACTTCACCAAAAGATTGCTTTTCCTTTCGTGAACGTCGTCACGATCCTCATCGGATTTCCTTTTGTCTTTCGGGAAAAGAGGGGAACGGGAATCTTAAGAGGCGTCGGCATCAGCGGCGTGTTAAGTTTTACCTTCTATGCCAGTTTTATCATCACAAGCAATCTGGGAACTCAGGGAATCCTGCTCCCTTGGCTTTCGGTCTGGATTACCCATTTTGTGTTCGGAGCGGCAGGGATTTTACTTCTGTGGCAGGCCCGTTAAGTCCCAGATTCCCAGGAGGAGAGATACGTTTTTTGTTCAGGGGTGAGCGTATCGATGCCGATGCCGAGACTTTTCAGTTTGAGCCGTGCAATGTTCTCATCGATTGCTTTCGGAACGCCATAGACTTTTTTGCCGAGTGTACGGGCATGCTTTTTTAAGTACTCGCAGGCGAGGGCTTGATTGGCAAAGCTCATGTCCATGACACTTGCAGGATGTCCGTCGCCACAGACAAGATTGACGAGTCTTCCTTCTCCAAGGAGATGAATCTTTTTCCCGTTTCGAAGTGTGTATTCCTCGACAAATTCTTTAAGGAGCCTCCGCTTCCTGCTCATCTTCCGAAGGCCTTCGAGATCGAGTTCTACGTTGAAATGACCCGCATTGCAGACAATCGCACCCTCTTTCATTAAAAGAAAATGCTCTTTTCGGATCACGTGAATATCACCGGTTAATGTCACGAAAAGATCCCCAAGAGAGGCGGCCTGACGCATCGGCATGACGCGATAGCCGTCCATCACCGCTTCAAGGGCCCGCACAGGATGGACTTCCGTCACAACGACATTGGCCCCCATTCCCCGCGCGCGACTTGCCACACCCCGGCCGCACCACCCATACCCTGAAAGTACCACCGTCTTCCCCGCCAGAAGAAGATTGGTTGCCCGAAGGATGCCGTCGATCGTGGATTGACCCGTCCCATAGCGGTTGTCAAAGAGGTGCTTGGTATCCGCTTCATTCACGGCGATGACAGGATAAAGAAGGAGATGCTTTCGTTCAAGGCTTTTGAGCCGCACGACACCGGTTGTTGTTTCTTCCGTGCCTCCCAACATCCCTTGAACCAGCGATCTTTTCTCCTTATGGACGGTTGAAATAAGGTCTGCCCCGTCGTCCATCGTCATATGAGGTTTGAAAGCAAGGACGGAACGGATATGGGCATAATATCGGGAGGAAGATTCCCCGCAGACGGCAAAGGTCGGAATGTGTGCGTGGTAGGCAAGAGACGCCGCAACATCATCCTGCGTGCTCAAGGGATTGGAGGCGCAGGCCCTCACCTCCGCTCCCCCCGCTTTTAAAGTCAAGAGGAGATTCGCCGTTTCCGTCGTGATATGAAGACAACATCCGATCCGGAGTCCCTGAAGTGGCTTCTCCTTCACAAATCGCTTCCGGATGAGAAGAAGAACCGGCATCTCTTTCGCCGCCCACTCAATCCGCTTATCCCCAAAGGCGGCGAGGGAGGGATTCCGAACATCTCCCTTAACCATGCTGGGCCCCCTTCTTCAGGACCTGAACTTTGTCGAGAGCCTCCCACGTAAAATCTTCATCGGCCCTCCCAAAATGACCGTAGCAGGCGGCCTTTTTATAAATCGGGCGACGGAGCTTGAGATCCCGGATGATGCCGCGGGGGGTAAGATCGAAATTCTCCCGCACCAGTTTTTTGAGTTTCTCTTCGGAAACCTTTCCTGTTCTTAAGGTGTTGACCATCACACTCACCGGCTCGGCCACCCCGATCGCATAGGCGAGTTGAATTTCACATTTGTCTGCAAGGCCCGCCGCGACGATATTCTTGGCAAGGTAGCGCGCCATATAGGTGGCGGAACGGTCCACCTTTGTAGGATCCTTTCCCGAGAAGGAGCCGCCGCCGTGACACCCGTATCCGCCATAGGTATCGCTGATAATTTTTCTTCCCGTAAGCCCCGTATCTCCCTGCGGTCCCCCCACCACGAAACGCCCTGTCGGGTTAATGTAAATCTTTGTATTTTTATCAATCAGTCCTTTCGGGATTACTTTGTCAATCACCATTTTTTTAAGGACATCCCGAACCTCTTTGATTTTGACCTTATCGCTATGATGGGCGCTCAGGACAACCGCCTCGGCCCGTTTTGGGTGGCTATCGATATATTCAATCGTGACTTGGCTCTTCCCATCGGGACGGAGGAAGTCCACCGCCTTCCCTTTCCGAATCTCTGCAAGGGCATGGGTGAGCTGATGGGCGAGCATAATGGGAAGAGGCATCAGTTCCGGTGTTTCTTTCGTCGCGTACCCGAACATCATCCCCTGGTCCCCTGCGCCTCCCGTATCGACCCCCAAGGCGATATCCGGGGATTGTTCCTGAATGCTTGTGATGACGCCACAGGTAAGATAATCAAAGCCATAGACCGCATCGGTATATCCGATCTCTTTGATCGTGGAGCGTATAATTTTCGGAACGTCGACATAGCAGGTGGTCGTGACCTCCCCCGCCACGACGGCCAACCCTGTGGTGACGAGTGTCTCACAGGCTACCCGTCCGTTCGGGTCTTTATCGAGAATAGCATCCAGAATGGCATCTGAAATTTGATCGGCAATCTTATCGGGATGGCCTTCTGTGACCGATTCAGAAGTAAATAAATAAGTACCGCTCCTCACGTGTTAACCTCCTTTTTAAATGCGCCTGCAGCCTTCTGATAGGATGCAAGGTCGCCAATATCATACCATGTCCCCGTCGAAGGGTATCCATAGACTGTCTCTTTCTGCGAGAGCCAGCGGAGGAAAAATCCGGGAGCATCTTGCGGCGATCCTCCCTGAAGGTAGGTGTCTATCTGCCCCAACACCTCTTTTGGGAAATAGTAGACCCCCATCGCAGAAAGGGTCGATTGGGGGTGTTCGGGTTTCTCTTCAAAGGAAACGATGCGGCTTTCTCCGTCCAAACCGACAATGCCATACTGTCGCGCCAATGAAAAATCTTTTACATCATACAACATGACAGAGGAAAAGGGGGATTTTTTTTGTGCGGATTGAACAAAAGGTCGGAGGTCGATGTCGAATAAGTTGTCGCCGGCCACCACCAAAAGGTCCGACCGCACCTTCCGCTCACGGATCGTGAAGCGCATGTCCCCGATCGCTCCCAACCTATTGCCCTCATGGGTGGACCCGTCATCCAAGAGGACGAGCGGCTTGGAGGAACGGTATGATTTTTTCCACTTTTCAAACTGGGAATAGAATTTATGGTTGACGACGAGGGTGGCGTCGTCTACGCCGTCGATTTTCTCGATATGCCCGAGAATATATTCAAGGACCGGTTTGCCGCCGATGTCCAAAAGAGGTTTCGGCTTCGACTGGGTCAAAGGATAAAGGCGCGTCGCGTAACCGGCGGCAAGAATAAGGGACTTCACCCCGTTAGACCTCCAAAATGACCCCATCAGACGAGAGAGGTCTAACGGGGTTCATCGCTTCGCCAACTGCTTTTTCAGGCGTTCGATCCGTTCAACGGGTGTAGGATCGACACGATTCAAGATCGCCAGGTAGTAACTGACGAGATCTCCCAAATAGATGAGGGAGAAAAGCCGTGACAACCTCCCGCGGCCCGAAGACCAGACCTCCACCGTCTCTACCCCTTCTTCCCGACGGAGAAGGGTCTTTGTAATTTCCATCCTCCGCTTGACGCGTTCATGATCGCCCGGATCCCTTAAGAGGAGGATAAGAAGATGCCGCAAAAGGGGATCGGGCTTGCGCCATCCGACAATCTCATTGTGATTGAGTTCAGGATAGAGATGACTCCAGGAGAGTTGTTTGGAGTTTTCCGCAATTTGCGTTCGCCAACGGTAGACGACGGCATCTAACCTCTGAACATTGCCATGAATGGCCGGGATGCGCCCCCAAAGATGTCGTGCAAGCCGTTTCGCCGGATTCTGAGAGAAAGGAACATGCGGGCCGACTTCCTTCTCCCGAAGACGATGGAGCGTCTTCAACAATTCCTGAAATTCAGACTGCCGAAGCGGAAGACGGGCCAGTCGGCGCAAGAGGACATAGGGTGCGAAGAAAAGATACCCAAGGGCCGTCCGTGGCGGAAGGCCGGAGGGAATGAGAAGATGCGACACACCCTCCCGCTTCGCCCATTCCATCAATTTTCCGCCGGAACTCACGGCGATGAGGTGGGCCCTTTTTCGGCGGGCTATCTGATACGCGGTGAGTGTTTCTTCCGTATTGCCAGAATAACTGATTGCAAAAACAAGCGTCTTTGAATTCACAAAAGCAGGAAGGTGGTAAGAACGGTTTACAGCGATCGGAAAAGAGACCTCTTCCTCAAGAAGAGATTTCACGAGATCCCCCCCAATCGCCGAGCCTCCCATACCGAGGAAAAGAACGTTCTGAAAAGAGAGCGCGCGAGGAAGGGCAAACGCTTTCCCCAATGCCCAGGCACGTTCACACTGGGACGGAAATTCACAGAGAAGCTCCAACATGCCTTGGGGATCGAGGCGCTGGAACTTCTTGATCGCTTGAAGCGTATGCGTGCGACGGGTCATGGCTCTCCCATAAAAATTTTCTTTGTCATTTTTTCGAGATAGGCTTCAACTTCTCTTCCCGTCGAAAGTGAAAGCGCTTCTTCTGCAATTTTCTTCGCTTCACCCATCTTGACCGATCGGATGACCCTCTTGATCTCCGGAAGGTTTACCGCGCTTGTGGAAAAACCGTCCAGTCCCAATCCGAGAAGGATGAGCGCCAGTCGCGGATCACCAGCCATTTCCCCGCACATCCCGACCCATAAATGATGTTTGTGGGCTGTATCAATGATATGCTTCACAAGACGGAGAACCGCCGGGTGCGCAGGTTCGTACAGATAAGCAATTTTTTCATTCGATCGATCGACGGCGAGGGCATACTGGATGAGATCATTGGTCCCGATGCTGAAAAAATGGACCTCTTTGGCAAGGAGATCGCAGGTCAAGGCCGCAGAGGGGATTTCGATCATGGCACCCACTTCGATCTTTTCATCGAATGGAATTTTCTCCCGACGCAACTCCTCCTTCACCTCCCGGAAGAGGGCGTTGGCTTGTCTCAACTCTTCCACCCCTGAAATCATCGGGTACATCACCTTCATTTTTCCCTTGGCACTCGCTCGCAGGATCGCCCGCAGTTGTACTTTGAAGATATCGGGACGGGCCAGGCAAAACCGGATGGCGCGCCACCCCAAAAAGGGATTCATTTCATTCGGAATGTCCAATTGAGAGAGAAATTTATCTCCTCCGAGGTCCAACGTTCTCACAATGACGGAATGAGGCTGGACTTCCTGCACCACCTTGTGGTACGACTCGAAATGTTCCTCTTCGGTGGGAAGATCTACCCGATTCATGTAAAAATACTCGGTCCGGTAAAGCCCGATTCCCTCTGCGCCATGGGCAATGACCGAAGGGATTTCATGAGGAAATTCGATATTGGCCGCAAGGGTCACCCGGTGCCCGTCCAAGGTTTCCGCGGGGAGATCCTTCAGTTTGAGAAGACTCCGGCCGAATTCCTCAAGACGCTTTTGTTCTTCTGTATACCGACGGATCGTCTCTTCCGTCGGATTGATAATCACAAGGCCCTGCGCACCGTCGATAATGAGGAGATCGTCCTTGGAGACCCTCTGGGTCACCTCTTCGAGACCGACCACGGCCGGAATCTCAAGCGACTTCGCCATAATCGCCGTGTGAGAGGTGCGCCCCCCGATATCCGTGACAAACCCCTTCACGTTCTCTCGATGCATGAGGGCTGTGTCTGAGGGGGAAAGGTCGTAGGCCACCACAATCACAGGTTCCTTGAGATCCTGAAGGGTCTGCCGCTGTTTTCCCAGGAGGGTCCGTAGGACCCGTTTCCCCACGTCCTCGATATCGGAAGTCCGCTCCCGGATGTATTCGTCTTCAATCTTCGAAAAGGCATGGATGTATCTTTTCAAGACATCGAGGAAGATATAATCGACGACGACTTTCTCCGCCTTCACGCGTGTGATGACTTCCTCGATCAGGGTGCGATCCTCGATGACCAAAAGGTGCGCACTAAAGATTTCTCCTTGCTCCTTCCCCATCTCTTCGAGGATTTTCTTCTGAATACGGAGAATTTCGGCACGCGTCTGGATCAGGGCATCTTCAAAACGGGCGATCTCACCCGCCACTTCTTCCTCGGCTATCTCCTGCCTCTGAACGCTAAATCCCTCGCTATCGAGAAAAAAAGGGCGTCCGATGGTCACGCCGGCTGAAGCGGGTATGCCTTTGAGGGTTTCTTCTGGGTTCACCCCGTTAGACCTCCTGGTTCCCCGTTAGAAATTCGAAAGGTCTAACGGGGCTCATTTTTCCTTTTCTAACTCCACAAGGCCTTTTCCGAGAAGGTCTGAAAGTTCCCTCATGGCGCGCTCGGCGTCTTCTCCCCTGGCAGAGATCTCCACCTTGCTCCCCTTCTCGCATCCGAGCATGAGAATCCCCATGATCGATTTTCCGTTCACTTCTTCCTTCCCTTTTCGAACCACAATCTCCGACTCGAATTTACTCGCAAGTCTCACAAAGACCGCCGCGGGTCTGGCATGAAGGCCCTGTTTATTCTTAATCACCACCGTCTTGCGAACCCACATCCGTTAGCGTCCCCATTTCAATAAAAGGTCAAAGGTAAGGGTATCCCCTCCTTCAAAAAGGGTCGGTCGGTGGAAGAGGAGCCCCAGTTCTTGATAATTGTGTTCAAGTCCCTGCTCTGAATCCGAAACCGTTTCGACGGGAAAGTGCCAGAGGCGGAAAGGTGTCGAGAAAGTAAAGGAGAGGGGAAAGCCGTACCACTCATCCTGCAAGGAAAATTCACGGCATTCCCCTTTTTCACCCGTCCGAACCCATTGCGGATCCCACACAGAAAAATTGAACTCAACACCAAATTTTCCTTCCAAAAGATGGGAGGAAAGATTCTGGATCGTGTAGGTCACCGCTAAAGAGGCGTCTTTCTCATTCGGGCGAATCACTTTCTGAAGGCGAACTTTCCGAGAGTCTTCCCCTTTCCCTACTTCCCCTTCCCGTTCAAGAAGGACGTGAAGTCCTCCTTTCGTCTTCTCCACGCGTGAACGATAAGGGGCGTTGATGAATGAACCTTTCTCTTCAAAAGCGGCCTTCGCAAACTCCTCCACCGTCACCCCCTCATCCAGAAAGTGATCCAAAAGACAGACGCGCGGATACCAATCGTACGCAAGCAGTTTCTCGAGGTGAGGCTCTTTAACCTTCACCGCTTCATGAATACTCACCGGTGCGAGGGATTGTTCCGCTTTTTGAAATTCCTGTTTGAGAAGTTTCTCATGATAGGCCTCTTTTCTTCGCGAGAGGGTATTGATCAGATTGATCCCTTTCTCCTTATCGTCCAGTTCGAAAAGAGAACCTCCCCGCCCTGGGTCAAGAAAAAGGGTGTAACGAGAAGTGCTCACGATGATCTCTTCTCTTCCATCCTGATCAAAATCGACGCATTGTGCTTCTAACCAGGGGGTCTTGGAGGGATAGCGGGCTGCCTCCATCGCTTTTTCCGATTCGATGAGATGGTGGTAAAGCGTTGATCTCAAATGCCCGAGATAAAGCCCTCCAAAGATGCCATGCCAGTAGGCGCAGTTGCATTGCGCTTTATAAAGATGGGTTCTCGCTTCTTCAACGAGCGTTTTATTTTTTAGAGGAGGGTCTTCGGTCTTTGGTCTTTGGTCTATTTCTCTTAGTTTCTGACTCGCCCAAAGCATCCGTTTGTGGAGGCGATTTCCCTCAGGATACTTCACGAAGAAATTACGGAAATAGCCTCCCGACCACTCCAACATCTCCCGATAACTGGCGCAAGGGAGATAGACCATCCCTTGGGGAAGTCTCTCTTGGAGGATCTCACTAAATGTTTTGAGTACGATCCAGTCCCTGTTTTCTTCAAGGACCCTAAAAAACCGTTCAAGCCACTTCTCCCCATAGACCCACTGTTCAGTTTCCGGCCACAACCCGAATTTCTCACCGTCATCTGCAAAAACCTGTAAGACATCGGATCCGCCGGAGGAAACCAACGATCGAAAGTGGTCTACCGTTTCTTGGGGTTCTTTAAACGGGATAAGATAACGCAATTTTTCAGAGGCGGGAAAAATGCGAATCGCTTTCCCCGATTCCTCGGTCATAAAAAAGCCGATGAGATCGCGTTCAGAGAGACCCCCCAGTTTGAAGTGGGTATCGTCCATGATCGTGTAAGAAAATCCCCCCTCCGAAAATGTCTTGGCCAAAGAAGGCTCCCAGACCCGCTCGGCAAGCCACGCCCCTTTCGGTTCCACTCCGAAGGTTTCCTTCAAGAAACGGCTCATCCGTGCCAGTTGCCCCAACCGATCTTCCTCGGGAATGATCGGCAGGATCGGTTCATAATAACCGCCGCCTAAAAGTTCAACGGATCCTCTCGCGACCAGTGCTGCAATCCTTCGGATGAAATGAGGTTTTCTTTCCCGAAGCCAGTCCAGAAGACAACCGCTGTAATGAAGAGAGACTTTGATCAGGGGATGGGCCTCTAAGACGGTCAAGAAGGGATCGTAAGCCTTTTGAGTGGCTTCCTCAAACACCTGATCGAAGTTTCCGATCGGCTGATGGGAATGGAACGCCATTGAAAATAAAATTTTCGGAGACGACATCAGAGTTTGCTTTGATCCTCTTTTCGGATGATGGACAAGATTTCCTCGACGGTCTTTGCCTTTCGAAGCGTGTTTCTAAAAAATTTGTCCTTTAAGAGTCGTGAAATCCGCGCCAAGGCCTTAAGGTGAGGGCCGGTCGAATCCTCCGGCGCTACCAAAAGGAAGAAAAGATAGACCGGCTCTCCATCCAGAGATTCAAAATTGACCCCCTTCTGGGAAAGACCGAAGGCCGACACAAGCTCCCGGGCCCCGTCCAATTTTCCATGCGGAATTCCGATGCCTTGTCCAATTCCCGTCGAGCCCAAGGATTCGCGATTCAAAAGGGACTTGATGAGTTTCCCGCGCTCCTTTTCATCAATTTTCTTTGCCTCAATTAAAAGGTCGACGAGCTCTTCAATGACTCCTTTCTTGTCTGCGGCCTGTAGATTCGGCGAGATCGCTTTGTCACTCAAAAAATCCATAATTTTCATTGCAGACTCCTTTTTATTAGTCCAGTTCTACTTCGTATCTCGTGAAGCGTCGTTCGTCAAACGAGATACGCTTCACGAACGACGAGCGACGAAAATGGAGCGGGAGACGGGATTTGAACCCGCGACCTCAACCTTGGCAAGGTTGCACTCTACCGCTGAGTTACTCCCGCAGAAAATTGGTGGGCGGAAGAGGGCTCGAACCTCCAAGGATTTCTCCACAAGCTCCTAAGGCTTGCGCGTATACCAATTCCGCCATCCGCCCTTTTAATCCTCTATCCGCCATCGGTTTGGTGCAAAAAGGAAGTTCGTGAGCCGTGGAGGGATCGAACCTCCGACCCGCTGATTAAGAGTCAGCTGCTCTACCAACTGAGCTAACGGCCCGAAGATCAAAACATATATTATAACATAAATGGCGTGCCTGGCAGGACTCGGCGCCCTCCGCTCACTCCGTTCGCTTCGGGTCGGCCCCCCGCCCGCAAACCGCATGCTCCCTATTCGGTCGCATGCTGCGGGCTCCCTTCGAGTCCCAAAGGGCACGCATCGACGAGAAATTCAGCGTGCCTGGCAGGACTCGAACCTGCGACGCCCAGCTTCGAAGGCTGGCGCTCTGTCCAACTGAGCTACAGGCACGTTTCTACAATAAGATCCACGTGGCAAGAACAAGATAGGCGCTCGTACTGACCAAATCGGTGGTGGTGGTAATCAAAGGACCTGTTGCGGTCGCTGGATCGACCCCAAAACGACTTAACACAAAAGGCTCGGCCGCTCCGGCGGTACTGGCGACAATCATGGAGGTGCACATCCCCAGTCCAACGACAATAGGAAAAAAGAGTTCAAACCGGTCCCCGTAAAGACTGAACGCCATCACAGCAAGAACGATTCCATAACAAACCCCTAACAACACACCGACACGAAACTCTTTAAAAACGGTTCTCGCCATATCCTTCTGCTGGATATGCCCCGTGGCCAGGCTCCGCACCACAATCGTTGCAGACTGTGCACCGACATTTCCTCCCATCGCTGCAATGAGCGGGAGAAAGGAAGCGAGGGCTACAATTTTACTTAAGGTGAATTCATAATGCTTGATGATGACAGAGACCACCAGTTCGCCGATGAGTGTCGTGATGAGCCATGGGAGTCGGAGGCGAGCGATCCGGAATGTAGAACGGGCAGCGATGTCCTCCGCCTTCGTCCCCGCCATTTTTGCGATGTCCTCTGTCGCTTCCTGTTGAATCACATCGACGATGTCGTCAATGGTGATGATCCCCAAAAGACGGTCGGCCTCGTCCACAACAGGAACATCCAAAAGGTCATACTTTGAAAACCATTTTGCCACCTCTTCCCGCGGCATGTCATGCGTAATCTTGATAAGTTCCGCCGGAGACATGAGGTCTCGGATCGGCATGTCCGGGGCAGCAAGGAGGAGTTCTTGGAGACTTAAGGTTCCAGTTAACCGATGTTCATCGTCCGTCACATAGACCGAGTAGATGTCCTGCTGCGCCTGACCTGCCTTTCGCCCTTCTTGGAGTCTCAGAATCGCGTTCTTCGCGGTGAGTTCCTTCTTCAATTCGATAAAATCTGTCGTCATGAACGCACCCGCCGTCCCTTCCCGATAACTGAGGAGGCGCCGGACATCCTCCACTTCTTCCTTCCGCATCATCCCAAAAAGGCGCTTGACGACCCGTTGCGGAAGATCCTTGAAGAGCTTCACCCTTTGGTCTGCAGACATCTCGTTCAAAACCTGCGAGACCTCTTCGTTGGCGAGGTTATTCAGGAGGAGGGACTGTTCCTCAAAACGGAGATTCTCGAAAAGTTCTATCGCTTTTTGTGCAGAGAGGAGTTTAAACACAAGGATCTTTTCGGTAAGGGAGAGGGACTTAAACCCCTCGGCAAGGTCCAGAGAAGGAACTTTTTTAAGAAAATCCTTTAACTGGGGAAAGTCCTTTTTTTCGAGGAGCTCTTTAATCTCCGGAAGAAAAAGGGCGAGGATTTCGAGGGATCGTTGTCCCCTGTGGTTTCTCATTATCGGTTACCGTGCATAGTCTGGTTCATTCCCCCGCTTCCACTTAATGTTACATCCGATGCTCGGCTTCTGAGTTGAACTGACCGGCTTCCCCGCAAGGACCGCTTCGATCGCGGCCCGAAGATCTTTGCCTGTGACCGGCTTCCCATTCCCGGGCCGGCTGTCATCGAGCTGGCCCCGATAGAGGAGCCGCCAAGTTACATCCCCGCCCGAGGCGGGTCCGCCTCCGGCGGAAAAGAGGAAGAAGTCCGGCGTGCAGGCAGCGGTGTAGGTCTTCGCGACATGCTGCGTTTCATCGTAGCAGAAAGGAAAGGTGAGTCCGAGTGTCTTGGCCATCGTCTTTAAGTTCTCCGGAGCATCGTCCGGATAATTTTGCGCATCGTTGGAACTAATCGCAATGATCCCGATCTCCCGCTTCGCATAGTCCTTCCCGAGACGCGCCAGTTCCTGCTTCACATGCTGCACATAGGGGCAATGCTGGCAGATGAACATGACTAGAAGCGCTTTCTTATCCGCGAAGGTCTTGGGACTCACCCTCTGGCCCGAGACAACGTCCGGGAGGCTAAAGTCGGGTGCTTGCGTTCCCAATTCAAGCATGGTTGATTCTGTGAGTGACATAGAGATATTTTAACAACTCGTTGAAAAGACGTCAATTAGGATTTATAATGGTGCGGCGGAGAAAAGGATGAAACAGAGTCGTCTTGTCTTAAGGATGGTCTTTGCGATTCTCCTCATCGGTACTCAGTCGACCGGTGCAGGTTCCGAATCCCTTCCTCCCGTTGAAGCGGGACGGTGGGAAGAGGTGGTCAAGGAGGAATTCAACGAACTTCAGTTGTTACAACCCCCCCTCTGGAGAGAGGACAACCCCGACGACGCCACTCCCTTTTCGGACAACGGAACCTTTTTCCGTAAAAAAAATCCAGCGTTTACCCCTCCTTCCGGGTATCGGATCTCGGCCCCTTTGGGAAAGAATGGTCTTCTCGCGATTGAGTCCTACTCCCGAATAAAGAAAGATCCAAAGAGCCTTTTTGATATCGTCGAGGACCCTGCGCATCCCGGAAACCGCGTTCTCCGGATCGCCTCTCCGGAGCACACAGACGGAACAATCCTTCACACCGGTGCCTTAGGGTCCCGTTATCAGATTTGTGCCCGTGTCGGTTATATGAACTTTGGAACGGGGGAGGGCGATAACGGATACAGCGGCGGAGAGCGGGGCGGGCCATGGGTCGACAGCGACGCTACTGAAGAAAACGGTTTCTACTTTGGGGCCATCTACCGTTCAAAGCCGATGCCCCATAACAATATCTTTGCCCACCACCAAAGGATTCTCTTTATCGACTCCGACAATAACAAGGAAGGGTGGACAGCGATCTGGGACCCCGGAAAAGAGGAGTTTGTCAAAAGCGGTGCCCATCCGGTCATGATGGTTGCGGTGGATGGCCGTGGCGAGGAGACAGAAGAGTATGGACCTCCCTTCCTCTCCTATGCCGCGGGCAAGTGGCAGGAGTCGGGCAAGATCCTCGCGGTCGATGCGTATAAGAAAGACACCTGGTACACCGTCTGTTTTACGCGAATGGATAACAGGATTTCGATAAAGATTTCAGGCGACTTTCGGTACGGAGGAAATAAAACGTACGAAGCGATCCAAAAGGATACAAGCCGCGTCTTTCATTTCAACGATCCCCATTATTGGTTCCTCGGCGACCCGCATACGAATTATTACGAAGGGATGATGCTTGTCGATGACGTAGCACTCAGGATCTGGAAAGCAAAGTAGCAAACGGCGTTAAAATTTCACCTTCGGCGCTTCTTTCACGGAAGCGTCCTCCACTTCAAAGAACTCTTCCTTGTGAAAGTTGAAGGTACCCGCAATGAGATTCGTCGGAAACTGCTCGACCGCCGTGTTCAGTTTCTGCGCCCAATCATTGTAATTGTTGCGTGAAAATGAAATCTTGTTTTCGGTGGACGCGAGTTCCTCTTGAAGCGACAAAAGATTCTGGTTCGCCTTCAAGTTCGGATAGTTCTCCACAACGGCGAAAAGGGACCGAAGGGACTGTGTGAGCGCCGTCTCCGCCCTTCCCTGCTCCTTTACGCCGGAGACATCAATCGCCTGCTGACGCGCTTTGATCACATTTTCCAAGACCGTCTTCTCATGGGCGAGATACCCCTTTATCGTCTCCACAAGATTCGGAATCAGGTCGTATCTTCTTTTCAGTTGCACATCAATCCCTGCCCACGCATTCTTCACTTCATTCCGCACCGAGACAAGTTGATTGTACATGCTGATCACGGCGATCACCCCTAATACCGCGACAATCAGGATACCCCATAAAATCACCATCGAACCCTCCTTTCTATAACCCCTTTGTATGTTCAATCAGATATTGAACCAGTTCCAGTTCATCCTTCTCAAACCAGATGAGGTTGCAAGAGAAGCAACGGTCCACCTCCACCAGGTAGGCCATCGTATAAAACCCTTTAACCATCCACGCGCCACACCGTGGACATTGAAGGGAAGAACGCGCATTCCCGGGGGGCCTAAGCCGGAATTTTTGAAGACCGCTTTTTTGCGCAAGTTCGGCAAGTCTCTCGATCCTTTCGTCAAAACGGACTTCCCTTCGGATGACAAGGCGGGGCATTTTATTCTCTTCCAAAAGGACCCCCTCACAGAAGAGGCAGCGCTTCACGATGGCTCCCTCATACGTTTCTTCGACGAGGGATTGTTTGCACGTGGGACAAAGAAGCGCGGAGGCTTGAAATCCCTTGAGTTGCCCCTCAAAAAAAGGCTTCAAGAGCGGCTCGTCTTTCGCCTGCTTGACGCTTTCTTCTTCGATCCCCTTTAACCAGGTATCCGGTGTAACCCACCCGAGGTGCATCAGCTGAGGAAAGGTGAAAGGACCTGCCCACCCTTTCTCTTTTTCCATGACCATCCACTGAGACCCTTTTTTCTCGAAAGCGCTCTCACGCGTTTTCTCCTTTATTTTTTCCTGGGAAAGAACGTGCTCCTCAATCGCTTGCGCATCGACGTGCGCCATCTGTGTAAGGAGCGCGATGCGCTTGCGGATGGGAGGATGGGTGGAAAGAAGATCCGCCCAAAATCCTTCCGATTCGTCGACCTCCTCCCGGAGCGGATTCATAATAAAAAGTGATTCAAGATTCGAATCGATGTCTCCAAATCCTCTCCAGCCCCTCGAAATCAGAACAAGCGCCTCCGAAAGACTGATCGGGTCCCGGGTGATTTTTACCGCGATCGCATCGGCCCGGAGTTCCCTGTCTCGCGAGACAAAGAGGCGGATCAGATTATAAAAAAACTGGAGGAGGGTGAGGAGGATGTAGATCAAGGCCAAAAATAAAACGATACCTCCGGCCCTTCCGGAAATTCGGACGCGGCCGCCTCTAAAGATCTTCCTCATGCCCGAAAGCATCGCTGCATAGATGCCGAAGAAAGAGCAGCCGAGCGTCGTCTGATACGAATCACCGGAGACAATATGTCCCACTTCATGTGCAATCACCGCCTGAAGTTGTTGGCGATTGAGTTTCGAAAGGAGGCCCTCCGTGACACCCATCAGTGCATGTCTATCGTCGTGGGAGAGGGCGAAGGCATTCATCGCCAGAGTCGGAATGACAACGGGGGCAATGATGTATTTATTTCCTGTGGCGACATTCACTTCTTCTACAATCGTTTTGAAACGTTGGTGATACGTATCGGCCGGATCCACGGCGATGGCGCCAAGGTTTTGGGTCACAAAGGAGGAAACATGATGAATCGAATAGAAGGCATGGAGAGTTGCCGCAACGAGCGCAAACAGAAGAACATTCAGAAGCTCGTGGCGGGTGAGGAAAGGAGATCCTCTCCCGAAGAGGTCAGCGGCTTGAAGCACAAAAAAGGCTTTCGTGACGTTGGCTAAAATGACGGCGATCAAAAAATAAAAAAGAACCACGACGATAAAAAAGACCCAGATCCGCGTGTTCTTCTGTTTTTCGATCTCTGTATACGTGAGAGTCATGGAGGCATTCTTTTCTCGGGAAACAATTGAAGAAGCCCTTCTTCGGTTGCCGGGCAGACCCCACGTTCCGTAATCAGGGCCGTCACGAGCCGTCGCGGCGTTACATCAAAGGCATAATTCGCCACCTGCGTTTCCCTGGGTGTTAAAAGGACTTTTTTGATTTCTCCATCGCAGAGGCCCTGAATATGGGTGACCTCTTCGGCGCGACGCTCCTCGATCAGAATTTCTGAAATGCCCTCCCTCTTTTCCCAATCGATGCTCGTGGAAGGAAGCGCCACATAAAAAGGGATTCCGTTATCGTGGGCGGCAAGAGCCATGAGATAGGTCCCGATCTTATTGGCGACATCGCCGGTAGCCGTCGTCCGATCCGAGCCGACGATGGCCAAGTCGATCTTGCGGCGCTGCATCAAATATCCGGATGCATTGTCAACGATGACCGTGTGAGAAACACCATGTTGACCGAGCTCCCAGGCAGTGAGACTCGCTCCTTGATTGCGCGGTCTCGTCTCATTCACCCAGATATGAAGATCGATCCCTTTGTCGAATGCCTGATACATGGGGGATGTCGCCGTTCCCCAATCGATGCAGGCCAGCCATCCGGCATTGCAGTGCGTAAGAATATGGACGGCCCCTCCCCCCTTTTTCGCACGAATCGCCTCGATGAGCCGAAGACCATGTTCTCCAATTCTCCGGCAACTTTCAACATCTTCCTCCGCCATCTTCTGCGCCTCTTCGAAGAGAAGCTGAACCCCTTCCTCTTTCGAGCGCATGCGCCTGATAACCTTCAATTGCCGCTCGATCGCCCACTGGAGATTGACCGCCGTCGGTCGTGTGGCCTTGAGCCTGGAGGAGGCGTCCTCCATTATTTTTTCAAGAGACTGATCCGACGGTGCGTCCAAAAGAGCCAGATACATCCCAAACGCCGCCGCAACGCCGATCAAGGGGGCCCCGCGAAGATGCATCTCTTGAATCGCGGAAGCGATCTCATCGAGCGTTCTTATTTCTTCGATCACAAATTTGTGGGGAAGATAGCGCTGGTCGATGAGTTGAATGGTGTGAGGGTCACCTTGTTTGACCCAGAGGCTTCGATAGGGAATGCCATGAATCTTCATTTTCCTGATCTTCGAAAAATACCGCGGATCAGACGTCGGACCGCTGAACCCTCCTCGTTTGGCGCGGCCCCATCCCAGCCCTCCTTTCTTCCCTTCTCCCAGCCGGGTGGCGTCTTCCCCTGTTTCTCCAATCCGGGGGGAAGTTTGTCTTTCTTGGAAAGTCCCGGAGGCATCCCGCCGGGGCTTTCTGGCTCACCGGCCAATTCGTCGGCAACCTCCCGAATCACCGACCGCCCGACCTCCTCTCCAGCCCGTTCTGCCGCAGACGGTCGCGTCCCGGCGTGACCTTTCCCTTTCCCCTTAGGTTGTGCAAACGTCGTCGTTGGCACAAAAAGCCAAACAAGCACCATCATGAACACAACGGTCCGTTTCATCTTTTTTCTCCTCTCTTTCCGTTCACAGGGATCATTTTCAGAAGTCCTTTAGAACGCAACGCCCCAAATAACTCCCGCGCCACCCAGACATGTCCCTCAGGACTGAGATGGCCATCTGCAAGCCATAAAGACTCGAAATCGCCTTGCCATTTCAGAAGGGACTGAGAGAGATTTGAAAAGGAGATACCCTCTCTCTCACAAAATTTTTCCAAGGCAAGATCCAAACGGGGGGTATCCGCATCCGGCATCGCTCGAAGGCTCCGCATCTGACTACGCGCAGGGAGGATGAGAAGAAAAGGCCTTGCACCGATCTCTTTCACCTCACGGTCCCAAGCTTCTAAAATCGCCAGGGTCAAATGAAAGGCGGGTTGCTTCTCCAGAGGAACCTTATGTTGGTCCTTTTTTGCCCTCTCCTCCCGATCGGCGCTCCGCCGGAGAAGCGTGGAATAGGTGACGCGTAACCAGTTTGCAGCATGAGAGTGGGACATGAGGAAACGATATCCAGGTCGATTCTGGACTCTTGAATTGATCACATAATTTCTGTATTTTTTCGACATCTCAACCGTTGCAGGTTGTTGCACTAATTTCCCTTTCTTCAACTTAAAAAGCTGCGCCTCCCAATTATCTTCCATGTCGTTGTACACAAAAAAGGCGAGGATCACAAGATCGGGTTCGTATCTTTTCCCAATGCGGCGGAAAAGAATCAGTTCCTGGTCATTCCCATACCCGCGGATCGCCGCGTTAATCGTTTCTACGCCTTTGATGTGCGCTGCCTCGAGAAGTAACTCGAGTTGCTTCAAATAAGTCTCCTCGAACTCAACCCCTTCGCCCATGCTTATCGAATCACCGAGGAGTAAAATACGAAAAACATGGTTTGGTTTATGAAAGGAAGTCTCCCTTTCCCGGATCCCCACTGAATTGGTCTTAAGATGGTACATCCGCACAGAGGTTCCTTTAAAATGGGCCTCCGTATTGGGTTTGAGTGTGTAGATTATTTCTTGATCGAGCTGTACCCCTTGCGGTCTGATTAAATCTTGCGGAAAGAACAGGCGCAAACAGATCTCTGCGACAAGAAGCGCCAAGCCCACACCAAACGCCAAAGAGACTATCCTGGCTAGGAAATATCTCCTTATTTTAAAGTTCCTTCCACTTGCCTTTTTCAAGGACTTCGATTTGGAGAATAGGATGGATCTCCCAGCTAGTGGCAGCCCCTCTCCCGATCAGGTCCAGATGTTGCTGATCCATCATGAGCCACCCGCTGATCCGCACATGGGCGCGGTCATCCGCCAGCTTCTGTAATCTCTCATGCTCCCAAGTGGGGTGTCGGTCCTGGATGCGGGGGGTCGTTTCCGTAATCATGGCTTTGGTTCGGTCGTCGTTCGGAGACTCCGCGAGCAACAGATGAAAATCGCCCTTTGGCGAATAGCAGTTGGCACTCTCTTGTTTGCCGGGGAATCCCTTTACCACATATCCCTCCGTCCGGACCGCCCGGGCCTCCTGCACCCTGACCTTCTCCAGCGTCTCTTTCGGCCATTCCCTTCTCCACTTCTCCTGAGAAATCCCTCTGGGAATCTCCAACCGGATCAAATCGGCCAGCTTCACGTCTTCGAAGTGATCCGGTCTCTCGATCCGGTTTTTGGCCAGGTTTAAGTCGGGATCATTCGGACCCGTAGGCGACACCTTGCCCTCTGGAGGACAGTTGTTGAATACGTTTTCCAGCTGAGCAAAAGCAGGGATAGAAAATAAAAAAGCGAAGGTTAGAATGACCACATGTAACATTTTCATGTTTATCTCGCGGCCAGGGATATTTTAGCAACTACTTGATACTGCGTCAATTTCGAAAAAAGCATTGACTCGATTTTGATTTTCTTGGTAAAATAAAACCATGAAAAAATTCGTGATTTTTCTTTTCTTATTTTTTCCCCTTCATCCCGTATCCGCCCAAGAGGAGGGCGTTTTGCCCGATTGGGTTCAACGCGTTGAATATTCTTTTCAGTTAGAAAGTGATAAAAAACCTATTTTTTATTTTCAGACAGTCCAGCCTTTATATCAAGGCAAAGAGAAGGTCGATGCCATTTTTCTTCAACCGCGCATAAGCCTTCAGGAGGAGCGTACTCTGTATAATTTAGGCCTAGGCTACCGAAAACTCGCCTCGGAGAACTTGATTTTAGGCGCTAATTTTTTCGGTGATTATCAAGATGTACATCGTCACGGCCGATTGGGCGTGGGATTGGAGGCTTTAGGCCAGATTTGGGAAAGTCGTGTGAATGCCTATTTCGGCGGTATTACGAACGATGTGAAGGTGGAGGCCACCAATGCCTCGACCACCGTTGAACGCGTGGCCGACGGCGTGGACTATGAAATCGGCGCGCCGTTTCCCTACGTACCGTGGCTTAAACTTTATGGCAGCTGGTTCTGGTTTGATTTTAAGGATTTTGATGACAAGGAGGGATGGAAATCCCGCCTGGAAGCCGCCTTAAACAAAAGTTTAAAATTGGAAGTATATACATGGGATGATAATAAAGGCGATCTGGAATACGGCGGACGCCTGCGGCTTCATATGGCTTTTAATACGTTTTCTGATTTTTTAACGGGTATAAAATTTTCTGGGGAACCTTTCCCAAAAAAAGATTTAAAGGCCCAGTTGTTGATACCGGTTGAACGACAATTTGAGATTACCGTCGAAAAGAAGATTGAATCGAACGGCTTTACCGTTGAGGCAGGGAGGTCATAATGCGTCAGGGAACAAAATTATTTTTAAGTAATATGATTTCGGTTTTTTTAATTTTCGCAATGACACCCCTTACGTGGGCCAATGGGCCGGCCAATGTGTATAAAGTCACGCTGACAAAATTTGAACTTTATAATGGCACATCCTGGGTGACGATACTTGACGGATCTTCGACCACCATTGATATTGCATCGGCTTCAGCAGGGCAAGCGGCAGGAAGTTTTATCTCTGGAACGACCGTGCCTGATGGGACCTATACCCAATCCCGGGTGACCCCTTCAGCCTCCTTTACGATCAAAGGAAATGATGGGGCCGGTAATTTCACGACTGCAACGATTGGTCCCGGTGGAGGATGTACCCCAACGACGACAGCGTCTCTGGAGGCGCAATGCACAGTCAGTGTCCCCGGGGGCGTTACCGCTGACACAACGACGTTTACCACTCCTATCAAGATGACCAACGGGGTCGCCAGCCATAAAGTGCGTGTCAGTTTTGATGTGAGCACATCCATCCAGACGGTCTCCGGCGAAATGTTCCCCGCTGCGCCTCTCGTGACCGTAACAGTCATTGCCTTATAATCATGGATATGAACGCGCTGCCCATTGCGTAACGTCTATTTCTTCCTGAGGTGCACCGATACGCTGCATCACCCCAAGTTTGTAATGACTGCATGTTTTATCAGGCCCCTGCTTCAAGACACCGAAAAAAGAGCGAGGGTAGTGATATTCTTTTGAATAACACGCACTCTCTGCGATAAAACCAGCCAACCAGGTCGTTGAACGAAATGTTGTTTCGTTGGACAGTCCTATCACAGCCGGGGTCTTTTTGAAGTTGCGCGAGTTTTGATTCGACTTCTCAACTTTTCCAATATGTTTCTTAACGAGCGAGAAGCTCCGTTTCGCTTTTATTTCCAGTAACATCAAGGCTGCTTTGACTTCATCAACGAATTGGGAATCCCCGATAATTTCAACGTTTGCGTAAATCGTCGTACCAACCGCTTCTTTCTTTGAAGGAGTGCTTTCCGGTTCAGGCAATTGCACCAGAGGAAGAGGGGTGGGGGGTGCAGGTGTATGGGAAGAAGAGCGCTCGCTCATCCTCCCGAACGTGCTAAGAAGGAGAAGGCCCCCAAGAAGGACAAGAACCCCCCAGAGGAGGACCGGACTCGTCGTCCGCCTTTCCGTCTTCGCGGGCGCCAGTTTTGGAGTGACCTGTTCGGTCAAATTACGACCGCCGCTCTTTTCTATTTGGCCTCTGGGAAGCCTGCGTCTTTCATTTTCAACCTTTGTAAGCGCATCTGTTATCTTGCCCACCTCTAACCTCGCATGACAGAATGATACACGAAATAAAAAGGGGGTCACCCTCTTTAGGGTCTCCCCCATCACTCAGAATAGTGTACCAGTTCGCCAAAGAAGTGTCAATACGATACTATTTCCGTATTTCCACCACTTTATCCCGGCTCCTGAACCCTGTAATAAACCTAATTTGGCTCTTTGTGACCCCAAAATGGTTTGCCAGGACTTCAATCGCGGCTTTGTTGGCCTTTCCTTTCTCTGCGGAAGCCGTGACATAGACCTTGAGCCCCCAGCTCTCCTCCAGGATCTTCGTCTGCTTCGCTTTTGGGATCACACGAATGTTTTGGTAGGGCATTCTAGTCCCGATATGAATACAAATTCGGTAATAAAATTCGGGGGACGCAACACTTATCTTTTAATTAAGTTGTGTGTCCCCGGAATTCTTTCAGGTATTCCTTTTCAAGGCGTTAACACAACCTTTAAAGACTCCTTCCCCTCGACCACAAGGTTAAAACCTTCCTGGATCCTCTCCAAAGGGAGCATGTGAGTAATCGCGTCTTTCACATTTACCTTGCGATGCTGAATAAGGTCTAAAGATTTTTCCAAGTCGACGGGGGCCGCCCCATAGGTGGAGGTGACGGTGATCTCATTTCTCCAGAAATCCAAAATGGGAATCGGGACATCTTCTTTTGGAATGGCGAAAAAGAGGATAACCCCTTTCCGGTCGATGCACGCGAAGGTCTGGGCCGCCGCCTCGAGAGCGCCGGTACAGAGGATGACCCGATCCGCCCTCACCTCAAGGGGTTGATTGGCGAAAAAGACCTGATCCGCGCCGAATTCCTTCGCTTTCCTCAGCCGGTATTCGTGAATATCTGTGGCAAAAACGGTGGTCCCTTGTAATTTGGCGAGCTGGATGTTCAAGAGACCCGATACCCCGCTCCCCACAATCAGTAGGGTATGTCCCTTTTTGAGTTGAATCAGCCGCTGACCTCTGATGGCACAGGCCAGGGGCTCGATCAGCGTTCCTTCTTCATAGGTCATAGAGGCCGGCAGTACATAGGTACCGCCTTCCACGTTGATTCTTGGAACCCTTACAAATTCACTATAGCCGCCGGGATCGTAATTCCCCTCATGGAGGGTATTACAGGCGGTGTGATTCCCTTCCAGACAATATTTGCATTGATTGCAGGGGACATGGTGGCTGACAAAAACCCTTTGCCCGATTCTGTATTTCTCCGATTTCGAAGCGACGATTTCGCCGGTGATTTCATGGCCGAGGACACGGGGGGCTTTTTGGATTCGGTACCACTCCATGACGTCGGTGCCGCATATTCCGCTGGCACGAACGCGGACGAGAATCTCGCCGGGACCGATTTCCGGTTTCGGATACTCTTCTAATCGGATGTCGTGGTTATTGTAATACTTGGCGACCCGCATGAGACTCCAGTTTCTGTTTCCCTTCGTTGAAGATTTCGTAGGCTTTCTTCACCGAGGCGCTTTCATGAACGATGGCCCGCAGCGCCTTGGCCATCGCCACGGGATTCGGGTTTTGCCAGACATTCCGGCCCAGATTGATGCCGACCGCCCCTTTCTGAATACCGTCATGGACAAATTCCAGAACTTCAAGTTCTGTTTCACACTTAGGGCCACCTGCGATCACAACCGGAACCGGACAGCCCTGAACAACCTTGTCAAAATCTTTCTCACACCAGTAGGTTTTTACGGCCCGTGCGCCTAGTTCGGCGGCGATACGACAACACAAAGCAAGATAGCGCGCTTCCCGTTTTTCCAATTCCTTTCCGACAGCTGTAACCGCCATGACCGGGATCCCATACGTTTCGCATGCGTTCACAAGTTGGGAAAGATTTTTGAGTGTCTGTTTCTCATAATCACTCCCGATGAAAACAGAGACCCCCACGGCGGAAGCATTGAGACGGATGATTTCCTCGACGGAAGTCGTCACTTCCTCATCAGCGAGATCCTTGCCGACCATACTGGTACATCCCGAAACCCTGAGGATAATCGGTTTGCTATTCAGGGGATCGATGGCAGATCGCAGCGCACCTCTTGTACAGAAGAGAGCATCCACATAGGGTAACAAGGGTTTGATCGTCTCGCCAGGCTTCTCCAAACCAGTCGTTGGGCCTTGGAAATAGCCATGATCCATCGCCATAAAAAAGCAGCGACCCCCTGGCATGACTTGACTGAGCCGGTTTTTCATTCCCCAATCCATTTTTCACACCTCCTTAACAAATAAGATACTTTCTACATTCGAGGCTTCCTTTAACAAGGGAAAGCCTTATTTAAAAATGGGGTGGATGACCGGATTTGAACCGGCGACCCCCTGAGCCACAGTCAGGTGCTCTAGGCCGAGCTGAGCTACATCCACCGTAAAAGTAAATTGGCGTCCCCGGCACGATTCGAACGTGCGGCCCTCTGCTTAGAAGGCAGATGCTCTATCCAACTGAGCTACGGGGACGATTGTCAAAGAAGTTCGGGACTAAGTCCCGCCTTCCCACGGAACAGGTTTAAGGTAAAGAGGGACTTAGTCCCTCTTGCTCAATGACCCCGCACGCGATCCGGGCACCGGCATTTCCGGCGGGGTCGGTCATCTCATCATCAGCGTTTGCATGAATCACAATCGAAGTCCCTCCGTCGTGAAAAAGAGAATGCACCCCTTCGCCCAGTGTCACCTCTATATCCTGAACGTTCGCCTCTGCCGTTCCATCAGGCCCGACGACAAGATTCGGAAGGTCTCCCGCATGGGCTCCTTCCAGATTCTTCATGCCATGTTTTTTGCCGTAGGGATTAAAGTGTCCGCCCGCCGATGCAAAATCGGGCCCTTCACATTTTCCAACCGAATGAATATGAAACGCATGAATCCCCGGTGGCAAATCATGAACTTCCAAAGCAACTTTCACACCCCCGACATCCTCCGTCAGGATCGCAGTGCCTACTTCTTTTCCCTCGGCATCGTGAAGAATCGCCTGCGCCGTTTCCGGGGGTTCTTCCCCATTCGCAAAAGGGGTAAAGAAAAAGAGTGCCCCTATCAGAAAAATGACATATTTCATATTGCCTCCTCTAACCTCACACCTTCCACCTAAACACCGCATGAATGGTCGGGGCGCTGAGATTTGAACTCAGGACCTCCTGCTCCCAAAGCAGGCGCGCTAAGCCAAGCTGCGCCACGCCCCGTCAATGAGGCCCAGACTTACGGAGCAGAGTGAACGTAAGTCTGTTGGCCGAATTGATCCCGAGCCGAAGGCGAGGGATCCTCCTTATCACTCAACCTCAGAAATTTCAAAATGATGTGGAAATTATAGCAAAAATCTTATATGATGTCGAGAGAACCACTTCCATGAAACGCTTTCGACTTTTTCTCATCATCTCAGCTCTATTTTGCTTCCTTCTTCTATGTCTCCTTTCCTGGCTCAATTTTTTCTATCTTCCCAAGAAGGCGAGGGTCCAGGTCATCCAAGAAATCGAGAAACAGACCGGGCTTAAAGTGGACCTGGGACGCCTCTCTTTCCATCTCTTAAGGGGGCTCACCCTTGAGAAATTGGCATTCCGCGATCCGAAAGAAGGAAAACTTCTTTTTCAGGCAGACAGGCTCTATGTCCAGTGCCTCTGGTTTCCGATTCTCCTCGAAAAAAAATTCATCGCTTCGAGCGTGACGTTCGACCATCCTGCTCTTGCCCTGACCCGATTCCCTGATGGAAGGTGGAACTTCCAGAATTTCATCGAAAAAATGGGGCAGAAGTCGGCGAGCACCTTTTTCACCCCCAAGATTTCAATCCTCCGCGGTGAACTTCTCTTCACCGATCAAACCTTTTCCTCCCCTTTCGCAAAGCACCTCAAAAACGTCAATGCCAAAATGGTCTTTGGACTCCCGGTCCATATCCGGTTCAAGGTGACCTTCGGACTCAAAGAAAGCCCCGCCTTTCTTTCTGCCACGGGGAGCCGGTCCCTCACAGGAGGCGCCTGGGAGGTGAGTCTCCGTGCCAAAGAACTCTCCACTTCCGATCTCGCTCCCTATGCAAAACGCTATCTTCCTCTGATCGAAGAGGGAAAGGGTGATCTCTCGTTCGAGGTGCATATCGATAGAAAAGGGACGGTGAGTCTTGAAAAAATCTTTTTTGTTGGAAAGACAAGATTCGCTTCCCAGGCACTCAAGGGCGAGACCCACTGCCGTCTCGCGGGCCGATGGGTCTATCGGCCAGATGAGAAAGAGGGGTTCGATTATGACTTCAAGGCCCATCTCGAGGAAGGAATTTTTCAAACATCCTTTTTGAAGGAGCCTTTCAGGGAGACGACCGGAGAGCTTCTTTTCACAAAGGATGCCCTCTCCTTTCGCGACGTGAAAGCCACTTTTGGAAAAG
>JACQQV010000037.1 GCA_016206785.1 Candidatus Omnitrophota bacterium
AGTCCTCAAGGTATGGGAGGGATTGGGATATTATTCGCGCGCACGAAATCTCCACAAAGCGGCGAAAGTCCTCGTTAAAAAACACAAAGGAAGATTTCCAAAAACCTTTGAGGAGATCCGACGCCTTCCGGGAATCGGACGTTACACGGCAGGGGCCATTGCCAGTATCGCCTTCGGTCTTCACCGCCCGGTTCTTGACGGAAACGTCTCGCGCGTTTTGGTGAGACTCTACGCGATTTCAAAGCCGCCAAAAGATCCGGAGATTACCAAGGAACTCTGGGAACATGCTGAAACACTTCTTCCAAAGAAAAATCCTGGCGATTTTAACCAAGCCTTTATGGAGCTTGGGGCCCGAATTTGTCTTCCGAAAAAGCCGCTCTGTCTTTTCTGCCCGGTTCAAGAAAGTTGCGAGGCAAGAGAATTGGGAATGGAAGAAAGCCTCCCTGCAAAAGGCCCGACGCGGAAAATTCCTTTATTGGAAGTTGCGGTTGCAATTTTAAAAAACAAGGAGCGCTATTTTATTCAAAGGCGTCCACCCGAAGGGCTTCTTGGAGGGCTCTGGGAGTTCCCGGGAGGAAAGATGGAATCGGGAGAAACTCCGGAAGTAACACTCAAGCGCGAGCTAAAAGAAGAGTTGGGGGTTCGGGCAAAAATTATAAGAAAACTTCCCCTGGTAAAGCACGCTTACACCCATTTCAAGGTTATCCTTCATCCTTTTGAGTGTCGAATGGATGGGGGAAAGATCAAGACAACCGCTCCTTCCAAGTGGGTCCGTTTCGAGGAGTTCTCCACATACGCCTTCCCCACCGCCAACCGAAAAATCTTTGAATTCTTAAAGACACACTAAATAAGATACTGCTGCGCGAGGCGGTGGTACCGGTCGGCCCAGGCACGGATATACTGAATCTCCGCCTTCGTCACAGTTCGGACAACCTTTCCTGGGACTCCTAAGACAAGACTTCTCGGCGGAATCCTATCCCCCTCTCTCACAATAGCACCCGAACCGATAATGGAGTGTGTTCCGATCCGCGCCTTGCTCAAAATGACTGAATGAATCCCAATCAGGCATTCATCCTCGACGGTGCAGGCGTGAACCGTTGCAAGATGGCCGGTGATAATCCCCCCACCCATCCGGCAGGGCGCATCATGGTCGACATGAAGGACACAGTTGTCCTGAATGTTGGTCTTTTCGCCGATCACGATCCGGTTGATATCCCCCCGGAGGACCGCCCCAAACCAGATACTCACATTTTTTTCAAGAATGACATTTCCGACAACGCGGGCACTCTCCGCAATAAAGGCCGAAGGATGCACCTTCGGCCTTTTTCCGTGGAAGGTGACGACAGCACTCATAATTGTCGGAGGACTCGGGCAGAGATTTCGTGGGCGAGTTTAATGTTTGGAAGAAGCCTTTTACGTGATTTCACGGTCAGGCGAATCGTTTTAGGAGTAAGCCGGTCGACTTCGATATGAATGTTGGAAGCCCTCACCTTTACTTCAATCACACCGCGAACTTTGTCTTTTACGGTAAACTCCCCTCCCATTTTTTCCAGTTCATTCAGGGTCGTAGCCCAGGCGCGATCATACTCTGTGTCGACCTCGGATCGAACGGTGTCTTCTGAAATCGCTACCCCTCCCAGAACCCCGGTGCCGATGAGGAGCGCTGCGCATCCCGAAAGTGTCAAAAGTATAAAGAGACTACATAGAATTTTTCTTGCCATCTTTTCCCGCTCCTTCAAACTCCGGATCCTCTACGTTTTCCGAATTCTGAGCGGCCGGCTCCGAAGCAGGTCGCACGATGACAGAAACATTCTTGGCGAGTAAGCGTTGGGTTGCAGGTTCAATTTCATATTCGATATCCACAACATCTTCCGGTCGAAGTTCCTCAACCTTTAAAGGTGATTTTTCAAAGAAGATCAAAGTATCTGTCGAAAGAAGAAGATCTTTTTCAAGACCGCTCTCCCCGACCACCACCAATCGAGGGATGTTGGAATCGCGGAGGTCTATCTTCTTGAGGACACCGCTCATTTTTAAAGAGGAAGAAGGTTCCTCCGCGGCCAAAAGGAACCGATCCACAAGCACAAGAACAAGTGCCGCACCACAGAAGAGGAAAACCCATATTCTTTTTTTCATCGCACTCTCAACGCCTTAACTTCCCACCCGCCCATTGCCCTAATGCGTAACAGCCGACAAGGATCGGGATAAAATGCCAAGAGACCTTGAAGACGAGGGTCCGGAGCAAAATCACAAATGGGATTGGAAGGTGGATATATAGAAACCACTTGGGACTTTTTTTAGGAACCCCCGCCCGAAGATACCCAAACGGGAGATTCACCAGAAAATAGAGGAATCCCAATAAGGCTATTTTACTCAAAACCTTGCCCTTCCTTCAAAACCTCCAAAGTGCGCACCGGATCATCCGTTTTGAGCACCAGGCACCCATCGGTCTGATGTTCGGTAGCCGCGCAGTAAGCGTAGTCAATGTTGACGTCGGCCCGGGCGAGTCTTCTGGCAACCTCTGTAAGAACGCCGGGATGATTACCGACCTCTACGACGACCACATCCTGTTCGTTTAAATAAAGCCCCTGCTGTTCGATGAGCATGAGGGCCTTGATGTTATTGTCTACGATGAGGCGGATGACCGCATGGTCCACAGTGTCGTTCACCGAAAGGGCCAAGATGTTAATCCTCGCTTCGGAAAGGGTGCCGCACAATTTTGCAAGTGCCCCAGGCCTGTTTTCCAAAAAAACAGAGAGCTGTTTCTGGATCTTCAACTGGATTCCTCGATTTCAAATCCTTCTTCTTCGATCATCCGATGGGCCTCTTCTACTTTCTGGCCCGGTGTCGTGAGGTATCCGTCGATAAAAATGGAGCTTGCAGGATAAAGCGCAAGACGCTGCAGAGTACCCAGTTTTAATTCTCTCCCCCCGGCCGCCCGGATCTCTTTATCAGGATTTAAGAATCGAAAAAGACAAAGGATTTTGAGTCCCATGAAGGGGGTGATGTAACTGACTTTCTCAAGCGGCGTCCCTGGAATCGGATGGAGAAAATTGATCGGAATCGATTCAACCTGTAAGGCCCTCACCGCAAAGGCAAGATCCAGAATATCCTCTTCCGTTTCCCCCATGCCCACAATCCCCCCGGAACAGGTCCCAAGACCCGCCTTCGCCACATTCTCGACGGTATCTACCCGATCCTCATAGGTGTGGGTCGTGCAGATCTCAGGATAAAAACGTCGGCTGGTATTCAGATTATGATTGACCCATCCCACCCCCGCCTCTTTGAGGGCGTGGGCCTGTTCTTCTGTCATGATGCCGAGGCAACAGCAGATCTCAAGGGGAAATTCCTTCTTGATGGTCTCGGTCGCCTCCCGGAAGTGATCGATCACCCGTTTGCTCGGCCCCCGTCCGCTTGTCACCATGCAGTAACGTTTCGCCCCTGCTTGATAGGCGCGCCGGGCCCCTTCCAAAAGACGCTCTTTGCTTAACAGAGGGTACTTCTCGATATCCGCCTTGGAAATGGAGGACTGTGAACAGTAATGACAATCTTCGGGACAGAGGCCGCTCTGGGCATTCTGTAACATGCAGAGCTTCACCTTCTTCCCATGAAAGCGCTTGCGCACCTCAAAAGAGGCCTGCAGAAGTTCCGGAACTTCCTCATCAGGCAAAGAAAGAATCGCCTTGCCCTCTTCGCGCCTCAGAAGTTCCTTCCGGAGGGATTTGGAAACAAGGGATGCGTAATCCATCTAAGGTACTTTATTATAAAGGGCGGTAAAACGGTTGGCAAGAGAAATTCGGTTGAATCCAAGAAGGGGCCTTGGTATACTAAAAAAGACATGCCTCTCTTTACCATTGCACTCCTTGCCATTGTGGCCTTTGTGACAGGATACGCTTTCTACGGCAAGCTCCTTCAAAGACAATACGACCTTCAAGACTCTCGGAAAACCCCCGCTTCCCGAGTGAATGACGGACTCGACTATGTCCCTGCAAAAGCACCGTTCCTTTTGGGCCAACATTTTTCAGCGATTGCAGCGGCGGGACCGATTGTGGGGCCGATCCTGGCAGGGCTTTGGTTCGGATGGCTTCCCGCGCTTCTCTGGATCGTCTTTGGGGCGATTTTTATCGGAGCGGTCCACGACTTCTCGGCACTCGTCGGCTCGGTCCGTCATGAAGCCCGTTCGATCGTCGACATCGTGCGACAAGAGATGGGCCGCCGGGCCCATCTTTTCTTTCTCGGATTTGTCTGGCTTTCTCTCGTTTACGTCATCACCGCTTTTACGGATCTGACCAGTTCCTCCTTCGTCGATCCGGAATTGGGGGGAGGGGTGGCCGCCTCTTCTACCGCCTATCTTTTCCTAGCGATCTTGATGGGTCTTTTACTTTACCGATTCAAGATGCCCCTTCGTGTGGCGACCTCTATTTTTATTCCTCTTGTGGGTCTGGTGATTTGGTTAGGTCCCAGTCTCCCCTTGTCCTTTCCGAGCATTGGAACTTTCCCTCCCCAAAAAATCTGGAACTTTTTGATCCTCGGCTACTGCCTCCTTGCTTCCGTTCTCCCGGTCTGGATTCTCCTTCAACCGCGAGGGTATCTGGGCGGATTTTTCCTCTATGCGGCCCTTGGGGCAGGTGTCTTCGGGATTTTATTAGGAGGAGAAAAGGTAAATTACCCCGCTTTCCTCGGATGGACCAATCTTAAAGGGCTCCCCCTTTTCCCGGTCCTTTTTGTCACGGTGGCCTGTGGGGCTTGCTCAGGATTCCATGGCATTGTCAGTTCCGGGACAACCTCCAAACAGATTGAAAAAGAGAGTGATTGTCACCTCGTCGGATATGGAGGCATGCTGCTCGAAGGGCTCGTCGCCGTCATTGCACTCTCAACCCTCATGCTCCTCGCTCCCGGGGATCCCCTTCTCTCCACACAACCGGACCGGATTTATGCGAACGGCTTAAGCCGTTTTGTAGAACACTTTGGGGTGAATCGTGAATTCGCCCGTTCCTTCGCCCTCCTCGCTTTCGCAACCTTTATTTATGACACGCTGGACGTGGCCACGCGATTAGGACGGTATGTCTTTCAGGAACTTGTAGGATGGAAAGGGATAGGGGGAGGTCTTCTTGCGACGCTTGTCACGCTTGCCCTCCCCGCTTTCTGTGTGAGCCTCACGGTTCGGGACACTGCAGGAGGTGTGATTCCAGGATGGAAACTTTTCTGGACGATCTTCGGAACTTCCAATCAACTGCTAGCCGCACTCACCCTTTTCAGTGTAACGATCTGGTTGAAACGGATACGATATAACTGGCTTGTCAGTTTTATCCCGATGCTTTTCATGATGGCAATGACCCTCTGGTCTTTAGTCCTTCTCCTTACTCCGTGGCTTACGAAGCTGTGTCAAGGCCAGTGGAGTTTCGAACCGACAAGCAGTGTCGCCGCAGTCCTTCTCGCCCTTGCCTTTCTCCTCATCCTCGAGGGCATCCGAAGTTTCCGTCTCATCACCAACCGGGACTAAGTCCCTTTTCGCCTTAGAAGGTCCCCCAAAGGAACAGGTCTAACCGTAAGAGGGACTTAGTCCCGCCTTGGCGGTTACTTCAAGAAACGGATCGCAAGGAATCCAAGGAGGGCAACTCCTGCCAGAATCGCGGTCGCCCAATCAAGATACTTCTCGAGGAATGGCTTTATCCGAGGACCGAAGAAGTGGATCGCAGCACCGACGAGGAAGAAACGGCCTCCCCGCCCAAGGATGGAGGCTGCGATCAAGATGGAGAAAGAAATATGACAGACGCCGGCCCCGATCGTAAAGACTTTGTAGGGGATCGGTGTAAAGGCGGCGAGGAGAATGTAGAGAAAAGCGTTTTTCGCGTAATAACTCTTAACCAGAGCGAACTCTTCTTCATAGTGAAGCGTCCGGATAATTTGAACGCCGATCGTGTCATAAAATTGAAGGCCGATCAGCCACCCCAACATTCCCCCAAGGACCGAACCGACCGTACAGACCGTTGCATACCGGAAAGATTTTTTTGGAATGGAAAAAGCGAGGGCGATGAGAAGCACATCGGGCGGAATCGGGAAAAAGGAAGATTCTACAAATGCAATCACAAAAAGAGCCGGTACCCCATAAGGGGTCTCGGCCCAATGCAACACCCACTTGTAGAGACGCCGTATCATGGCGAAGGAGGCAGAGAGATCACTTCAGGACAAGTTGCGTATCGGTATCCTTCACACCATCGAGTTTCCGGATATTGGCGAGCAGCACAGCAAATTCTTCATAGGGTTCGGCATCAATAAAGGCGATCATATCATGTTCACCCGTGACCTCGTAGACGAATTCGATCTTCGCCATCCCTTGAATGGCGTCATGAACCCCCTTCTCCTTACCGGGATGAACATCGATCATGATAAATGCTTTCGGCATCTCTCCCTCCTTCTTCTTCCTTCCACAAAGACAAAGGTATTATAGCAAAAAAGGGGCCTTTTCAAAAGGAATGGTTAACGCTTCTTCCAGCGGTCGCGAAAGGAGGCCATTTCGGAGCGGGCCTTGGTGAGAAGCGCCTTTGCCTTTGAAGGCCAAATGAACGAGAGGCCGAGAAAGAGAAAAAGAAGACCTGGCAGGATCGGCAAAACAGTTCCTGCAATTCCAATGAGTATGAGGAGCCCGCCGAGCATGATGCGAAGCACTCTTAAGACCGGATTAGTCGGAGAGGAGTCTTCCTCCTTGGGCCCAGTTTTCTTTGCTGTATTCGGAGAAGACAACGGTGACAGACTCCGGTTTCGCCTTTGCAATATCCACGAGGGCTTGCGTGACCGCTTGAACGAGCTGTGCCTTCTGCTGCTTGGTTCTTCCCTCAAGCATTTCAATCTTCACAACAGGCATGTGGACCTCTTTGGGTGGACGACGCGATTTAGCACGCTTTTTTCTTCTTCTTAAACTGCTCGTAATAGCCGGATGTTTTGATATGAAAGATCAAAGAAGGTGTCGAGGCATCGGTCATCTTGATTCGGGAAAGTGCAAAGAGATCCCGTTCCCTTCCCTTTTCCCCGCGGTTTGAGGTCACGGCTGCCTGATAACCCGCCTCTTGCACCATCTGCTTCGCCTCTTCGGTAAATCCCCCGAAGGGATAACTGAATAGCGGCACTTCCTTCCCAAGGCGATTTTCCAGAAGTTCCTTGGACCCTTTGATCTCCTCCTCCAGAACTTGCCGAGACTCAACAGAAGGAAGATAAGGGTGATTCTTCGTGTGGCTTCCAAACGAGATCCCTTCTTTGGACATTTCTTGAATGGCTTCCCATGAGAGAAACTCTTTCTTGCCGATCCATCCCGTCACAAGGAAAATGGTGACGGGGATGCGGTACGTTTTCAAGATGGAAAAAGCGTGAGTATAGTTGTCTTCATAACCATCGTCAAAGGTAACCGCCACTTTTTTGGGGAGAGAAGGCGGCTTGGAGGCCAAGAGAGAGATGAGTCCTTCGAGCGAGATGGCCCGTCCCTGTGATGCCAAAAGCGACATCTGCCGATCGAAAGACTCCTGAGACACCCTCATGGTGGGGTCTCCCTCTTGCACCCCCACACGATGGTAGTTGAGAATCGGATATTCGTACCTTAAAAAGAAGGGCATCTGTCTGCCTAATGGTCTTTCCGCGCGCAGGCGAGGACGTACCGTGCACATCCTGTCCGTTCATCCGAAAAGCGATTTTCAATCTGGAAAAGTTTTTTCCGCTCCTCTGCGGGGAGCGTTTCGGGTTCGATGAGAATTTCTGAGAAGGTCCCGATGGGGTAAAGCGTAACGCGCGAAAAACCGACGTCCCCGTAAAGGCGCCGCAATTCTCCCGTCGTCTGCCAATTGAAATAAGAACCCCAAAGTTTCCCTTCGGGATGGTCGTTTACAAAAAGGGCGCTCTCCAGATCCTTCTTCTTGAGTGCCTGCGTGATGTAGAAAAACTTTGTCCGGTGGGAAACCATGAGAAGTCCGCCGTCTCTGAGCCGTTTTCGAAACACCTTCAAAAATTCGCGGTATGCCTCTCTTAAATAAAGCACTTCAACACAAAGGATCGCATCAAAAAAGTGATTCTCTCTCTCTAGGAGTTTAAGGGCATCGCCCTTCAGAAAAGAGATGGCTACACCTTCTTTGTTGCAATGTTCTTTGGCCCGCTTGAGTGCAAACGAGGAGGTGTCGATGCCAGTCACCCGATGACCCTCTTTCGCAAGAGGGATAGCGAGCCGACCGGCCTGACATCCCGCGTCAAGGATCTCCACCCTTTTTTGGCCAAAGGCTTCTTGTAAATGATTCCGTATTTTTTGCAGATAAAGCTCCGCGAAAAACCTTTCCCTTTCACTCTTAAACATGTCGGGGTAATGGGGATCAACGCCAAAGGCCCTCAAGAGCTTCCGTCTTATCCGTTGCATCAAAGGCCCTCTACAAGAGCTTCAACCGTTCCAGACGTTCGCACATGAGGTCGCAGACGAAAAGGAGGAACTGATTCTGGCCGGGGCTTACGGTTTGTAGGATTTCAGCACCTACTTCATAAAGAGGAATGGCCTTCTCTGAGAAGGGCCGGGTCCAGACGACGCGGGCCTCTAAGGAGATGGGTTGAGCAATTTTCGGCAGGGTAAGGGCGACCGCTATTTTTTCTCCGACGCCGAGTGTCTGTTTTGTGACAAAACAGAGCCCCGCGGGACTCACATTTTTTGTGGTCCCTTGGCCTCGGAGCGTTCCTGTCGGTCCCTTTCTTTCAAAGGTGAAGGAAAGCTCGCTCTCTAACCGGACGTATTTTCTTTTCTCTCTCATGAAAGAGGAACAATTTGGATCCGGTCGAGCCCTCCGTAACGGGCATACCAGGGCTGCGCCCCCTGATCCAGCACTTCATTGAGGGCCTGAATATTTTTGACGCCGCGGTCAAGGAGCCACGTTTCAAATGCCGCGCGCCCCCCTTTGGCGTAATGGGGAATGCCCTCTTGCCAGGTCGCGCGTCCACACAACACACCGTTAAAGGGAATACCTGCCTCAATGGCGAGGAGAAGGCCCTCACGAAACTCCTCGTCACTCACTCCTGCGCTTAAGTAGATAAAAGGCTTTGCGGTGGCCTGTGCACATTCACGGAAATATTTCTTCGCCTCTTCCCGCGTGTAGGCAAAACCGGATGCTTTTTTGGACTGCGAGGCTTGGCTCCCTTCGGTAAACTGAAGATTTACCGGAATCTCCACCTTTAATACATCGACGAGGTATTCCGGTTTTGAAAACTCTTTCATGCTCCCTTGAACAACCTCGGGCTTTTTCTTGGCGTAGGCAAGCCCTTTTTCGTCTCCCCCATCGGGATCATAGCCGACACACTCAAGAAAAAAGGGTACATCGTCATAGGCGCACTCTGCGCCGATCCGTGCCACAAAGGCATGTTTAATTTCATTAATTTCCTTTTTCTCAAAGGGCGTATAATAGAGAAGAATTTTAATGCAATCCGCGCCTGCGTCGATCGCCTTCTTCACCGTCCAATAAGGGATGAGTTCCGGAATCCGACCGGGCTGGTTCTGGTCGTAGCCGGTAAGTTCATAGGCCAAAAGACACCCCGTCCCTTTCGCGCGGGCTCTCACCGCCTCCAGCCCATACTCGGGATCTAGAAGAATGGCGCTCGCATAAGGAGTCAATACTTTGGAAACAACGGTCTTAAATTCGGAGAGCATCGCCGAAGTAATCTCTTTGGGGTCGACTCCCCTCGACTGTGCGATCGCCTTTTTGAGGGATCCCCGCTGGTCCATGGCTGCTGCAGCGATAACTCCCTTCTTGGTAGAGACGGCCAGAAGTCTCTTGTACTTTCCTTCAGTCATCTGCATCGGTTTTTCTCCCACGTTGAAATACAGAGTATTCTAACATGTTTCTTTTGTGGACGCAAATTTTCACGTGAAGTTTATAAAAACTTTTTAAGGAATTTGTGCGCCTCGCTCTTTTTATGGGTGGTTTTGAACAAATACATAACCTCTTCTTATCATGCAAGATGACGCATGCCAATTTCTCATTTTATAAAAATTTAATTTGGCAACGGATTCCAAAATTTTATGCTACACTTTTCATTAGAGGGGGTGGTGGGCATGCAGGCTTTTGGGTACCTTCGCCTGGAACCAGCGCTCGAGGCGCCGCAGAATGCCGCTTGGCTTGAGGCACAGCGTCTGGCGATCCGGCGGTTTTGTCGCAAAAGAAGATTGGAACTTTTAGAATTCTTTGAAGATAAAGGGGAGAACGCCTTTGAAGGCTCCGCCATGGATATGATGCTGAGTGCTCTTGAACAAAAAGAGGCGGACTGTGCGGTGGTCTGCGGAGAATACGAAGGGGCCCTCTCCTACGCGATTGATCGTCTTGAAAGAACGGTTGAGATCCGCTTCTTCTCCCGAACGCTTCAGAATCCTCTTTTTACCGAAGAAGTGATCTAAACGCTTTCCGAAACCCTACGGCATGAAAGCGATGAGACCCACTCCCCCCACCATAAAGGCGGCACCGACAAGCCGCTGGAGGATCTTCTCTTCCTTAAAGAAAAGGCCCCCGGAGACAACTCCCACCAATAGGCTTGTTCGTTTGACGGCAATAAAATAAGGTACGGGAGACATCGAAATCCCGACGGCATGCACAAGGAGCGCAAAAGCCATGACCGCTCCTAAGGCAAGATAGAGCTTCCGTTGAAGAAAAAGTTCCTTCCCCATCTGGCCGAGGCTCGCACTCCCTCGCCACGCAAGGAAAGAGAGGATGAAGGCATCGATCAGTTGATAGAGAAATGCGAAAGCCACAGGGGAGGAGAACTGAATCGCCCGTTTTCCTAAATTGGAAGCGATGCTGTAAAGAAACGCGGAGAGGATCATGAAGCGGATGCCCGGTTCCCGGAAAAGAGAAACAAGGGGACTTGTCCATCCTTTAGAAACGGTCTCCATCTGGATGAGATAAATTCCGGTTGTCACCGCAAAAATGCCGACGGCGCCGGCAAAAGAGACCCGTTCTCCGAGGAGAATCCAGGACGTGACAATGGTAAAGACGGGGGTGAGGGCCAAAAAGGGGACGGTGAGTGACAAAGGGGCGATCCGGATCGAGCGCAGGTATAACAGATAGGCGGAAAGTTCGAAAGGAAGCATCCCCAAGAGGGTGAACCAGAAAGGGTGTGGAAGGGGTGGAATCCCTTTTGCCCAGGCCGCGAGACCCAAAATGGGAAGGGCATAGAGAAGTCTTGCGAGTCCTACAATTTTTTCATTTGATTTTCGGAGGGCTAATTTTGAGAAGACATCACCGGTTCCGACGAGAAAGGCGCAGAGAAGTGCCAGCAACAACCACATGACGATAGTATATCACTTATTCCCCTTCTTTGGTCCCGAGTTTCTTTGCCATTTCTCGCGCCAATTGATTCCTCATCCCGGGAGGGAGTTTCGCCTCTATTTTTCGTTTAAATTCTCCGCTTAGCCATTGGAGACGAGGTACCCCCAGCGATCCTGCAATTTTAAAATCAAAGTCGATCCAGTCCTTCCCTCCCACATAATGCAAAAGCCACTGCAATTCCGAAGACTGTCGCACAGAGGCTTCTGGAAATTTTGCGGAAAGGATGCCGGCCACCCTCTCCCCTTCCCGCACCTTAAGAGTTGCCAAAAGTTCTGCCTGATCACTAACGATTTTTAAACGATCGAGGTTGAGGTCTCCGCCGGTAAAGGCCACACGGCCAGAAAATTCACGGAACTGAATCTGGCGTAGAGGTTCGATACCGGTCTCATCCGCAAGCCGTTGAAGGGCGACGGTGGGGCCGATGAGGCCATTCACGAGTAAAAAGCGGCCCAAAAGCTGCGAAGATTTTCCTCCTCCGCCCCATGTTCCTTCTGCAGACAACCGCCCGGTCAGGGGATAACGATGCCCAAAACGATGGAGGAGAGGCACAACATCCGCATCGGAAAGAGAGCCGGTGACCATCCAAGAAAATGCTGGAAAGTGCCGCAAATCGACCCAACTCTGTAGAAAAAGTTTCCCTTGGCTGAGAGAACCTTCGGAGACGTCCCATCGAACCTTGTCCGGTTCTACCGAGAAAAAGAAGGAACTCTTGCGGAGGGCCAGATGATCGAGGATGCGTTTCTTCCCCGCCTGCCGAACCAAGAGAGACCGGCAACGGACCGTCGTTCCCCTGAGGAAATCTTGGGGGAAGCGGGGTCGTGTAGATCCTTCGACCTCCATCCCATGAAGTGCCAAGGTCCAGACTTCTTTCTCCTGAGCCTGCCCCCGGTACAGAACATTAGAGATCCAGAGATCGCTGTCCCATTTTTTTCCATCATATCCCCCGATGAACCGGACGGTCGCATTGATCGGATTCCGGGGCCTTAAGACGGAGACCTGCCCAGGATAAGTGGACATCTCAAAGACGACGCGGGGACGATCGCCACGATTCACTTCTCCTCGAATCCGGATCGGAAGATTGTTCAAAAAGGCCCACAGTTCTTCGATGACAAGACGGTCTTTTGAAAAATGGATCCGTCCATCCACCTTGCTCCAGGAAAGGCGATGGGCCGTGTCCCGGAAGGTACAGTTGGCCAGCACCAGATCCAGAGAAGGAGAGATCCTTTCCGCCGAACCAGCGATCGTCAGGATGAGACGGGCCTCACCCGATTCGAATCGAAACTCGGGAAGGAGCTCGCGCAACTTCCTGGTCGAGATCTTGCCCGAGGCGATGGAGACATTGTAAGAACTCGCCTCCCCCAAAAGCCGAAGTTCTCCTCCCCCTTTTAACTCGATCCCCTCTGTCTTTAAAATCAGTTTTGTGAGCCGACAAATGCCATGTGCTACTTCTCCCTTCACCTCGTATCTTAAGTAAGGAGAGAGTTGACGGACCAGACGGAGAAAAACATTCTTCCCTTCGACGATTCTGGGGGAAGTGATCTTTCCTTTCGAAACGAACATCTTACCTTTTCGCACCTTGACCTTAATGGCAGCGGTCAGTTTCTCATCCGGAAGGTCTACCTGTTTTCCGAGGTGAGGGGCCAGATACGCCGTTGCAAACTGCTGACAATCAAAGAGCAAGTCCACATGGACGGCGTGAGGCAAAGCATTCTTCACACTCCCTCGGATCCGAAAAGAAGCCTTCGGATTTCCTGCGATATGGCCCATCACGACCAGACGCTCTCCTCCCAACCACTGGCGTCCGAGAAAGACTTGAACCCCTTCGAACTCCTGCTTCCAGGACTCCTCCAGGGAGGGAGAGAGAAGTGTCACCTTCCCCCTTTTGATGCTGAGAGAAGAAAGATGCATCTTAAGAGAGAGAGGTCCGAAACGTCTATCACTCTTTGGAGAGCTATTCAAGAATCTTCCCATCTGGATAAGGTCTCGGAGGCCGGCCCGGAGGGAAAAGTGAGGCTCTTCAAGAACCACCCGTCCCAGCTTGAGGGTGGGATGGGGGATCCATGTGAATGAGGGTTGAATCCGGACCCGCCGCACCCGGATCGGCGAAGGAAGTGCCGGATCAGTACTATCCCTCATCTCGAAATCTTCAATCAAGATCCCTCTGAAAAACCGGTAATGCACCTGTCGGATTGCGACGGAAGCATGAAAGACCTCGTTTAAAGAGGCGAGGATCCTCTGCTCGTTCTGGGAAAACCAGTGATTGACAAACAAAGAAAAGAGCAGAGGGAGACAGAGAATGAAAACGAGGACTCCGATCAGAAAAATCTTTTTACGGGAGGTTAATGGTGTAAAAGGGGGTATCATTCAAGGTGATTTCCATGCGATCCACAAATTCACGCAACTGAAAACGGTTTCCTAAGGGGGAGATCCATTCTTTCGTTCGATTCTCTTCAAAGGCAAGGAACACTTCTGTGGTAGAAAACATCTCTTTAAGGCGATGCTCTAAGAGTTTGGCGGAAGTGATGTGCTCTGAAAAACGGGCGCATTGAAGTAGATACACATAGGCCAGCAGATCCTGAATGCCCTCCGTAGGCTCTTGAATGAATTTCTCGAAAGTACTTTTTGCTTCGCGGGTATTGTGCTGTTTAAAGTAATACTCCCCGATGGCAAACGTCGCTTCTTTGGCCAACGGGTCTTCGGGAAAGTCCCTCACGAGAGCCTGATACTCCATAAAAGCAAAATCAATCTCGCCTTCCGCAACATGGCGTTGCGCTTGCGTTAGCCGCTCCCTCACCGTTTGTTCGCCATGAAGAATCCCAGGCCCCCAACACAGGAATAACAAGAGGTAAAAAGTAAGTAAAGATGCCCTTTTCATCATTTTCATAAAATTGAACCAAACGCATCCCTTCCACGAACCTATCCTCTTCTAAGAGTATATCATATTTTAAGACCTACCCCTTGTAAAAATGAGGAAGGTTACCGGAGGGTCAGTTGCTGAAAACGGATCCGGCGTGCCCCTGATTTCCTCATTTCCTCGAGGGCCTTCTCCGAATCGCCGGAATTAAGATCCACTCCCCGCACCGCATCCTCCAAGAGGACAACGCCAAAGCCCTCTCGAAGGGCATCGAGGACGGTTTGCTTCACACAATAGTCGGTGGCCAGTCCGCCGACAAAAAGCTGTTGAATACCCCGTTCCTTAAGAAGGGTTGAGAAATCTGTCCCGTCTGCTGTAAAGGCCTGAAAAGAAGAATAACTATCCTTTTCCGGATTCATCCCTTTTGAAACAACCTCTACGTCCTTGGGAAGGGCAAGGTGTGGATGAAACTGGGCCCCTCTTGTCCCTTGGACACAATGAGGCGGCCAGTTCCCCCCATACGCCTTAAAATGTTTTGTGATGGGGGGATGCCAGTCTCGGGAGGCAAAGATTGGAAGGCGGGTGGAGTGAAACTTGTCGATATAGCGATTCAACACCGGAACGATCCTATCCCCTTCCGGCACCGGGAGGGCCCCGCCGGGGCAGAAATCATTCTGGACATCGACCAGGAGAAGTGCCTCGCTTGCCACAAAAAATAATTATACCAAAATGGCAGAACTTTTGATAAGATCAATGAAGCCGCCAAAGATCTTTGGCGGATTTAACTCGCCCGCCAAAGAATTGTGGCGGGCTCATAAAAGGAGAAAAATGCGTAGTTCAAAGTGGTTTATTTGGATGGTGCTAGGAATGCTTGTCTTCACCTTTGCTGCAGAAGCGGCAGAAGGACGATCGGGAAGTAAGGTAGGTCGTTTCTTCCGGGGGCTTTTTCGCTTTCCTGCAAAGACGACTGAAAAATCAGTAGGGGTCGCCACCGAGGCGGCAAAGGGAGGTACTGCAATCGGTACAGGAGCAGTCGAGAATGTTGGAGGGGCCTTGACAGGAAGCAGAGAAGCGGCGGTCGGCATCGTGAAAGATCCTCTCACCGGTGCAGCCACAACCACTTACGAGACCACCAAAGGGGCTATCATGGCGCCTGTTGAAGGGGCTAAGGAAGCGATCGAAGAAGAGCAGCCTTCCAAAGAGCATCCCGGTAAAGAGCATCCCGGTAACTAATCAACGATCTTTAAGGGTGAAACCTTTCCACGGCGAGGGCAAGGATATGGCCCATTGCGGATAAGAGGATGAGATCGTCCTGCGTAAATTCCCCATGGGGAAGTTTTCGATCCACATGCAAGATGCCCAAGACCCGATTTTCGACCGTGAGGGGCACACAGATCACACTCCGGATGCTGTGAAGTTGGATCGACTCACTCCCGACAAAGCGGGGATCGGTACGCGCATCGAGGCTTAAAACCGCTTTCTTCTCTTCAATCACTTTCAGAATAATCGTTTGACTGACGCCTACCCCGTCTCCCCTTCCCTCGCTCTCTTTTCTCTGGATCACTTTCGGGACCAATGTGCCTGTCACTTTATCGGCCAGTAAAAGATAGGCTCGGTCAGGGTGAATGATTCTAAACACGACATTCATCGCACTCTTTAAAAATTGAAGGAACTCAAGGGCGGTCTTGGAGCCCTGAAGGTCACAAAGGAGTTGGACCGCCATATGGTCTTCAATCAGGTGTGCCGCCTCCTCTGAGGAGAGGACCGAAACGATGGACTCTTCGTGTTCCATCTCGCTTTCGGTTTCCGTATCGCGTGCAGTCTGTTTTTCTGTTTTCATCGGGTCACTCTCATTAAAAAAATAGCCAAGCTGCATTCTGCTTTTCGGCAGCTTGGCTGTCATCGCCTCAAGAGCTATACGGCCTTGCCTGGCAATCATAGCATCTTAAGGCCTTAGACCCAATGGCTTTGCCCGCCACACATCGTCGGCGGGTCCGCCAATCTTTTTGGCGGACGTCCCACAGTTTCCCGTGGTTTGCCTTTATCGTACTTCCATTGTTGAAGTATGCCTTATAAAAAAGGGAACGTCAAGGGTAAGATGGTAAATTGGACAAGAATTTTAATTCACGCAGCGGCGACCTTGATCTGTTTGGCAAGACCGAAGAGGGCCAAAAAGCGGATGGTGAGATACGTGGGATCAAATTCCCACCACCGGAGACCGTGGCGGGCAGAAGATTGGAACGCGTGATGGTTATTGTGCCACCCTTCCCCAAAGGCAAGCAGTGACACCCACCAGAGATTGCGGGAATCATCATTGACCTTAAATGTCCGATAGCCCCACCGATGGGTGGCGGAGTTCACAAACCAGGTGCTATGGTAGAGGAGAACCATGCGGACAGAAATACCCCAGATGAGAAGCGGAAATCCTCCCCACGCATAAAGGGCCGCCGCCAAAAGAAGCACAAAGACCCAATGGGTTCTGTCGAGGAAACGGAAAAAGCGGTCTCGATCGAGGTCCGGCGCATACTTCCTATAGATTTCAGGACTGTCCATTTCAGAACGTTTAAAGAGCCATCCCATATGGGACCAGAAGAAACCATCCCGAGGGGAATGGGGGTCTCCCGATTTATCGGCGAATTGATGGTGTTTTCGATGATTGGCAATCCATGAGAGGGGTCCCCCTTGACCTGCCAGTGCGGCAGCGATGGCTAAAGGGTAGGTGACCAGTTTGGGAGATTCGAAGCTGCGATGGGTAAAAAGACGGTGGTACCCCAATGTGATGCCTAAGCATCCGGTGAGCCAATACAGGAAAAAACAGGCGAATAAAGCCTTCCAGCTAAAGGTCCAAGGCGCAAAAAGGACTCCCAAGTGAACAAGGCTGATAGCGCATAAAGTAGGCCATTTGATCTTTTTGAATGGGATCGCTCGTATCATTCTGACTCCTAGTCACAAAAAAGATTACACAAGCTTATTCGTCGGCTTGCGCGGAGGGTCGTTCTTGGGTCGCTCCTCGACCTTGGGGTTATTGAGAAATGAAGGCGTTAATTCTTTGTTAATCTTCCCATATTCGGGATCTTTATCCACCGTCTCGACAATCGCGCCGATAGGGCATTCAGGAAGGCATGCCCCGCAATCGATGCAGGTGTCTGGATCGATGATCATGAAGGGTTGGCCTTTGTAGTCCCCCGGGTGGATGCAGTCGACCGGGCAGACCGCTACACAGACCCCGTAGCGCTCTCCAAGGCATTTTTCTGTAATGACATATGGCATGGCCTTCTCCTTTCTAGGCGATCATTTTACTCGACGCAGAGACTCTTGTCAAGATAGGCCTTCAGCCCTGCAAGGCCGCGGTTGGCATGCTGGCTATGCTTCCGGTCTCCCACCAAGGCAAAGAGAAGTTTCGCCGCAATCCCCTTTGGGCGAACGCCATTCCACCTAAGCCGCACGAGGGCCCCCTTCTCCCTCGGCTCAATCTGCCATTCGCAGATTCCCCGAATCAGCCCTTCCTCCGCTTCAAGACGGATGAGTTGCTCCCCTTCAAGTTTCTGGATGCGCATCAAAAAATGGATTGGAAAGATCCACTGCCGTCCCGAGATGGCGACCCGAGATCCTTCCTTCGCTTCTCCGCCATTGAGGAGCTTCGCGCGGTTTGACTTCCACCAGAGGTGACGTTGGTTGAAGTCGATCAGGAGTTTGTAGATCTCCCCGGGAGGGGCCTCGATGAAGAGTTCGTCCTGTGTGGTGTAGGACCCGTCCGGTTGCTTCATACCTCCCTACGGTTTGAGACTATTCACAAAATTATTGACCCACCGGGCTACAAGGTCTTTACATCCAAGTCCGACGGCAATGGCAAAGCCGAGCCCGAGACTGGCAAGAAGGATGTTTACGGCAAAGCCGATCACCGCCACACCAATCCGGAGCTGTTCAAGGGCGATGGCGATGGTCAAAATGGTGATGACCACCCGTACCGATTGCCCCAAGGTTTTAGCCTGCCGGATCTTCGCGTTACCAGCGGCGGTCTGAACGATGCTGCCGCTAAAACTCGCCAAGAGTCCTCCGAAGACAAGAACAAAGATCGCCCCAATAATGTTCGGGACATAGTCCACCAGTCGTGACACCAACTCTGAGGCAACCGTGAGACGGAGAGGTTGGACTGCGGTGGCAATGACAACAAGGATGATGAGCCAATAGACAATGGATGCCAAAATTTCAGAAAAAGACTTGTTGACCTCTCCTTTGGCAAGGATATCGTTCAAACCTGCCTTCTCGGCGGCCATATCGATCTTTGCCACTGTCAGAATCTTCTCCACAACGGCCGCAATCACCCTGGCAAGGACCCATCCCACCAGAAGGATGACAATGGCTGCGACAAGGTTCGGGACGTAACTCCAAATCTTGACCAGCATCGCCATGACAGGTTCTTTGATCAAAAAATTCAGATCGGTCATCGCTTGGACCCCCCTTCAATGAGGCCACGACTTACGGAATGGCAGTGACGTAAGTCGTTTGGCCGAATTGAATCTCGAGCCCCCTGGCTCTTACGCCGGGGGCGAGAGATCTTCAGAGATCCCTCGCTTCGCTCGGGATAAATTCAGGCAGTAAGTTATGTCACTTTCGTTCCATAACTTACGCCTTCATTTATTCTATCAAAAAAGGATGGAAAAGTCTACAACTTTTTTATTTGAAGGAAGTTATGGTTCTTCTTCTAACGATCAGAGAGCCCTATCGTGCCGAGGGCGCAACTACTCGCAATTTCTCTCTGGTGCACACCCGGTATCCAGAAGGTGGCCAGTTCTGCAACCCCCCTCAGTTCCCGCGCCACAAACTGTCCGATCCCCTTCCCGAAACCGACCGCCGCATTACCCCCTTGCCTGGTCTCCTTGACCGGCTGCGCCAAGATCTCGGTAAAGCCGAATCCTGTATTCGCGACCCCACGTGCCAATGCGGCAGGGGCTTTTGTCCCATACGCTTCGGATTCAGCGCGCGTGCAGATGCCGCAGGATCCTTTGGTCGTCTTCGCGGCATAGGCTGGAGAAATAAATAACATTCCTAATCCTAAAACCAGTACCCATACCCCAATTTTCTTGAGCATGCCTCACCTCCCGTTGGGGATAGTATAAAAGATTTCTTCGAGGAAGGGAAGCGAAAAGGCTAACCGATCGCCATCATTCTCTGCAAAGGGAGTCGGGCATGGCGGGCGATGTCTTGAGGGACTTCAATTTGATACTCCAGCGCTTCGAGGGCATGAACAATCTTTTCGAGGGTGTTCCGTTTCATATGGGAACAGACCGCTTGCTCCCCTGCAGCATAAAAGGTCTTGTCCGGATTTTCCTTGCGCATCCGGTGAAGGATGCCGGTCTCTGTCGCCACAATAAATTCCTTGGAAGGAGAATGGTGGACATAACGGATCATCCCGTCGGTGGAGGTTACACGGTCCGCCAGATGCATTGATTTTGTCAGGCACCCGCATTCCGGATGCATCACAAATTCCGCCTTGGGGTGTTCTGTCTTAAGGGCGACGATCTGGGCCGGGTCGATCATCGCGTGGGCGGGACAATATCCCTTCCAGAGATGGAGGGGTCGTTTTGTCCTCATCTTGAGGTAACTTCCCAAAAAAAAGTCTGGGATAAAAAGAACCTCTTTGTCTTCCGGAATGGCTGCAAGGACCCTTTCCGCATTGGTCGAGGTGCAGCAGTAATCCGATTCGGCCTTCACAGCAGCGGAGGTATTGATATAAGAAAGGACCACGCCATGCGGATGTCCCTTTTTCCATTCCCGCACCTGCTCCGGCGTGACCATATCGGCCAAAGAGCAGCCCGCCTCAAGATCGGGGAGGAGTACCATTTTTTCGGGAGCGAGAATCTTGGTGGTCTCCGCCATAAACCGGACCCCTGCGAAAAGGATGATCTTGGCCTCGGACTTCACCGCCGACTGGGCAAGGAGAAGAGAATCCCCGAGGCAATCCGCGACATCTTGGATCTCGCCCGCCTGATAATTGTGGGCGAGGAGGATTGCGCCGCGCTCCGTTTTAAGCGCTTGAACTTCTTCTTCGATTGTGCTAAAAAGCTGTTTCGCCATCGTTAAAAAGGAATGAGGATTCCTCTCTCCTGTAATTTTAAGACTTTGCTTTCGGTGAACGAATAAAGTTCCGCCGGCCGCTGGGGACCGCTGATCCTTTTTTCACCCGTCCGTTTTAGGATATTGAGCTGAAGCATTTTTTTGCGGAAATTCCGCTTGTCGAACTTCTGATTAAGAATCACTTCATACGCCTTCTGTAGTTCCGAAAGGGTGAATTTGTCAGGGAGTAACTGAAAACAGATGGTTGTGTAATTCACTTTGTGCCGAAGCCGCTCAAGCGCATACCGAATGATTTTCTGATGATCAAACGCCAAACTCGGAATCCGGTTCACCGTAAAAAGATGGGTCCCACCCCCATTCAGGTGCGGTTCAAGACGAAACCGGTCATAGTTGACAAGGGCGTAATAAGCAACCGTGATGACCCTTCCCCGCGGATCCCGTTTTAGCTCTCCAAACGTATAAAGTTGCTCAAGGTAGACATTCCCGACCTGCGTTTCCTTTTGGAGGAGCCGTAAGGCCGCTTCGTCCACCGATTCATGGCTCCCCACCCCTCCTCCGGGAAGCGCCCACTTCCCTCCGAAAGGAGACCGGTCCCGCTTCACAAGGAGGACCTTGAGGGTTTCCTTATGAATCGTCACCAGAACAATATCAACGGTTACCGCATGCCGGTCAAAGGAAAATCGTACCACTCTTGCCCCTTTTACCTTGTACTTTTTACTTTGTACTAAATCGTGTATCTCTTACAATAAGTATAGTGTATGGAATACACTTTGTCAAGGCCTTTTTTTCAATGACGCATGAGTTGCGGATCAAACTCTACGAGAGACGCGGGTGAGAAGGCGAGCGATCCCTTCCTCAAAAAGGTCGGAGGGAACCAGAAGACTCAAGACGACATGGGCACCTTCCTCCAAATCGTAAAAGTAGCCCGGGTGGGTTAAAACCCTTTCTTTCTCAAGAAATTCCAGAACCCAGGCTTCTTCGCTTTGGAGAGAGGGAAGACGGAGAATCGCATACCACCCCCCTTCAGCATGAAGCACCTCACATCCTTTCGTGGTATGACATTGTCTGAGAAGATATCCTCGGTTTAAAACGACCCTTTCCTGAATTTCTTTTTGAATCTGACTTCGAAATGAAAACCACTTTGCGAGGGCCTGCTGGGAGGGTGTATTGACAGAAAGAGTGGTATCGGAAATCACCTCGAGGCGTTCGATCGCCGCGTCACGCAACCGTTTCGGACCACTCACGACGATCCAAGCCACCTTCATCTGCGGAAGACCGAGCGTTTTTGAAATGCCCCCCAAGGTAAAAGTCAAAACGGAGCGCTCCCCTGCAAAAGAGGCGCTTTTTTTTACTTCCGGATACGCATAATCGAGGAAAACTTCATCCGCGATGAGCGAAAGCCCTTTTTCTTGGGAGAGTCTTATAAGAAATGACCTTTCCTTCTTTTTGACAAAGGAACCGGTCGGGTTGTTGGGATGCACCACAATCATTGCACGCGTATCGGTTAGAATTTTTTCAGGAATTCTTTCAAGGTCAATGGCCCACCTCCGGCGATACCTGAGAGGATAAGGGGTTGCGACAATGTCATTGAGAGTGGCCAGGTATTCAAAGAGAGGATAACTGGGCTGTGGGATGAGGAGATGTTCACCCGGATTGAGGAGGAGTCGGAAAAGAAAGGAGTAGGCTTCACTGGTGCTGCTCGTCAAGAAAAGGTGTTCGGGATTTAAGGCGACTCCCTTCCCCGAATAGTAACGGGTGATCACTTCACGCGCCTGAAACAACCCTTTCGGAGAAGGACGATACTCCCTGTTTTCTGGATCCTTCAGGGAGGAGAGCATGTCGGAGGGATAATGGAAGGCGCAGCGGGTGGGGTTTGACGCTGTGAGATCGAGAATGGGTCGCCCCCTCTTCTTGAGGGCGTTCAGCCGTCGGGTGAGCGGGTTAAAATCAAATTTCCAATCGGTCCGCTTGGCGAACATTCCCTAAAAAGGGATCTTCACCTTTCCTGCTTTCGGATCCACAATCGCCTGGGTCTTTCCTTTTTTGTCCTTGATCTCTTTTTTCTCGAACATCGGTTCCACAGCGGACTGGACGCCTTCAATGACGGTGACGACAGGTTTTGCAACAGGGGCGAGTACTTTATTCTCGGCGGCCTCCTCATCCACCAGAGCCTCCTCCTCAGGTTTCTCGGAAACGTATTCGCCCAACGTCCTTCCCTCTAGATGCTGTTCCGTTTGAGGGTCACTGATGATCTCAATCCCTTTGGAGGGTTCTTCCGCTGCTAAAGCCAGACTTGTGCAAAGCAAAACCAGCGCTACCCCTAACAACCTCTTCATGGTAAAAGTTCCTCCCTTTTTATGCCGCTTTCAGAATGCATCCCCCCGCAAGCCCCCCGGCGGTGCAGATCCCCAAAAGAGCGAGCGTCCCCTTTTCTTTCTTAAGAAACGTCATGGCATGGTTGAGCATCCGCGCCCCCGTGGCCCCAAAAGGATGCCCATAGGCGATGGAAGAGCCCCAAGGATTAAGTACCGTTTCATCCAGTTTCCCCGGATCATAGTCAACGCCGTAGTGTGTTTTACGATACATGGCGTTGTTGACTGCATCGACATTGCAAAGGACTTGCCCGGCAAACGCCTCATGAATTTCAATATAGGAAAGGCCACTCCATTTGAGTCGATTGCGGGCAAGAAGCCTCAACATCGCCTTCCCGGGACCCATGAGGAGCCCTTCCATAGGATTCACCGCCACAAATTCATAATCCACGAGAAAGGCATCGGGAGAAACCTTCCCTTCGAGGGCGGGGGAAATCACGGTCAGTGCCGCCGCTCCGTCGGTGTAAGGACTTGCATTCGCCGCCGTAATGGTCCCCTCCCTGGGATCAAAGACAACCGGAAGTGAGGCGAGCACCTCAAGAGACGTATCTTCTCGAATCAAGGTGTCGCGATGGATACCCTCTACGGGAATGATCTGCGTGGCAATCGCTTCGCGTGAGCGCACAGCATGCTGGTGGGAGGCGAGGGCGAATCGGTCTTGTCTCTCCCGTGTGATCCGAAATTCTTTAACCATTAACTCGCAATGCTCCCCCATGGTGAGTCCCGTGGAATACTCCCTTGCCGACGGAGGAATAGGAAAAAATTTTGAAAAAGGCGTCTTGAACAATTGCGCGATCTTTTTTCCCGCAGAGGCCTTGCTGGCGAGCAGTTTAAAAAACGCGGAGGCCTCCTCTGTCAAAACTGGACGCGCCGATGAAAAGGATTCCACGCCGCCGACAAGGGTGACCGAGGTTTCTTCCGGAAACGTTTGATAGTAAGAAACAGCGTTCGCCGCCGCCTGTAAAGATGTGGCGCAGGCGCGGGAGATGCTGTAGGCCTCTACGCTCTTGTCGAGGCGCGAGGCGAGTACCGCCTCGCGTGCAATCGAATAGATATTCGGATCAGGGACCACCATGCCCCAGATCACATGTTGAATGAAGTCTTGGGAAACGTCCCCGATCTCGAGCATCCGGTCGATCAGTTTCGCGGAGAGAACCACTGGGCTCAAACGGGCAAACTCCTTCCCCATCTTGACAAAGGGGGTGCGGTATCCTCGTTTGAGGCCGATCGGTCTCACTTATTTTTTCCTTAGGATTTTCGAAAAGGAATAAAAGAAGAGGTAAAGAATGGTGCCCCAACTGAAGAGAAGGAAGAGCCAGCCAGAAGATTTCATCGCGGGATTCTCCGCTGGATGACATGACGGCGCTGCCAGGCCACCCGGACAGCGACCATCGCTGTCAAACACATGCCGATCATGAGAAACCTTGCAAACCAAATATAGGGCTGATTTTCAGGAGGAACCCCTTCCATCCGGAGGACCTTGAGCCCGTCCTGAAAAAACCAGACGATGAGGAGAATAACGAGGTAAACCGGGGTCACATATTTCATAATCGGCATCACGAAACGGGGCATCTTCAGCTCCGCGCCCGCCATCATCTCTTTCCAGGCATTCTCCGGCCCGAAAAGCCAGACGAAAATAATGACTTCAATAATTGCAAAAAGGACGATGCCGAAGGTCCCGATCCAGAAATCCATTTCATCCAGAAAACCGAATTTTAAGAAGAAAATGACCGGCTGCATGAGGAAAAAAAGGAGTCCCCCGATAAGCCAAGCGGCCTTTTTCCGTTCGACTTTAAATTCCTCCTGGAGAAACGCCATAAGCGGTTGTGCCATCGCCACAGAAGAGGTGACCCCGGCGAGAAAGAGAAGGAAAAACCAGATCGTTCCGAAGAACTGTGTGAAAGGAAGTTTTTGAAGAATGACCGGCATGGCAAAAAATCCCAAATCAAACGATCCCTTCGAAGCAATCTCCTGGGTTCCCTGGAGACCAAAAAAGGCGACGGCGACCGGAATTGCAATGGAACCTCCCAAAATCACCTCTGCAAATTCATTTGCAGAACTTGTGGCAAGTCCTGAGACAACGACATCATCTTTTTCAGAAAGGTAACTGGCATAGGTTTGAATCGCACCGAATCCGAGACTCAAAGTAAAAAAGATCTGCCCCGTTGCTGCAAGCCAGACCTTACTTTGACCGAGTAGACGAAAGTCAGGGTTCCAGATAAAACCGAGACCGTTTAAGACATTTCGGTCCGGATACGCGGGGTCGGGTGTGCCGAGGGTAAAGACCCGAACAACGAGAATGAGGCCAAAGATAAAGATTGCGGGAAGCGCCCAGTTGGCCAATGTCTCAATTCCTTTGGAGAGTCCTTGGGCAAGAATCCAGATATTGAGAAAGAGGGTGATGAGAAAGAAAAGATAGGCGGTGCCAATCCCTGAGAAATGAAGATTCGC
>JACQQV010000004.1 GCA_016206785.1 Candidatus Omnitrophota bacterium
AGTTCCTCTTGTATCTTTTTTAAACGACTGAGCGTTTCGACCATATATACGGGAACGCGGATCGTTTTCCCTTGATTGGCAATCGCCCGCGTAATGTATTGTTTCACCCACCACGCCCCATACGTCGAGAAACGATACCCCTTTTTGGGATCAAATTTCTCGACCGCCTTCATGAGACCCATGTTCCCCTCTTCGATGAGATCGAGAATGGGAACGCCCAAGTGGGCGTACCGTTTTGCGATATTAATGACAAGTCTGAGATTCGACTGGATCATCGTCTTGCGCGCCTTGGTGTCCCCTTTTCTCACCAACTTCGCAAGACGAATTTCTTCCTCCGGGGTAAGGAGCGGAATGTCTTTGATCTCTCTTAAGTAAAGCCGTATCGGATCCATTGTAAAAGATAGACCTAAGACATAAGACCTAAGACTTGGAAGATTTCGATCTTCTCCTCCGGGTCTTTGGTCTTCGGTCTTTGGTCTTTAGTTCCTCTCTTAATGCAGCCTGCGCTGCCGCCAGACGCGCGATCGGGACGCGATAAGGAGAACAACTGACGTAATTGAGGCGTAAGGTATGACAAAATCCGACGCTCAACGGTTCTCCGCCATGTTCTCCGCAAATCCCTACTTTGAGATCGGGACGGCTTTGTCTTCCCTTCTCGGTTCCCATCCGGATCAGTTGCCCCATCCCCTCCTGGTCAATGGTGACAAAGGGGTCGAAATCGAGGATCCCCTCTGCCAGATACTTTGGAAGAAATTTCCCGGTGTCGTCTCGAGAGAATCCGAAGGTCATCTGAGTGAGGTCATTCGTTCCGAAACTGAAAAAATCAGCCTCTTTGGCAATCTCATCGGCGGTAAGAGCCGCACGTGGAATTTCAATCATGGTCCCGACGAGGAACTGAACCCGAACCCCTTGCGCTTTAAATACCGTTTCTGCGACTTCCAAGACGATTTGTTTTTGATGACGGAATTCCTCCACGGTTCCTACGAGGGGAATCATGATTTCGGGATAGACCCGAATCTTCTCTCTCGAAAGCTCGCAGGCGGCTTCAAGGATCGAGCGCGCCTGCATCCGGGTGATCTCCGGCATCGTGATTCCGAGCCGACATCCTCGAAGTCCCAGCATCGGATTAAATTCGTGGAGTTGTTCCACACGGTCCAGAAGAATCTCCTTTTGATGAAGAACGGATCGATCCCCTTGGGAAAAACGGAGCTCCTGAATTTCTGCGATGAGTTCCCCTTGCTTCGGAAGAAACTCGTGGAGGGGAGGATCCAAAAGACGGATGGTGACAGGGTATCCCCCCATCGCCCGGAAAAGCCCCTTGAAATCCTCCTTCTGCATCGGAGCCAGTTTATCGAGGGCGGCCTTACGATCCTCCGGCGTCTGTGCAAGAATCATCTCCTGCATGATCGGGAGTCTATCTTTGGCAAAAAACATATGTTCTGTGCGGCAGAGCCCAATTCCCTCTGCGCCGTTATGACGTGCCGCGATCGCATCTCGCGGAATATCTGCATTGGCACGGACCCCCAGCCGTCGGAACTGGTCCGCCCACCGCATCAGTTTCCCATACTCCCCTTTCTCAAGTTCCTGAATATCCGGCTGAATGGTCGGAACATCCCCCAGCATCACCTGTCCGGTGGACCCATCGATGGCAATCATGTCTCCCTTTTTAACGATGACGCCGTTCGCCAAAAATTGCCCGCGTTCTTCGTCAATGGAAATTGCAGAACATCCGGCGACGCACGGTTTGCCCATCTGTCGGGAGACCACGACCGCATGAGAGGTGGCCCCTCCGGTTGCCGTCAAGATCCCTTGGGCTGCGGCGATGCCGTGAATGTCGTCGGGGGATGTCTCCTGACGGACCAAGACGACCCGTTCTCCCCTTTTTCCCGCCTCTGCCGCCTCGGTCGCATTAAAAATCACTTTGCCAACCGCAGCCCCCGGAGAAGCATTCAGTCCCTTTGCGATCACCTTGACGTTGGCCCTCGCATCGATCCGCGGATGGAGGAGCTGATGGAGTTGGTCCGGTTCCACCCGAAGGATCGCCTCTTCTGGCTTAATCAATTTTTCTTGGACCATGTCGACGGCGATTTTCACCGCGGCCGGGCCTGTCCGTTTACCGCTTCGGGTTTGCAACATGTACAGTTTTCCCTGTTGGATCGTAAACTCAAAGTCTTGGACGTCCCGGTAATGCCGCTCGAGGCGCTGGGTGATCCGAACCAACTCCTGATACACCAACGGCATCTCCCCCTTCAGTTGGCGAATCGGTTTAGGCGTCCGAACGCCGGCCACGACGTCTTCTCCCTGCGCATGGGTGAGATATTCTCCGAAGAACTCCTTTTCTCCCGTCGACGGATTCCGGGTAAACCCGACCCCCGTCCCGGAGGTCGGCCCCATGTTTCCAAAGACCATCGCCTGGACATTCACAGCGGTCCCGAGACTCTCTGGAATGTTGTATTGCCGTCGATAAAAAATCGCCCGATCGTTGTTCCAAGAGAGGAACACGGCATCCCGCGCCATTTCCAATTGACGATAGTTATCCTGAGGAAGATCGGCCTTCGCATGATGACGGAGGGTGTCCTTGAACCGAGCGACGAGGTCGCGAAGGTCCGAAGCGGTGAGTTCAATGTCCTGGACTATCCCCCGTTCCTTTTTCTTTCCCTGCAGCACCTCCTCAAAAACCGATTTCTCAACGCCCAAGACGACGTTTCCGAACATCTGAATGAACCGACGGTAGCAATCAAGGGAGAAGCGCTCATCTTTTGTTTTGCGAATGAGTCCTTCCACCGTTTTGTCATTGAGACCAAGATTCAAAATCGTATCCATCATACCGGGCATGGAAAATTTTGCCCCTGAGCGGACGGAGACGAGGAGCGGATGCTCGGGATCTCCCAAACGGGAACCCATCGCCTTTTCCAGACGGTGCAGATGTTTATCGATCTGTTTCTTCACGGACCCCGGGACCCGCTTTTTATTTTTATAAAAAAGCCGGCAGACTTCGGTGGTGATGGTAAAGCCGGGAGGAACAGGGACGCCGGCGTTGGTCATTTCGGCAAGGCCTGCCCCCTTGCCTCCCAAAAGATCCCGCAAGGTACCCTTCCCTTCCGCTTTCCCTTCTCCAAAAAAATAAACGTACTTCGGCATTTTTCTCCTCTTTCTGAACTATCGATTCATCTGAAGTTTTGCCAAATCGGCAACTGTTTCAGTATAAAGTTCATTAATCGCTTTCATGAGGACAAGGCGGTTTTGCCGTACGGGACGGTTTTCCACATTCACAAGAACCTTTTCGAAAAATTGATGGAGGATTTCAGAAAAAGAATGGCCGTACTGGGCCGTGGCCTCTGTCCAGGCCTTTTCATGGATAAGCCTTTGAATGGAACCCTTATCCTTATTGTATACGTCCCACAGTCTCTTTTCAAGTTCCTCCTGAAAAAGATCCGGCTTCACTTCGCCGATCTCTCTTTTCTCCTTTAAGGAGAGGGGCTTAAGGATGTTGTTGGTTCTCTCGATGACCTTGTACGCCGCGAGAAAATCGTTCGGTCTTCTTTCCATCATCTCGCTGAGAGATGAAAGTTTCTCGGCCATTTGAACGGGCTCGTCAATGGTGGTCACCACTGCATCCACCAAATCGGTGCGGAATCCTTTTTCTCGGAAGAGACTTTTGAGTCTCTCCTGCAAAAACCCCTGCAGCTTTGATGCGTTACTGTCGGAAGAAAAAAGTTTAAAATGAGGACCGATTAATCCTGTTAAGGAAAGTTTCCACTTCTGGTCGAGGAGAATTCGAAAAACGGCATTGGCGGCTCGACGAAGACCATAGGGATCAACGCTTCCGGTTGGAAACTCTGAGGCGTAAAAGCAGCCGACGAGGTGATCGAGTTTCTCGACAAAGGAGAGTGCCGCCCCGAGAGGTGTCGTTGGAAACTTCGCGTCGCTCCCTTTGGGAAGATACTGCTCCCAAATCGCGCGGCTCACTCCTTCGGTTTCCCCCTCCCCCTTTGCGTAGTAGTATCCCATCACTCCCTGAAGGGAAGGAAACTCCTTCACCATCTCTGTCAGAAGGTCATTCTTCGCGAGTTCACAGGCACGTAGAAGATCTTTTTCATCCACCCGCACTTCCCGGACAAAGTGAGAAGCCAACTTTTTCATCCGTTCGGATTTGTCATGCATCGTTCCAAGTTTCTGGTGATAGACGAGAAGTTTTAAACCGCCTCTTTTCTCTGAAAATGGCTTTTGGGAGTCTTCGGCATAAAAAAATGCGGCATCTTCCAGGCGAGCGTTCAACACCTGCTCATAATTTTTCCTCACTTTTGCGAGGACAATGGAACCGTTGGCGCAGGCGACAAAATGAGGGAGGAGTCTACCCTGGGAATCCTCTACAGAAAAAACTCTCTGATATTTGGCCATGCTGGCGATCAGGATCTCCTTAGGGAGGGAGAGATATTTTCGATCGAATCCTGCTGCGAAAAGAAGAGGAACCTCTACAAGGTTTGTCACCTCTCTCAAAAGGTCCTGATCAATTTTGCGAGGATCCCCTCCAAGGCGCTTCAGTTGCTTTTCCAGCTGCTCACGAATAAAGCGTCGTCTCTCCCCTTCTCCTTCGGGGATCCATTTCTCAAGAAGAATTCCCGACCGCTTTAAAAAGGCGAAGTATTCTTTTGGGTGCCTTACCATTTTTTGCTTCCTCACAGGTCCCCCTCCGTAGGTCTTGGTCCCGGCACGAAGAGGTTTGAGTGAAAAAGGCAACGCCTTTCCGTCGTAAAGAGAGAGAACCCATCGGATGGGACGCGGGAAACGAAAACCGCTTTTTTCCCAGCGCATCAGTTTTGGAAAAGAGAGCGCAGAGATGAGAAGAGGGAGTTGTTTGAGGAGGGACTGTCGGGTGCTTGTAACAGTTTTCCGACGAAGGACGATACGCCCCCCCTCCTCTCCGATCTCTTTCACGGTGGTCTGATGACGTTTCAGAAATCCTTCGAGTGCCGGCGTCGGTTTTCCATCCGATTGATAACAGATCTCTTTGGGGGGACCAAAGATCTCTTCTTCCTTCTCGAAAGAGAAGGGAAGGCCTCGCGCATGAAGGATGAACCGGCAGGGCGTTTGATATCCTTCCACGTCGAACTTTCCCCTTAGTTCCGGGAGACGTTTGAACGTATCGACCAGAAGGCGGAGTCCCTCTTCCAGATAGGAAGAAGGGATCTCTTCGGTGCCAATCTCAAGAAGAAATTCTCCCTCTTTACGCGCCTGTTTCATCTTCCCTTTCCAGATAAAGAGACGCACACGCCTTCGCCGCACCCCTCACCCTTCCGATAAAGGCGGGTCTCTCTACTTGGCTCACCGCTCCGCGGGCGTCCAATTGGTTAAAGACATGGGACATTTTAAGCACAAAGTCATACGCAGAAGAAAGGAGTCCTTCCTTCAATAACCGCTTCACTTCTCCCTCATAGCGATTAAAAAGTTCTAACAGAAATTTCGGATCGCTCTGCTCAAAATTATAACGGGAGCACTCCTCCTCACTCTTTCGATAGAGGTCCCCATAGGAGGTGCCTGGACACCACTCCAGTTTAAATAGGTTGTACTGTCCTTGAAGAAACATACAGATCCGCTCAAGGCCATAGGTGATTTCACACGGGATGGCCTCCAAATCGATGCCGGCGATTCTTTGAAAATACGTAAACTGCGTAACCTCGAGCGAGTCTAACCAAACTTCCCATCCTAATCCTTGCGCGCCGAGTGTCGGGGATTCCCAGTCATCTTCGACAAACCGGACATCATGTTCCTTTAAACGAACTCCCACATGCCTGAGGCTTTCAAAATAAAGCTCCTGCACTTTGTCAGGACTCGGTTTGAGAATGACCTGATACTGAAAATAATGCTGCGCCCGGAAAGGATTTTTGCCGTATCGTCCGTCGGTGGGGCGACGGCACGGCTGAACATACGCCGTTTTCCAGGGTCTCTTCCCTAAGACCTTAAAAAACGTTGCCGGGTGAAAGGTTCCGGCCCCCATCTCCACATCAAGACCCTGAAGCAGAATACACCCCTTCTCTTTCCAAAAGGCGTTTAGCGCCAAGATCAGATCTTGAAAATTCAAAGAGACTCGACCTCCTCTAAAAAGCGTCTCGAACGGATCTTTTCATCGAGATAGAACGCGATAAATTGCCTGAGCATTTGCGTCAGTTCTCCCCGATTCTTTTCAGGAATACGAATGCGATGGGCCAGTTCCCAGGGGGAGGAGGCCATATGACGGATCGATTCAAGGATTCCCATGGAAAGCTGCAAAAGTCCTTTCTCTTTTTTGGAACAAAGGTCGCAAAGAATTCCTCCTTTTTGAAGACTCAGTGCACACGGTGCGGTGATTTTTTCCCGACAGCCCTGACATCGCGTCAGTTCCGGCATGAGGCCCGAGAGCGAAAGGAGCTTCACTTCAAAGAGCGGCACAATTTCCCTGAGGTCCTCTTTCTCCGAAAGGTCTCGCAGCGCCCTCAAAAGAAGGGCATAGAGGCGACCATTGGGATCGGCCGGTTCCGTTGCGCGATCTACCAGTTCCGTGAAGTAAACGGCGCACGCCGTCCGTTTCAGGTCCGAGCGGATCGGAGAGAAAGGATTGATCAGGTCGCATTGAGAAAGAAGCTGAAGACCGGACCGTTTCCTTTCGTAAAAAACAATTCGGTTACAGGTAAAAAGTTGGAAGGTTGAACCGAAACGGCTCGGCTGTCTTCTCACCCCCTTCGCGAGGGTATGAATCTTTCCAAAATCGGGTGTTAAAAAGGTGAGAAGCCGGCTTGTTTCCCGAAATCTCTCAGAACGTAGAATCACCGCATCTGTCGTTTGTATCATATCCCTAATAGTTTCGTCAGAAGAAGGGTCACAAAAATACCCAGAAGTGCACCCGCCACCGCTTCCCAGAGGGTATGAACGCCTATCCGGACCCTGTACCGCGCCACCAAAAGTGCCAGTGCGAGGACGAGAGTGGTGACAAGGAGATTCGACTGGAGAAGTGTGACCAATGTCCAAAGAGAGAAAGCAAACGCGGCATGTCCGCTCGGCATCCCCCCCAAGAATGGCGTCCCACGATGAAAAAGGAGTTTGGCGACGACCACGAGAAAGAGGACACTCCCGACGGCTACGAAACTCACATGCCAAGGGGTAAGCTGCAACTTCCCGACGCTCCCTTCGAGAAGTTTCTTGAAATGACCTACGAAAAGGAAATACCCCACGCAGAGGGCATTCACTGCGGACAAAAGCACGCAACCCGCGGCGACATCTTTTGCGGTCCGTGCCATCGGATGAAAATGGTCTTTTGTCATGTTAATGACAAGTTCCACAGCCGTGTTGAATATTTCGGATATCATCACAAAAGAAATGGTGAGAAGAAGAATGAGGAACTCCATGCGGCTCATTCCGGTCGCGGCGGAGAAAAGAAGGACCGTCACCGCTACGCCGATATGGATACGAAAGTTTCTCTGCGTCTTGAACGCGTAGGTGAGGCCTTCGATGGCGTTGTTTAAACTGTCGGTGAGGTCCCGTTTTTGGGCCACTGTTTGAGAAGTTCCCTTTCTTTGCGCCGCATCTTGAGACGCGACCGCCTGTGATGGTCCTCGTATCCCAGAAGATGGAGCATGCCATGGATGACATAAAGGGCCAATTCCCGTTCCACGCTGGAATGAAAACGCCTGGCCTGACGGATGGCGGTCTCCGTCGAAATGGCAATATCTCCGAGAAGGGCTGAATCTCCTTTGAGAGGTTTTCCTTCACGCATGCTGAAGGCGAGTACATCCGTCGACCCCTCCTTTCCCAAAAATCCCTCGTGGAGGACCGACATTTTTTTGTCATCGACAAAAAGAAAATTTACATGAATTTCTTGGCCCAGTTTAAAATGGGAAAGTACCTTTTGAGCAAGGCGTTGGATCTTCCGCCGGTCGATGCGAACAATCCTCTGCCTGTTTTGGATGTCAATCCTCATTCCTCTTCGCCGATTTTTTCGTACGCCTTGATGATCTGCTGAACCAGTTCGTGGCGAACCACATCTTGCCCCGTAAAGTAGATGAACTGGATTCCTTTGATATCCTTCAAAAGTTCCTGAACCTGAACAAGCCCCGAACGTTTTTCGCTTGGAAGGTCGACCTGTGTCACGTCTCCGGTAATCACCGTCTTGGAGTCGAAGCCGAGCCTTGTCAGGAACATCTTCATTTGCTCTTGGGTGGAGTTTTGTGCCTCGTCCAAAATGATGAAGGAGTCATTGAGGGTCCTCCCCCGCATAAAGGCGAGGGGGGCGACTTCAATGATGCCCCGTTCAATATACCGTTCGATCTGATCTACCTCCATCATGTCATAAAGGGCATCGTAAAGAGGGCGCAGATACGGCGTCACCTTTTCGTACAGGTCGCCCGGTAGAAAACCGAGTCGTTCCCCCGCTTCAACGGCGGGACGGGTGAGAATAATGCGACTCACTTCCTGACGCTGAAGCGCCTGGACCGCCATCGCCATCGCAAGGTAAGTTTTCCCTGTTCCGGCAGGGCCGATGCCAAAAACGATGTCGTAATTTCGGATGGCATCCACATAGAGTTTTTGTCCAGCCGTCTTCGGCGTTACGAATTGTCTTTTGGAAGAAACCTCGATCCGATCCAGATAGATTTTAGAGGGATCCACCTCACGGTTGTCTTTTGTGGCACGGACCGCATAGAGTACCTCGTGCATCTTCAGGACACCACCGCTCCGGATCACGGTCAGGAACTCTTCAATCAGATGGCCGACCTTCATCACCTGCTGCTCTTCCCCGGACACCACAAGGTCCTCTCCTCGGGAGAAGAGTTTCACATCAAACTCTTTCTCAAGGAGTTTCAGATGGTCATCGTGGCGGCCGAAAAGACTCCTCGCTTCATCGTGGCTTTTTAACCTAAATGGCCTTTCCATCTTCCAGTCCTATTTAATCGTTTCTCGACTCGTGGGCTTCGATGGGCCACCCCCTTGTGGGATACGGAGAACTTGGCCCGGAGTGAGGTGATCCGGGTCTTTCAAGACATCACGGTTTGCTTCATAAATACGTCTCCATGACTTTGAAGTCCCGTAGAGTTTTCCGGAAATCTCCCCAAGGGTCTCCCCTTTCTGCACGGTGTAGGAGGTATAAGAAGGAGCACTTGGAGGGGGAGGAAGAGTCTCTTCCATCTCCCCTTCCTCATCGTCATAGGAACTTCGGCGATAGGCACTCGCGGGCTTTTCTGTTTTCAGGGGCATCAGTTCCTCTTCTTTCGGGCGTCGTTTCGGTCCTCCCACGAGATACCCGCGGTTTCCCCAAAGTTCTTTATCCTCCCACTCCCGACGCCATTCAGGAACCCTGACCGCGACTTCATAGGTAGGGATTTCCACATCCCATTCCAGATAGGTCCGTGTGGGAGAGGTCTTAGGGGGAGTCGTCGGAATACGACCATGAATCATCCCTCGATTTCCTCCCTTAAGATTTTGATCCACGCGATCTCGCGTGACCACTTCCACACTCTTGAGGCATCCTGTCAGTAACAGAGCGACGCCGATGCCGATAAAGACATTGAAGGCCATCTCTCGATCCTTTTGAAACATGTCGCTGCTCCTTTCTTTTAAGAAGGCTTGGTGCTTAAGCCGAGTTCCTTCAGTTTTTCCCTTGAAACGTCAGAAGGGGCGTTTGTCAAAGGACAACTTCCCTTCTGTGTTTTAGGAAATGCAATGACTTCCCGGATGCTTGTCGCTTCGCTGGTATCAGAGAGCTTTCTATCCCGCAAATCAACAAGCATCGCCACCAATCGGTCTAGTCCAAATGCAATACCCCCGTGCGGAGGGGCACCATAAGTAAAGGCTTCCAGCAAAAACCCAAAACGGTCTTTCTGTTCCTGTTCTGAAAGTCTCAGGATTTTGAAAATCTCCTCCTGAACTTTCCGTTCATGAATCCGGATGCTTCCGCTTCCCAGTTCTATCCCATTGAGTACGATATCATAGGCATGGGCCCTGACCTTCCCAGGGTCGCTTGAAAGAGTGCGCATGTCCCCCTGGTGCGGAGCGGTGAAGGGGTGATGGGTAGAGGTCCAGTGCCCTTCTTCGTCCTTTTCAAAGAGGGGAAAATCGGTAATCCAAACAAAAGCACATTCGTTTTCTTTACCTTTCAAGAGATTCAGCTGCTCCTTTTCCTTCAGTTGATCCCTTACCCTTCCGAGAGCCTTCCGGGCAACATCCGCATTTTCATCCGCCACCAAAAGCACGAGGTCTCCCTCTTTTGCATGGAATGTCTGAACAATTCTCTCCAACGCCTCGGTCTTAAAATATTTTGTAATATGAGAAACGAGGGATCCTTTCTCCACTTTAAACGGGGCAAGATCTTTCGCTCCCGGTTTCCCCTCTTTTGCAGCATTCCGAAGTATTTCAATCTGTTTTTCCGAAAGAGGCGACCCCCCCGGCGCAAGGAGTCCGAAAATGCCCCCTTTTGAATGCTTCGTCACCGACTGAAATTTCTCGAATCCGCAGTTGGAAAGAAGGTCGGTCACCTCCGTAAGGGTTACCCCGAATCTTAAATCAGGGGAGTCGGCCCCATAGGTATGGAGGACCGTCTCATACGTCATCTGCGGAAACGGAAGCGTGATTTTCTTTCCAAGTGGAGATTTTTCAAAAATCTCTTTAAGGAGCCTCTCGATAAGGCTAAAAATTTCTTTTTCATCCGGAAAAGACATTTCCAGGTCCACCTGGGTGAACTCAGGCTGTCGATCGGCCCGGAGGTCCTCGTCTCTAAAACAGCGCGAAATCTGGAAGTAGCGGTCTAGTCCGGAAACCATGAGGAGCTGTTTAAAAAGTTGCGGGGATTGCGGAAGCGCGTAGAACTTTCCAAGACTCAAACGGCTCGGGACCAGATAATCCCTCGCTCCTTCCGGCGTGCTCTTCGTCAGAATCGGTGTCTCCACCTCAACAAACCCTTCCCGATCCAGGAAATTCCTTGCAATCTGGCAAACCTGATGCCTCAAGAGAAGGTTCTCCTGCATCTTCTTTCGCCGGAGATCGAGATACCGGTAAGTGAGGCGCAACTCTTCAGAGGCATTGCCTTCTTCCTCGATCTCAAAGGGCGGGGTCTTGGCACTGTTTAACACGATGAGTGTTTCTGACACCACTTCGACCTCCCCTGTCGAAAGATTCGGATTTTCTGTGCCGGAGGGTCTTTTCCGGACCTTTCCCTGCACCTCCAAGACAAATTCAGGACGGAGCTCCTTCGCTTTCGAGAAAAGATCCTTGTTTTCGGGACTAAAGAGGATCTGGATAAGGCCCGTGCGGTCTCTTAAATCAATGAAAATGAGTCCCCCATGGTCCCGTCGCCGGTGAACCCATCCGTAGAGAACCACGTTGTCCCCTATCTGTGCTGAACGGAGTTCTCCACAGCGGTGACTTCGCTTCATCTTTTTTCCTTTCCGATCTCCTTCAAAAGCTCCTCAACAAGACGGTCCTGAGACACCTTCCGCTCCTTTCCGCTTCCCATCTCCTTGAGGGTCACCCTCTTTTCTCTCACTTCATCTTCTCCGATCAAAAGAACCCGCCGCGCTTTGAGGTGATTCGCAAGGCGCATCTGGGCTTTGAGCGATTTTTTTTCAAAATCAAGAAGGGAGGAGATCCCCGCCTTGCGAAGGGAATGGAGGATCTCGTAAGCGATTTTGAGAAGGTTCTCCCCGACGGGGATGATGTAAATTTCTAACGGGGATTCCTCTTCAAAGGAAATCTTCTGCGCCTCTAAAGCAAGGAGTAGACGTTCGAAGCCGATCGAAAACCCGAAGGCCCCTGTCGGCTCCCCTCCTAATTCTTCAACGAGTCCGTCGTAGCGCCCCCCTGCCCCCACTGCATCCTGCGCCCCCAGGAGTGGATGGGTGATTTCAAACGCGGTCCGTGTGTAATAATCAAGGCCTCTTACAAGGTGGGGAGCGATCACAAAGGGAACTTTGGAATGGGTAAGATACTGTTTCAACGTTTCGAAGTGTGTGGTACAATCCGGACAAAGTTTTTCGAGGAGGGAGGGCAAAGTCTCAACAGCCTTTCGGCACTCCTTTTTCTTGCAGTCCAGAATCCGATACACGTTTCGATGAAGACGTTCCTGGCATTCCGCACAGAGGGCGTCTTTGTTTTTTTCAAGCGTTTTTTGAAGGGTAAGGCCGATCTCCTTCTTGTCCTTTGAACAGCCGAGACTGTTGAGATGTACCGTATAGCCTGAAAGAGACACCCGCTCAAAAAAATGGCGGAGGAGAGACAAAGCCTCTGCATCCACCTGCGCCTCATAAGAACCGATGACTTCGGCACCGATCTGATGAAACTGTCGGCTGCGGCCCGCTTGGGGTCTCTCCGCACGAAACATGGGGCCGACGTAAAAAAGACGGGCGAGCCCCGGTTTAAGATCTAAATGATGTTCCAGATAGGCGCGGATGATAGGGGCAGTCCCTTCCGGCCGAAGCGTTATGTTTCTTTCACCACGATCGGTAAAAGAATACATCTGTTTTTCAACAAGGTCCGTCGTTTCTCCGATGGCGCGCGTAAATAGGAGGGTTTCTTCCAGAAGAGGTGTCCGGATCTCTTTGAAGCCGTAGATCCGGAACATGTCTCTGGCCTGTTTTTCCACAAACTGCCAATGTGCTACGGCAGGTGGCAAAAGATCCGTTGTCCCCCGCAGGGCTTTAATCTGCATGAATGGGTCTTTCGATGAAAGGCAGGTGTTTGCCTTGAACGTGTAAAATGTGGAGGGACTTTTTTTCGATGATAAGGATTTTGAAATTAAACTTTGACGACCTTTGCGGCCTGGGGGCCCCTCTGCCCCTCAACAATCTCAAACTGAACCTTCTCGCCCTCTTCGAGCGTCTTGAATCCTTCTCCTTCAATGGCGGAGAAATGAACGAAAACGTCTTCTCCTCCCTCCTGCTCAATAAAACCGTATCCTTTGGAGTTCGAGAACCACTTGACCTTCCCTGTCTGCGCCATCTCTCCCTCTCCTTCAGTCCCCTAAAAATCCTTTCCTCTACAGCACCTCTCTTTTCATGATAAGACCCGGCTTAAACACGGCAACCTTTTTGGGTGGGACGGGGACCTTGTCACCCGTACGGGGATTCCGGCCGGTTCGTCCTCGTCTCGACTTCACCTTAAAGATTCCGAAATTTCGGAGCTCAACGGTCTCGCCCATCTTGAGACTCGAAATAATGAGATCGAGTGCCCTCTGGACTACTTTTTTCACATCGACCTGCTTGATCCCCGTCTCATCCGCAATCTTTAAGACGATATCTTTTTTTGTCATCCTCCTTTCACCTCCTTCTCTTTATGTTACTCTTCCTCTTCAGAATCAGATTCCAGCGCCTTCAAAAAGCCCTGAAGGGGTGGAAACCCGGAAAGAAAGATCCGCGCTTTTTCATCCAGATGTAAACCTCTGATCAGAATGAAATATGCGAGAATCAGAACAATGACCGCCTTCGTTACTCTTCGAACCGGCTTTGTCCAGCATGCGGAAAAAATTTTGGGGAAGAGAACAGAAAGTGGATGGATTTTTGACAGGCTTTCTTTGCGGTTCTCAAGGGATCCTAGGAGTTTGTTGAGGAAAATATTGGAATGGTGCCAGCCGTTTTCGATCTCCTCAAGCTGAACATCGGAAAGCGCTGAGATCCCTTGCAGGGAAAGCACTTGGGAGATCACATCAATGGTCTTGTCTTCTGTAGAAGGGGTAATTTTAAGAAGATCGGTGAGTGCCTGGTATTTCCGGGCGATGAGACTTTTTGTTTCCAGAAAGGCCTTTTCTTCTTCGGGGTCAACGACCTTATCTTTCAAGGCCTCTTTATAGAGGTTATGGAACTTGACCCATAGGTCCATGAACTCTTTGCTCTTCTTGATCTTTTCTTCAAGATCTCTATCAATCATCCGAGAACCCCCCTTGTCTCATAACCCCTTACAATACATAGGTTACTATACCATAGCCCTCTCTTTATTGTCAAGGATTTTTTGAGTAGAGGGGTCTTTCCCTTTTGAACCCATCTGACCCTTAAACTCTATAACCCCTTTCCCAAAAACGTTTTCCACTTCTATCTCAAAAGCCTCTGTGGGAAGAATATAAAAAGAATGATCGACCAATACTCTTAAGTCCTCTTTATTTTTAGACTTAAAATTCAAATAGAGAGGAACATCGCCCGGATAACGGTGGAGAATTTCTCTGAGTTGCTTCACACGGGACTCCTCGAGGGCTGCGGTATGAAGGTTTAGGGAGACGCTCCCTGTCAATTTCACTTTTGCTTCTTCCACCGGAACAATCTCTTCTGCAATGACTTTAGGAGCCTCTTCTTTCAGGCTCACCCTCCCCTTCACAAAGACAACCCCATTCTCTCTGATCGAACGATAGGTTCTGCTAAAAGTACTTGGGAAGACAAGGACTTCCACCGCTCCTTCAAGATCCTCGAGGGTAAGAATGGCCATCTTCTCTCCAAGCCTTTTTGTGGTCGTGAGCTTTGCTTTTCCGATGATCCCCCCCACACAAAGCATCTCCCCATCCTGACAGGCACGAAGGGAACCGGTAGAGGTACTGTAAATCTGAAGGAGTTTTTCGTATCGCGCCAAAGGATGCCCTGTCACATAAAATCCGAGAAGTTCCCGTTCAAAAGAGAGGAGTTGATTCTCGGGCCATTCCTTTAAGGAAGGGGGCGATCCCCCTCCCTCACTAAAACGGCCCTCTTCCACAGTGTCAAAGAAAGAAAGTTGTCCGCCCTGGCGGTCGCGGTGAAGTCGTGAAGCCGCCTGTAACACCTGATCCAGCATGGCCATCATCTGCGAGCGGTAAAGTCCGAGGCTGTCAAAAGCCCCGCATTTGATCAGACTCTCAAGCACCTTCCGATTGACAAGACGGAGATCCACCTGCTCACAAAATTCAAGGAGCGAATGAAATCCACCGTGAACCTTCCGGCTTGTGAGAATCGACTCGATGGCGCCCGCCCCCACATTTTTCACGGCGGAAAGACCGAAGCGGATGGCCCCTTCTCGGGTCTTTGTGAACTTGGCATGACTCTCATGGATCGATGGGGGCAGGATCTTGATTCCCATACGGGTCGCCTCATTGGTATATTGGATGATTTTGTCGGTGTCGTCTTTTTCACTCGTGAGAAGCGCCGTCATGAACTCAACAGGATAATGTGCCTTGAGGTACGCCGTGCGGAAAGAAATCATCGCATAGGCCGTTGAGTGACTTTTGTTGAACCCGTATCCCGAAAAATATTCAATCAAATTGAAGGTCTTCTCCGCCACCCGCTTGGACGTCCCATGCTTCGTCGCCCCGTCGATGAAATCCTTCCTCATCCGCTCCATCATCTCCGGCTCTTTTTTGGCCATGGCGCGACGGAGGGAATCGGCTTGGCTTAAGGTAAAGCCGCCGAGGGTGCTCGCGATCCGCATGACCTGCTCCTGATAGACGATGATGCCGTAGGTTTCTTTAAGAACCGGCTCCAGCCGCGGATCGTCGTACCGGATGAGAGAAGGGTTGTGTTTCCGAGAGATAAAATCATCGACCATACCGCTTCCGATGGGCCCGGGTCGAAAGAGGGCAAGAAGGGCGATGATGTCCTCAAACCGCGAGGGTCCCATTTTCTTCAAGAGATCCCGCATGCCGGAACTTTCAAGTTGGAACACCCCGATTGTCTCTGCATCGGAAAGAAGCTTGTAGGTCAGGGGATCGTTCAGGGGGATCTGTTCCAAATCGAGTTTTTGACCAGATGCTTCCTCAATCTCTTTCAACGTCTCCTCGATGACGGTGAGGGTACGGAGCCCCAAAAAGTCGATTTTTAAAAGACCGATTTTTTCGAGGGATTTCATGTCGTAGCCGGTCGTGATCTGTTCGTCGCCCGATCTGAAAAGGGGCATATATTCCGTGAGGGGCTGATCGCTAATCACAACCCCTGCCGCATGGATCGAGGCGTGACGGGTTAGACCTTCGAGGACGAAAGAGGTCTCAATCAGTTGGGAAATCTTCGGATCTGATTCAGACAATTTTTTGAGTTCCGGTTCCTGTTTAATCGCATCCCGCAACGTGATGTTGAGTTCATTCGGTACCAGTTTCGCGATCCGGTCTACTTCTGGATAAAGCATGTTCATCACCCGTCCAACATCGCGGATCACAGCCCGCGCCTGCATGGTCCCGAAGGTGATAATCTGGGCGACATTCTGAGGACTGTACTTCTGGGTCACATAGGCAATGACCTCTCCACGCCGCTCATAACAGAAATCGATGTCAATATCCGGGAGGCTCACCCGATCGGGATTTAAAAATCGCTCGAACAGGAGATCATACTTCAAGGGATCGATATCGGTAATGCCGAGGGCGTAACTGACAAGACTTCCTGCGACCGAACCGCGGCCCGGTCCGACCGGGATTCCCTTTCCTTTTGCATAATGGACAAAATCCCAGGTGATGAGAAAATAACTTGTAAAGCCCGCCTGCTTGAGTGTGGAGAGTTCGTGCTCGATACGCTCCGTAATGCGGCGGTCCATCGTGCTATACCGTTTCTTAAGACCCTCATAGCAGAGTTCGCGCAAAAATTCTTCACGCGTTTTTCCCTTGGGAGGCTGATAGGAAGGAAGATGCGTTTTCGTAAAATCAAACTGCAGGTTGCACTTCTCCGCAATCTCAATCGTATTCCGGATCGCCTCTGGAATTTCTTGGAAGATCTTGTTCATCTCTTGAGGGCTTTTGAAATAGTATTGCGGCGTGACATAGCGCATCCGATGAGGATCTTCCAATGTCGTCTGCGTCTGGATGCAGAGAAGGGCATCATGCGCCTTCGCATCTTTTTGATGGAGGTAGTGGACGTTGTTGGTGGCGCAGAGCGGGATATGGAGCTCTCGCCCCAATTGGATCAGCGTTTCATTGACTTTGGTTTCTTCGGGAAGATCGTGATACTGAAGTTCGAGATAGAAATCGCCGGGAGCAAAAAGTTCCTTGAAAAAGACTGCAGCTTCTCTCGCCTTCTCCTTTTGTCCGGCAATGGTGAGATGAGGAATCTCTCCTTTAAGGCATCCGCTCAGGCCGATAAGGCCCTCGGCATGCTGTCTCAGAAGCTCTCTATCGACCCTCGGTTTATAATAAAATCCTTCGAGATACCCGGCGCTCACCAACTTCATCAGATTCTTGTATCCCGTCTCATTTTTCGCAAGGAGGATAAAATGGGAAGAAGCGCCATGAAGCGGATGCATCGCCCGTTCGCGGCGACCGGTCGGGGCGACAAAAACCTCGCACCCAATGATCGGTTTAATGCCGTGTTTCATCGCTTCATCATAAAATTCGATCGCCCCGAAAAGGTTTCCGTGGTCGGTCATGGTGACCGCTGGCATCCTGTATTCGTGTGCCAGTTCCATGAGCTGCGGAATGAAGCAGGCGCCCGCTAAAAGGCTGTAGGGGGTGTGGAGATGGAGATGGACAAAATGTTCGTGCTGCATGATTATTCCCACTCGATGGTGGCGGGAGGCTTACTGCTGACGTCGTAGACGACACGGTTCACGCCACGGACTTCGTTGATGATGCGGTTTGAAATCTGTCCAAGAAGTACGGGATCGATCCGCGCCCAGTCCGCGGTCATCCCATCGGTGGAGGTCACTGCCCGTAGCGCAATCACTTTCTCATAGGTCCTTTCATCCCCCATCACGCCAACGCTTTTGACGGGGAGGAGCACTGAGAAGGCCTGCCAGATATGATCATAAACACCCGCTTCCCGGATCTCTTCGATATAGATCGCATCAGCCTCTCGAAGAAGATCAAGGCGCTCTTCTGTGACCTCTCCAATAATCCGGACCGCAAGACCCGGCCCTGGAAAAGGGTGTCGACCCAAAATCTCATCCGGAAGGCCTAACTCTTTCCCAAGAGCCCTCACCTCATCTTTAAAAAGTTCCCGAAGCGGTTCAATGAGTTTCAGGTGCATCTTTTTCGGAAGCCCCCCGACATTGTGGTGGGTCTTAATGGTACTCGAGGGACCTCCAAAACTGGAGGTCGATTCGATGACATCCGGATAGAGGGTCCCCTGCGCTAAAAATGAAACGCCTTTTAGCTTCTTCGCTTCCTCTTCAAAGACACAAATAAATTCATTCCCGATAGTCTTTCGTTTCTTCTCCGGATGCTGGACCCCCTTTAATTTCCTTAAGAAACGACTCCTCGCATCTACGACCCGAAGATGCATCTTGAAATGTTTTCCGAAGACCTCGCGAACCTTTTTTTCCTCGTCTTTCCTGAGAAGTCCGTTATTCACAAAGACACAGGTGAGCTGACTCCCTATGGCGCGGTGGATGAGCGTCGCTACCACAGAAGAATCCACGCCGCCACTCAGTGCACATAAGACTTTCTCTTTGCCGACTTGCTGGCGGATCCTTTCCACCGCCTCCTCGCAATAAGACTTCATCGTCCACTTTTTCCCAAGACGGGCGATTTCAAAAAGGAAATTGGAGAGAATCCGATCCCCCTCTTCGGTATGATGGACCTCCGGATGGAACTGAACACCGTACAGTTTCTGTGTGGGGTTCCCCATGGCTGCATACGGCGTATTGGGCGTGTGGGCAAGTCCTTCGAATCCTTTTGGAAGGATTTTGACAGAATCGCCGTGGCTCATCCAAACGCGAATCTTCGAGGGAAGATTCGAAAAAATGCCTTTCCGTTGATCGACGAGAAGTTCGGCATGACCATACTCACGGCGATGGGACCCGGAAACTTCCCCCCCGAGTTCTTTCGCCATGAGCTGCATCCCGTAACAGATGCCGAGAACCGGAATCCCTAGTGAGAACAAACGGGGATCGCAGGAAGGAGATCGGCGGTCATAGACACTCGCAGGGCCGCCGGAAAAGATTAAAGCGCTTGGGGTTTCGGCCCGAAGCGCTTCAAAAGAGGTTTTGTGCGGAACAATCTTGCAGAAGACGTTCTGTTCCCGGATGCGGCGCGCAATGAGCTGGTTGTATTGGGATCCGAAATCGAGAATAAGAACCGTTTCGTGATTCGGAGAGGACATCAAAACCTCTGTCTAAACTACTTTCCCATTCCAACCCGCTGTGCCTTCTGAAAGATTTTCCCTTCGGTTTGGATGGAAGGGGCGATAATGAGTTCCGTCAGTTGCAATTCTTTGATGTTTCGGGCCCCGACATTTCCCATGCAGGTTTGAAGGGCTCCCATGAGATTCTGAGATCCATCATCCAGCCGGGCGGGGCCGAAAAGGATTTCCTCGAGTGTTCCGGTCACGCCGACATGAATGCGCGTCCCTCGAGGAAGATTTGCATGGGGCGTTGCCATCCCCCAGTGATACCCATGACCGGGTGCTTCTTTGGCGCGCGCAAATGCGGAACCGATCATGACCGCATCCGCCCCGCAGGCGAACGCCTTGCAGAGTTCTCCTCCGCGCGTCATCCCCCCATCCGTAATGATCGGAACATACCGACCACTTTTTCTATGGTAAAAATCGCGTGCGGCCGCGGCGTCACAGGTCGCGGTTACCTGAGGAACCCCGAGCCCCAGCACCCCCCGGGTCGTACAGGCCGCGCCGGGGCCGATCCCGACAAGAAGGGCACTTGCTCCTGTATCCAAAAGATCGAGCGTCGCCTGATAGGTCACAGAGTTTCCAATGATAACAGGGATCTTCATCTCTTTGCAGAATTTGTGAAAGTCGAGAACCTTGTACTCCTTGGAAAGGTGCTTCACGGTCGTCACGGTCGCCTGGACGACAAAGAGATCGCATCCCGCTTCTTGCGCGATCTTCCCGTACCGTTCCGCTTTTTGGGGAATGGCGCTCACCGCGGCCATTCCTTTCCCCTTCTTGATCTCCTCGATCCGTTGGGAGATCAATTTCTCTTTGATTGGTTCGAGGTAAACATCTTGAACAAGTTCTGTCGCTTCTTCTGCGCTCGCCTTGGCAATCCGTTCAAGAACCTCTTTTGGATTTTCGTATCGGGTCTGAACCCCTTCAAGATTTAAGACCGCAAGGCCACCCCCTTGGCTCATCTTGATGGCAAAGGGAACATCAACCACGCCGTCCATTGCGGCAGCGACAATCGGAACGCGGAACTTAAGACCCCCGACCTGCCACGTGGTATCTACCTCGTTCGGATTGATCGTGACATTCCCCGGAACAATGGAAATCTCGTCAAATCCATAACACCTTCTGGCCTTCCGGCCCTTTCCGATAAACTCTCCCATGGCGCGTCAAACTCCTCGAACTGTTGATATGAACGTATGTTACAAAAACTTCGGGTAAATGTCAAATCAAATGAAGCCCGAACTTATGCCTGCCTGTCGGCAGACAGGGAGCTCCAGCGAACATAAGTTCGTTGGCTGAATTTGATCCGCCAAAGATCTTTGGCGGATTCAATTCGCATAGAAACTTACGTCGCTTGGCTCCGTAAGTTTCGTGCTCATTGAAAACAAAAAACCCCCTACCGGAAACCCGATAGGGGGTTTTGATTCATTCAAAAATCACTTCACGATCGCCAAAATATCCTCTTCATTCACAATGAGGTACTCGTGATCTTCGACTTCGACTTCATTTCCGGAGTACTTTCCGAAGATAATTCGGTCGCCCGGTTTCACACGGGGCGTGACGATTTTTCCATTGGAAAGCGTCTTTCCGGTTCCGACAGCGATCACTTTCCCCTCCTGGGGCTTCTCTTTCGCTGTATCCGGAAGAACGATCCCTCCTTTGGTCTTCTCCTCCGCATTGAGGATCTCGACGATCACTTTATCCCCTAACGGCTTTAGATTCATAGGGAGCTCCTTCATCAATACATTCCCCCGCCGGGAGGCATGCCGCCCGGTATCTGCTCTTTTTCTTTTTCAGGAATATCGGTTACAACGGTCTCTGTGGTCAGCATGAGCGCTGCGATGCTTGCGGCATTCTGAAGCGCTGTGCGGGTGACTTTCGTCGGATCAATGACCCCGTTTTGAATCATATCTGCATACTCACCCTTGTCGGCATCAAACCCGACGTTGGTCTTCTCGCTCTTTACTCTTTGAACCACCACAGATCCCTCTGCTCCGGAGTTTTCTGCGATCTGTCGCAGCGGTTCTTCCAGGGCGCGGCGGATGATGGAAATGCCCACCGCCTCATCCCCTTCAAGACTTACCTTATCCAGAGACTTGATGCAACGGAGAAGCGCGACCCCTCCACCTGGGACGATCCCTTCCTCCACCGCAGCGCGGGTCGCATGAAGTGCATCCTCCACACGGGCTTTCTTCTCCTTCATCTCAGTCTCTGTTGCGGCACCCACATTGATGACGGCAACCCCACCGGAGAGTTTCGCGAGCCGCTCCTGGAGTTTTTCTTTGTCATAATCGGAATCGGAGTCTTCGATCTGCTTTTTAATCTGCGCGATCCGGCCGTTGAGAGCGGCGGTTTTTCCAGCACCCTCAACGATGGTGGTATTTTCCTTATCGACCGTGATGCGCTTCGCGCGGCCAAGATCCTCGAGGGTCACATTCTCAAGTTTAATTCCCAAATCCTCAGTAATCGCGCGGCCACCCGTCAAGGTCGCGATATCTTCAAGCATCGCTTTCCGCCGGTCCCCATACCCAGGGGCCTTCACGGCACACGCGGAGAGGGTCCCACGAAGTTTGTTGACCACTAACGTTGCAAGCGCCTCCCCTTCCGTCTCCTCAGAAATAATAAGGAGCGGTCGGCCTGTCTTCGCCACCCGCTCCAACATCGGTAGAAGATCCTTCATCGAGGAGACCTTTTTCTCACAGATGAGGATGAAGGGATCTTCGAGGGTCGCCTCCATCCGCTCTGCATCGGTCACGAAATAGGGAGAAAGATATCCTTGATCGAACTGCATCCCTTCCACAACATCAAGGGTTGTCGCAGTCGACTTCGCCTCCTCGACCGTGATGACACCGTCCTTTCCCACCTTTTCCATCGCCTCTGCGATGAGATCTCCAATCGTCTGGTCGTTGTTGGCAGCGATAGAGGCCACTTGCGAGATCTCTTTCTTCCCCTCAACCTTCTTTGAAAATTTCTTCAGTTCCTCAACCACCGCTTCTACTGCCTTTTCGATCCCACGCTTGAGCGCCATCGGATTGGCTCCGGCGGTGACATTTTTGAGCCCTTCTCTAAAAATGGCCTCGGTGAGGAGGGTTGCCGTCGTTGTCCCATCACCGGCGGTGTCACTCGTCTTAGAGGCAACCTCCTTCACCATCTCGGCACCCATATTCTCATAGGGATCTTGAAGTTCAATTTCCTTTGCAACGGTCACCCCGTCTTTGGTGATCGTCGGGGAACCGAATTTCTTGTCCAAAACAACGTTGCGTCCTTTCGGGCCGAGGGTGACCTTTACAGCCTTTGAGAGCTGCTCCACCCCACGCAGGATGGCCCGTCTTGCCTCTTCACTGTATAAAAGTTGCTTTGCCACCTCTATACCTCCTTTTACGATTTCAAAATCGCCAGAATATCTTCTTCGCGAAGAATGAGGTATTCCTCATCCTTTACCTTAATCTCCGTTCCAGCATACTTCCCAAAGATGATCTTGTCTCCGACCTTGACCTCCAAGGATTTCATCGTCCCGTCTTCCAGAAGCTTTCCGCTTCCGACCGCAACAATCTCTCCCTTTTGCGGCTTCTCTTGCGCGGTGTCCGGAAGGACGATGCCGCCCTTTGTCTTCTCTTCCGATTCAAGAGCCTTGACAAGGACTCTGTCAGCTAAAGGTTGAATCGCCATGCTAAACCTCCATCCTTCATTAATTAACTGGTTTGGATTGGGTTCGAAATTGAGAGTATTGCTTAGCACTCATTTATTCAGAGTGCTAATCTGCGTCCATATTAGGCTCTTGAGGGCTTAAAATCAAGTCCTTTATTTTGTCAAGGTAGCCAGTTAGATTAAAATCTCTGCTATTCTCTCTTAAAATCTAACGTTCTCTATGTTTTTCTATACTAAGTTAATTCAAGACGAAAATCAAGAAAATTTTTTGTCCACACCGTAACCTGTTCGCAGGATTGGGACATAGAGATTATCCACATTATCCACAGCTTATTCTTCGGTAGGATAGACCCTCTCAAAAAGGAGGCGTAGACCTTCTAAGGTGAGATGACCATTGACGTAATCCATTTCTTTGCAATAGGATGAGACAATCCTTGAATGACCTCCGGTAAGAATTGTTTTGATTCTCGAGCCGAATTTCTTCCGGATCTTTGTCACAAGTCCATCGCAGAGAGAGGCAAATCCGTGGAAAGCACCGCTTAAGATACTCCCTTCGGTGTCTTTCCCTAAGAGAAGCTTAGGGGGGCGTAGGCGGACCTTGGGAAGGAGCGCAGTCTTCTCTGCAAGGGCTTCCAAGGAGATTCCCATACCCGGGACGATCATTCCTCCTAAATATTCCCCTTTTTTGGAGACGATATCAACGGTGATTGCGGTCCCGAAATCGACCACGATCGCCGGAGCACCATATACCCGAAGCGCGGCGTATGCGTTCACGAGCCGGTCCGGCCCAACCTGTTTCGGATTCTTGTAGAGGTTTTTGATCGGACAACGAACCGTCTCCCCCACCACCTTTAAAGGAAGACGCAGGGAGGTAAACGCTCTTTTGAAGGAACGGGTACACCAGGGAACCACGGAACAGAGGATCCCCCCCGCAATTTCCTTATTATTAGGAAGGATTCCTTTAAGCCAGGCCCGACATCGTGCAGGATTCTTGCAGACCTTTGTCGCGATCCGGTATTCACGGAGGAGCCTCTTGCCCTGAAAAACCCCGCAGACAACGTTGGTATTCCCGATATCCATCGTAACAATTTTTTTCATCGAAGTTTCACCAGGTCGCCCGACAAGATCCGCTCCGTCACCCCATCGTCGAACCTCAAAAGAAGTGCGCCCTCGCTATCGATATCGACCGCATACCCCTCTTTTTTTCCATGGACCTGCTCGACCGTCACATGGGTCCCAAGAATCGCTGAAAGTTTTCGACACTCCTCAAGCGCTTCATCGGTTTTCCCTTCTTTAAAATCCCGATAAAGGGTATCAAACGCTTCAAGAAGGGATTGGGCAAGAGGAATGCGGGAGATGAAACTCCCTGTTTCAATTTTTAAAGAGGTCCCCTCTTTGGGAAGAAACTCAGCGGTCGTATTCACATTCACGCCGATCCCGACGACCACAAAATGGACCCGGTCCTGTTCAGCGCTCATCTCGGTGAGAATTCCGGAAACTTTTTTTCCGTTTAAGAGAAGGTCATTCGGCCACCTTATCTGCGGCGTGAGATTTGTGATCTGCCGGATCGCCCGCGCCACAGAAAGGGCCGCAAGAAGGGTTAGTTTCGGAATCGATTGTGGAGGGAGTATCGGGCGAAGAAGAATGGAAAAGTAAATTCCCTTCCCTTTCGGGCTCACCCAGGAACGGCCGAGCCGCCCTTTTCCTTTCGTTTGGCCCTCGCTCACGACAACGGTTCCCTCGCGAGCGCCTTTTTTACCGAGGTCGTAGGCGACGTCATTGGTCGAGGCCACCATATCATAGGAGAGGACCTGTCTCCCGATGAGTTCGGTTTTAAGGTTCCACATCAGTTCTTCGGAAAGCAATTTATCGGGACACCCGACAAGCCGATATCCTCGATGTGGAAAGGCCTCGATCGTGTATCCCAAGGAACGGAGCGACTCGATATGTTTCCAGATTGCACTCCGACTCACTCTTAATGCTTCGCAGAGCGCTTCCCCCGAAACATACTCCGTCGGCTCAGACCGCAGCATCTCAAGGATTTTTTCGTTTGATGGTTTTTCTGACATGACCTCCCATTATAGAACTTTCCCGGGAGGATGGAAAGAGGGTTGTCGTTTAAGTGGGGTTGATGGAGGACTACGTCATCAAAGGAAGTTTGGAATCACCCATCAGGTAACGGTCGATATGATGCGCGGCTTTCCTTCCCTCGCTGATCGCCCAGATGACGAGGGACTGGCCCCGGCGCATGTCTCCCGCAGAAAAGATCCCTTTGACGGACGTCATCTGATCTTGGCCGGTCTTGACGTTTCCTCTTCCATCAAGCTCCGTTTCGAGCTCCTTCAGTAATCCGTAAGGCTCGGCGGAAACAAACCCCATGGCCAGAAGGACAAGATCCGCTTCAAGTTCAAATCCCGTCTCCGGAATCTCCTGTATCTCAAGACCGGCTTTCTCCGACGTCGTGACGTTTACAGCGACGCAGGAAAGTTTTTTGACAGAGCCATTTTCCCCGGAAAACTTCTTCGTCAGCACAGACCATCGTCGTGCGCCACCTTCCTCATGACTTGAGGAACTCCTCAGGATAAAGGGATAATTGGGCCAGAGGTCTTCCGGTTTTCGGACTTCGGGAGGTTTCGGCAATAGTTCGATCTGGACAACCCCTCTTGCGCCCTGGCGGTGCGCGGTGCCGACACAATCTGCGCCGGTATCGCCCCCTCCGATCACAACAACCTTCTTTCCCTTCGCATCAATGAGTTTCTCGGGCAGGACCTTCTCGCCCGCCACCCTCCGGTTGGACTGAACGAGATATTCCATCGCAAAATGAATTCCCTGAAGTTGTCTCCCCTCCACCTTTAAATCGCGGGGAACGCGGGAGCCGCCCGCAAGACAGACCGCATCAAATTCTTTCAGTAACTTTGAAGCCGGATAATCGACACCGACATGCACCCCTGTTTTGAATTCAATCCCCTCCGCCTTAAGAATTTTGAGACGCCGGTCAATGACCCATTTTTCCAGTTTGAAATCGGGAATCCCGTACCGCAGAATCCCGCCGATTTTTTGATCCCGTTCAAAGACAACGACACGGTGCCCTGCTTTGTTCAATTGATCCGCGCAGGCGAGCCCCGAAGGACCTGATCCCACGACCGAAACCGACCTTCCGGTCCGTTTTCCCGGCGGGTTGGGTTCGACGAAACCGGCCTTAAAGGCGTGTTCGATGATGGAGAGTTCATTGTCTCGGATGGTGATGGCGTCCTCATCGATCGCGAGGACGCAGGCGTATTCGCAAGAGGCCGGACAGAGCCGGCCGGTCCATTCAGGGAAATTGTTGGTCGCCTGGAGGGACTCGTACGCTTCCCTCCACTTGCCGCGTGCGAGGAAATCCTGCCATTCAGGGGCGTAGTTTCCGGCGGGACAGGTCCAGTGGCAAAAAGGGAGCCCGCAGTTCATGCAGCGGGAGGCCTGCTCGATGGTCTCTTCGTCGCTTCGCAGAACCCCCACCTCCCGGTAGTCCTTGATCCGTTCCTTGACCGGCCGATAGGTGGAAGGCCGCCGCTTGATTTTTAAAAATGCCCAGGGATCTCGCATGAGGACCTTTAAGTATCGTTCTTAGGGTACCGGAAAGCGGCGGCCTTTTCTATGATTTGAATCATACGGGTGTAAATGCCGTGTTACGTCTTGGCGTAGCGGGTCATGCCGGTGACATCAATGATCACGCAAGGTTCATTTCCGATAACCCATGCATCATGACCGGGAGGGACAGTGCCGATATCGCCAGGGCCATACTCTACTTTTGTGCCATCCTCCGTCACGACCATGATCCTCCCAGAAATCACGTATTGGGTGTGGGGTGCTTGGCAACTTTTTGTTTTGGCAATCGGCTTCACAGATTCAGACCATTTCCATCCCGGCTGAAACGTGGCGCGGCCAAAGGTGATTCCCCCCACCGTTGAAAGTTCGACCTTCCCCTTCGGGAATGTCCGGGTCTCCTCCGGTTGGTTGAGACTCTTTTTCTCGATCGCACTTTCGCTCTTCACTGCTGTTCCCATTTTTACCTCCTTTTTAACCTACTTCACCTTTACACCTTCTACCCTTTATCATCGCCGAAAAACTTGACTGCGAATATGTTCGCGGTATTCATCGCTTCCTACTCACGACAAGCGGAACCTTTTTCCCTCCAAAGGCCCACGTCATATTGAAGAGATTCGCTTCCTCTTTTTTGGAATAATCCGGGATAACCACATTCATGCTACAAATCCCTTTTCCCTTTTCTCCCTCGACCTCTAACGTAAACGTGGCGCTCCCCGGATCAGCCGGAGAAGCGATAAAATAATTTGGGGAATTCACAGCAGGAGCGATAACGATCCTATCTCCTACATCCTGACGTATCACAGAAGAATTTTGAATGAATTGAACGGCGTGGGGGTAATGATCCTTAAACTTCTTAAGGGCCCATGCGTGCCTGACCTCTATCGGAGCCTTACTTGGGAAATCGCTTCGAGGAGGAAAGGTGAAACATAAAGGGGTTGCAAAAATGACCATACCGATCATCGCCGGAATAGAACGGCGAAAGAGAGTTGGAGGTAACTTCCTCTCAAAACGACAGGCGAACCGTGCGCCCAGGAATGAAAAAATAAAAGGTATTCCCATCGTTACAGTCCTTAAAATGCCAATGCTTCTCATTCTCTCCATGAAGGGATAAAGGAGGCCGGTAAAGATTCCACTGATGATAAAACCGAGTAGCAAACCAAATCCCGCACCGAGTGCCGCAACGAAGGGAAGAATTTCTTTTTCTTTCTTTGAAAAAAACCGGAGAATCGCTGCGCCAAGGTAACTGCCGAGGAGGAAAAGAAGGCCTAATCGAACAGACCGCATAAACGTCTCTTCCAAGACACTCACCACGGAATAGTTGGGTATCTTGGGCGGCATCACGCGAAGCCAACCTAGCCCCCCCAGGAAGAGTAAAGTCCCACCAAAAACAGTCGACAAGGCGATCTTATTTTTAGAGTTCATCGAGACTCACCCTAATGGCTTCATCCACCTTTTCCATATAACTCTCGGAAAGGCGGCCGATTTTATTTTCAAGTCTTGTCTTATCAATCGTGCGAATCTGGGAGAGGAGTACGGTGGAGTTCTCTTTGAGTCCTCCGGTCCCTTTCGGCAAATGGACGTTCGTAGGATATTCCTTCGTAAAGCTC
>JACQQV010000006.1 GCA_016206785.1 Candidatus Omnitrophota bacterium
GCCATCGTCGAGGAAGCCCCCACCCCCGACATCCTCCACCGCCCCCAACACCCCTACACCCGCTGGCTCCTCCACTGCGCCTCCCTCGACCTCGACGTCCCACCATCTTCCCTAGAAGGTGAATGAAAAAGGATCATCGTTCTCACAGAAGTCCGTTGAGAGATTTTATAGAGGGGTTAGGCAATTTTCTCAAATTTGTAATGGACGACTTGGTAGGCAAGCCACGGGCAGGGGAGAAGTCGAAATACAACTTTTCTTGGTATGTTGTCGCTTGGATTGATGTGCTAGGCCAGTCTAAGAAGCTCGAAACATTCGATGAAATACCGACCACTAAGGAAGAAGAAGCGGCCTTCCTTGAAAAAGCCAGGGAAACTTTTGGCGTGGTAGCAAACTTTCGAAAGAGAATCTTGGAATTGCATAATTTACTGACGAGGAAGATACCACTTCCTGAATCCCTAAAGGGAAAGCTAATACCACAACAGCTAGCGATATATGAGAAATATGCTATGACAGATGTGCAGGTACAATTTATCTGCGACTCGGCAATTCTGAAAATCTCACTACTTCATGGTAAGGCTTCTCCGCTACCGAGTCTCGATTCCTTAATATCTCAATTGGCCATCATTCAGTTGGCGCATTTAGGTGTTGGAAGGCCGTTGCGTGGTAGTATTTCTTTGGGCGTCTGTGCGGAGTTGGGAGAGAATGATTTATACGGCCAAGCGGTCAGTCGAGCGCACATGTTGGAGTCGAAGGTGGCTGACTATCCTCGGATCGTGATTGATGAGACTTTGCTCGAGTACCTGAACTTCTGCGATGCCATAACTGCCTCAGATCAGGAACGAAAGCTGATTCGTCATCTAACGGGCTCAATTAGAGCTGGGTTGATAAGAGATAGCGATGGCCGCTTGATCCTTTCGTACCTTGGACAAAAATTCAAACAAATGTATGGGGATCAACCATCTTTTCAACAAGCAATCCAAGGGGCTGGTGATTTTATCTCTTCAGAGATAGAGAAATATCAGGTAGCAAAGGATGAGGAAATGTTGTACCGATATATCAGACTTAGGGATTACTTTAAGGGGCAGGGGTGCTGGGCCAAACCAGCTTAGGCCTACTCATGAGCAATCTGATCCTTCCATTTCTCCCAGAGAATCTGGAATCATTGCATGGGCACGAACAAGAAATCCATACAAAGGCCATTCTGTATATAAACTCGCAATCAGTATTAAAGGAACATCTGGAGCTTATTCAGGAATGCCTCAATGTACTTTACGGCATGCTTACGGTTCACCAACAAAGAACCGATGATGAGCTAACTCTGCAATATCTCGGAATTCGCATGTTCAATACGGTGGTGGCTTCTACTAAGCTCTTACTGATCGGTTATTATCAAGTATCATTTGCCGTCCAAAGAGACTTGCTTGAAACTGGATTTCTTTTGGACTATTTCGCGAGCTTTCCTCAGCAGGTTAGTCTTTGGAAACAAGCCACAGATGAGCAGTTAGAACGGGATTTTTCGCCGGTCGTAATACGGAAAGCATTGGACAATCGGGACAAGGCGCAGGGGAGGAAGCGAAAGGAAATCTATAAGAGACTTTGCAAGTACGCTAGTCACCCCTCCTACCCTGGATTCAAGCTGGTAGCTCCAAAGGGACTAGGAGAAATCGGCCCATTCTACGATGAGAAGTACCTAGGTTCTTCATTGGGAGAACTTGTCTTAAGGGCACCCTACTTCGTCCTAATTTTCCTCACATATTTCAAGCAATTGCCATCAAATTTTCTGAAGCCTCATACCCAGTTCCTAATCAAATACAAGTCATGGGCCCAAAAGTACCTGAAGGCTGACCTTAGTCATATAGACATTGAATCAGTGGAGCAACTACTTCAGTTGCTATGACAGAATTCAGGTGCCGTCCTAATAAAGGAAACAAGAGAAAGACGGAGGCGTTACTGTTGGTGCCGGGCTTCTCATTTTCTCAGTCTGGTACTCTGAGGAGCGCCTCAGAATTTCCAGGAGCATAGCGCAACTCACTCTGGGGAGGTGAAGCAAATGTTTATCATCAAGAGCGAGGATCAGCGTCAGAAGACGCTCAAGCGAATTGAGAACGTGAAAGCACAGATTCAGCGCGTTCAACGAGAGCGGGGTTTGGATGTGGCGAAGGAGCTTGAGGCCAGCACTCAGGAACATATTCGAGAGCTGGAAGAACAAGTGCGAGAGTACGACTGCTTGAGAAAAGAGGGGGTGGGTTCGTTTCGACCACGTAATATCTCAGAAGTAGGCCAATATTTAATCAAGGCGCGGATTGCTGCTAGGGTAACCCAGGCCGAGTTGGCAAAACAACTCAATGTCTCGCAGCCCATGGTGTACAAGTATGAGCTTGTAGAGTACCAGGGAGCGAGTCTTGAAGTGCTCTTGAAGGCGGCAAAAGCCCTCAGAGTTTCTCTAGATATAGAGGCTGTAGCGTTACAACCCAAAAAGTGGGAAGGTCGGAGGAAGGTTGGAGGCGTCCCAAATAGTACCGCCTAGCTTAAACTAAACTGGCGGTTGACACTACATCAAAAAGAGTGTAACATTGCTAAGTGGCTGACTACGAAGTTCTCTTTTACGAAACGGCAGATGGAAAATGCCCACCCCAGGACTTCTTGGAAGGACTGGCTCCAAAGGTCCGCGGAAAAGTCGCCAAGTGGCTTGAGCTGTTGGAGCGGGAAGGGCCGAATTTGCCTCGGCCCTATGCAGACCTTGTTCGGGGGAAGATTCGAGAGCTGCGAGTGAGCTTTGGCGGGTTGCATCACCGGTTTCTATACTTTTTTCACGGCAAGCGTATTGTCGTCACGCACGGTTTTGTGAAGAAAGCGGCGGCTATTCCTGAGGAAGAGCTGATCAAGGCTCAACGATGTATGGCGGACTTCGAAGCGAGAATTACGCGAGGAGAGATTCACCCATGAAGGGCGCCCGGCGTTTCCAGGACTATCTCAAGGATCAGCTCAAAAATCCCGTTTTTCGCAAAGCTTACGAGGAAGAAGGGGTCTATGCCGATCTTGCGGTCCAGATTGCTCGGTTGCGGGTGCGGAAACGGCTTTCGCAAAAGCACCTTGCGCGGCTCCTTCATACCAGCCAGCAGACCGTATCCCGCCTAGAAGATCCTCGGAACGCCAGCTACTCCGTGCGAACGCTGGTGAAAGTCGCCCACGCGCTCGGCAAGGAGCTGAAGGTTAAGTTTATTTAACTTCAGTCTCTATTGCGCGCGTTCCCAGAAGGCGCGGAAGGCGGCGAGGAACTCGCCGGGTGTGACGATGGGTGATGCGTAAAAGGCCCTGACCTTCGGGATGAGGAAGTGTTTGGTATTGAGGGTCACGAGGTAATCCACCCGGGCCTGCTGAGCGGCTGCAAGGATCGGGGCGTCATCAGCCTCGATGACAGCTTCGGCGGCCTGAACAGCGCTCCGCGGAGCATCGTCTGCAAGTTCCGGGCAAACGTTCTTAATAAACAGGCGATATCGTTCGATGAGGTTGGGGAATTTCCTGAGCAGAACTCGATCAGTTTTGATGAGCACCTGCCGGCTGAGCACGATCCGCAGCTCCTCAGACTCGCCCAAGTCACGAATTGCCGCTGACGCCCCGGTGCGCGAGGCGAGGCCGGCAATCAGGACGCTGGTGTCGAGGAAGACCCGCCAACGCTCAGAGACCATAGTGCTCCCGGTTGTACCGTCGGCGCTCGGCTTTCAAATCCCGCAGCAAATCGTCCAAGCTCAATCCCTTGGCTTTCATGGCCTTCTCGACGTCTTTCGCCAGAGCAGGGCCCAATAGGCGCTTGGGGGTCAGGACGAGGCAGCGGCCAACGGTGAAGACCGACAACTGGTTTTCCTCATCCAGTTTTAACGCTTGGCGGATCTCTTTGGGGATGGTCAGTTGCCCCCGGCCCCAAAGCTTCACGGATTTCGGCACTGTACTAATCATCGTCGCCCTCCTCTGTTTCGCTGTATTTCAGTATCTTGCTGAAATACAGTATATCATATCCTAGCATAGCATGTCTTATCCTATTGGTTGTCGTGTTCTACGCCGGGATTGTGAGGGGGCGGAGAAGGCGCTATAATACACAACCATCATGGTTTGGGAACGGTTGTGGCTCTCGTTTTTGCCTCTGTGCGTCGCGGTTGATGCGCTGGGCGTGGTCCCGCTCTACTGGGGACTCGTCCAGGAGCTTCCGGCCGCCCAGCGCCGGCAAACCGTCCACCAGGCGGTGATGGTGGGGTTCGTGGTGGCCCTGGTGTTCCTCTGGGTCAGCGAAGCGGTGTTCAAGGTGATGGGCATTCAGATCGCCGACGTGATGATCGCCGGCGGGGTGATCCTCTTCGCGCTGTCGCTGAACGACTTGCTGCACCCTGAAAAAGTGTTGTATGCGCCCTCGACGGCC
>JACQQV010000041.1 GCA_016206785.1 Candidatus Omnitrophota bacterium
ATCTGATCCCCCCAGAAAAGGGCCACGATACTTCCCAAAGAAAGGAAAGGACCGTAAGGAATGACTTCGGCTCCTCTCCTGATTTTAAGGATAATCCCGACCACCGATCCGAAAAAAGGAGCGATGAAGAAAGCGAGAAGTGTCAACTTCCAACCGAGGATCGAACCGACCATCGCCAGAAGTTTTACGTCTCCTCCCCCCATGCTCTCCTTTTTGAAAACAAAATTCCCGAAAAGTCCAATGAGGTAAATCGCCCCTCCCCCGACGAGCGAGCCGATGGCCGCATCCCAGAGAGAGAACCATCGCGACGGCGAGCCGTGCAGGAAGGGATAAAGAACGCTCACCCCCAACCCCACCACAAGCCCCCCGAGGCTGATCTCATCCGGAATAATTTGATGCTTAAGATCAATGAAACTGGCTACAAGCAAAGAACCGAACCAAGCGGCATAAATGAAAAAATGACCGGTGAGTCCGAATCTAAGATAGAGCATAAGAAATGAAAAAGCGGTCAAGAACTCTACCAAGAAATATTGAAAGGAGATCGGCTCGTGGCAGAAACGGCACCTCCCTTTTAAAAAGAGATAACTTAAAAAAGGGATGTTGTCATACCAAAAGATGCTCTTCTTGCACTTGGGGCAGTAGGATCTCGGGAAGACGACCGATTCCGACTGGGGCATCCGCTGGATACAGACATTGAGAAAACTTCCTATCACCGACCCGACGATGAAGACCAAGGGTGCAGTCAGCATCTACGCCAACGCCTCCTCGAGAGCACGCCGCATCTGTGCAAGGGGTGGTTTCGTTCCTGTCCACAATTCAAAGGAACGGGCCCCCTGATGAAGGAGCATCCCTCGCCCATCGATCGCCGAGAGCCCCTTCGCCTTCGCCTGTTTCAAAAGGACGGTCCCTTCCGGCTGATAGAGGAGATCGCAGACGACAAGGCCTGGATGAAGAAAATGCTCCTCCACAAACGAAAAGTGGCCGACCGGTGTGGCATTGACCAGAATATCGGCGGAAGGGAGGTAACGATTCGAAAGTTCTTTAAGACCGATGTAAAACTCTCTCTCCTGTCGCCCATCCAACCCCTCTTCCAGAAGAAGATCCTCCACGATATGAAAGCGCTTCATCCGGATGTAGTAGTACCCCACAAAGGTTGCCCCCTCCTCTTTCAAGGCGATCGCGATCGCCTGGGCTGCGCCTCCTGCCCCTAGAAGAAGGGCCTTCTTCCCTTTAAAGGCCACCCCCTTCTCCCTCAAGGAAGTGATGAAGCCGTAGCCGTCGGTGCTGTATCCTTTGAATTTTTTTCCGCTCGCGACGACTGTATTGACCGAACAGGTCAGTTTCACCTGGCGGTCCAGTTCATCTCCCCGCTCCACCATCCAGCGGTAGACCTCTGTTTTGTAGGGGACGGTCACATTGATGCCGGAGATTTTTTCGAAAGGAAGGGATTCGAAAAATTTTTTGGCGCTTTCTAGAGAGGACCTTTCGAATTTCTCATAGACCGCATCCAACCCGACCACACGAAAGGCGGCATTCTGCATGGCAGGAGACGGACTTCGGCTTAAGGGATATCCCAAAAGCCCGTAGCGTAAACGATCCGTCATTCACAAAAGCCCCTTTCTATGAGCGCCTTGACGCTTAAGCGTCGGTTCATGGAGGTGTTTGTTGATGGCAGAGAGGTAGGCCTTGGCACTCGCCTCAATAATATCGGTGGAAGTGCCGCGGCCGGTCAGGATCTCCTCCTCAAACTGTACGCGAAGGGTCACCTCTCCTTGCGCATCCTTGCCACCCGTAATGGCGCGAAGAGAATAATCCAAGAGTTTCCCTTTGAGACCGGTAATCCGATCGATCGTTCTGTAGCAGGCATCTACCGGTCCATCTCCTGAAGAGGCGTCTTGCAGAATCTTTCCTTTATTCTTCAGGCGGATCGTGGCGGTCGGGATGGTCCCGGTACCGCTTGTGGTATGCACATAGTCGAGCTCGTAGATCTGCGGAACCTTTGCGATCTCTCCTTCAAGAATAGCCGCGAGATCTCCGTCAAAGACCTCCTTTTTCTTGTCGGCCAGTTTCTTGAATGCGTCAAAGGTGCGCTCCGTCTGCTGTTGACTCAGGTGAAATCCAAGTTTCTTCAGCCGTTCGGTGAAGGCGTGACGCCCGGAATGTTTTCCAAGAACCAGTTTTGAATCACCGTATCCTACTTCGACCGGATTCATAATTTCATAGGTCACCCGCCGTTTGAGAATCCCATCCTGATGGATCCCCGACTCATGACGAAAGGCGTTCGCCCCGACAACGGCTTTGTTCGGCTGCACCACAAGACCCGTGAGGCTACTCACCAGCCGACTCGACTTCACGATTTCGCGGGTGTTGATGTCGGTCGTGACAGGGTAGACATCTTTCCGGGTCCGGATCCCCATCACAATCTCTTCCAAAGAGGCATTCCCCGCCCGTTCACCGATTCCGTTTACGGTGCATTCGACCTGACGCGCACCATGGAGTACGGCCGCAAGAGAGTTGGCGACAGCCAGACCCAGATCGTTGTGACAATGGACACTGATGACCGCACGATCGATATTCGGAACATTTTCGCGGATGGCGCGGATGAGTTCACCAAACTCGATAGGGGTCGTATACCCGACGGTATCCGGAATGTTGATCGTTGTTGCGCCCGCAGCGATCGCCCGTTCGATCACCCGGAAGAGAAACTCCGGTTTGCTCCGGGCCGCATCTTCCGGAGAAAACTCCACATCATCCACAAATTTTTTTGCATAACGGACCGCTTCCCCTGCAATCCGCAGGATCTCGCTCTCCGCCTTCCGGAGCTTGTACTTCATATGGATCGGGCTTGTCGCGATAAAGACATGGATGCGCCCCCGGCGGGCCGGCTTGACCGCCAAAGAGGCCCGCTCAATATCTTTTTCCGTTGCACGGGCGAGTCCGCAGATGGTCGGTTTACGAATTTCATGCGCGATCATCCTCACCGCCTCGAAATCGCCGGGTGAGGCGATCGGGAACCCCGCCTCAATCACGTCGACACCGAGCCGCTCCAGTTGCCTTGCGATCTCCAGTTTCTCGGAGGCCTCAAGACTCGCCCCCGGGCACTGTTCCCCGTCACGCAGTGTTGTGTCGAATATGATTAACTTTTCCTTCTTCATCATCGTCTTTCGTATCTCGCTTCACGCTTCACGGACGCTGGAGTCTCCGCCTTTTCGGTCCCCCAAGCAAACATGCTCCGGATCTCTTTGCCGACCTTTTCAATGGGGTGGTTGTCATCCTGATGGAGGAGTTTGGTGAAAACGGGGCGGCCCTTTTCGTTTTCCGAAATCCATTCTTTGGCAAATTTCTCTGTCTGGATCTCCTTGAGAATCTTTTTCATTTCCGCCTTCACCGCCTCGTTCACAATCCGCGGACCCCGCGTAAGGTCTCCGTACTTGGCTGTGTCGGAGACGCGGTACCGCATGCCCTGAATCCCCGTGTTATAAACCATGTCCACAATCAGTTTCAATTCATGGAGACATTCAAAATAGGCGAGTTCCGGCTGATATCCCGCCTCAACGAGTGTCTCAAACCCGGCCTTGATGAGGGCCGAAACCCCGCCGCAGAGGACTACTTGCTCCCCAAAGTTGTCTGTCTCTGTTTCGTCTTTGAAAGTAGTCTCCAACACCCCTGCTCGCGTGCTCCCAATCCCTTTCGCATAAGCAAGCGCCATCTCAAACGCCTTACCTGAGGCGTTTTGATAGACGGCTACCAAGCTTGGAACCCCTTTCCCCTCGACGTACGTCTGCCGCAGCATTGAACCGGGCGCTTTCGGTGCGATCATCAATACATCTACTTCTTTCGGAGGAACGATCTGCTTATGATGGATGTTAAACCCGTGTGAAAAAACAAGAGACTTTCCTTTTTTAAGATGCGATGCGATCGACTCCCGGTAAATCTGCGGTTGAAGATTGTCCTGAGTCAAGATCTGGATGAGATCACAACTTTTTGCCACCTCTTCCGCTGTAACCGGTTTAAAGTGATCCTCAAGGGCCTGATCATAGTGGGCCCCGCCGGTCCTTTGGGCCACCCACACATCGAGACCGCTATCCCGCAAATTAAGCGCCTGGCCTCGTCCCTGAATACCGTATCCGACAATCCCGATCTTTTTTCCTTTCAAAATATTTAAATCGGCATCTTTGTCATAATAGATCTTGGCCATGTTATTTATCTCCTTATCCAAATTCAAAATGTAAAACTAAAAACGCAAAATTTAAATTCAAAAATTAAAATTTTAGATTTTGAATTGTGGTTTTGAATTTTGCATTTTAACTTTTTCATTGGTTATGATTTTATTGACATTTTTCCCTTTCGGGAAAGCGCGATCCGACCGCTGCGGACAATCTCCAGAATGCCATAGGGCTTTAGAAGCTCAAAGACCGAATGGACTTTCGTCTGGTCCCCCGTCACCTCAATCGTCAAGGTATTCCCCGACGTATCGAGAACTTTTCCTTGAACGGCGTTCATCGCCTCGAGGATCTCCGCACGGTTTTTGTGATTAAATTCGACGCGCACAAGCACAATCTCTCTCTCTAGAAGTTCCTCCGACGGGATCTCTTGTACTTTGATCACATCGATCAGACGATTGAGCTGTTTTTTCACCTGTTCGAGGGTGCGGTCGTCCGCATCGACGACGATTGTCATCCGAGAGATCGTCGGATCCTCTGTTTCCCCCACTGCGAGGGAATCGATGTTAAACCCCCGTGCACTAAAGAGTCCCGACACACGGGAAAGAACACCGAAATGATTCTCAACCAGTGCAGAAATGGTATGTTTTGGCATTTTAACTCAGACTCAATTCCCCGGGCGTCTCAAATTTCCGATGCTGGGGGATTCCCCCCTCTTCCTTCGAAAGCGTTTCATAGGTCCCAAGCATTTCATTGGCCGGTTTTCCGGGAGCGATCATCGGCCAACAGTTCTCAGTTTCCTCGACGAGGAAGTTCATGAGGACGGTCTTCGGCGTCTTCAAAGCCCTCTCAATCGCAGGCCGCACCTCTTCCTGCTTCGTGATCGTCATCCCGACCGCCCCATACGCCTCTGCAAGGCGCGCAAAATCGGGTTGTCCCGTCAGTTTGGACTGGGCATGACGCCCCTTGTAGAAAAGGTCCTGCCACTGCCGCACCATGCCGTGGTGGCCGTTGTTCAGGATCGCCACCTTAATCTGTAAGTGATTCGCCACGGCGGTCGCCAGTTCGTTGAGTGTCATCTCAAAACTTCCATCCCCGTCGATATCAAAGACGACTTCACCGGGCCTGCCGAAGGCGGCACCAATCGCTGCCGGGAAACCGTATCCCATGGTCCCGAGTCCGCCGCTCGAAAGAAAAGAACGGGGCTTATTGAACCGGTAAAACTGCGCCGCCCACATTTGATGTTGCCCCACTCCCGTGGCCACCACCGCGTTTCCTTTCGTCGCCTCTGAAATCTGCTGGATGACAAATTGGGGAAGAAGTTTTTTCTTTTCCTTGTAGAGGAGTGGATATTTCTTTTTCCATTCCTCGATCTGCTTGAGCCAACCGTTTGTCTCCCCGCCTTCCACAATCGTATTCAATTCCTTAAGGGTTGCCTTCACATCTCCCACGATGGGAATGTCGACGGGAACCGTTTTCGAAATCTGAGAAGGATCAACGTCAATCTGGACCTTTTTCGCCTTTTTGGCAAATTCATCAACCTTCCCGGTCACCCGATCATCAAAACGAGCACCCACTGCGATCAAGAGATCGCATTCTGCCACGGCGTAATTGGTATATTCAAACCCATGCATCCCGAGCATCCCCAAAGAGAGAGGATGAGATTCCGGAAAAGCCCCCAGACCCAAAAGCGTTGTCGTCACTGGAATCTTCGCCTTCCGGGCGAGTTCCGTGAGTTCCGCCGCAGCACCCGATGCGATCACACCGCCCCCGGCATACAAAATCGGCCTCTTGGAATGCTTGATCGCTTCCACCGCCTTCTTCACCTGTCCGGCATGACCCTGAAGCGTCGGCTTATACCCCCGGATATTCACTTCTTTGGGATAAACAAATTCTGCCTCTGCAAGAGTCACATCGACCGGAAGATCGATAAGGACCGGGCCGGGCCGACCGGTGGCGGCAATAAAGAACGATTCACGGATCACCCGGGCAAGGTCTTTCACCTCTCTTACAAGATAACTATGTTTTGTAATCGGTCGGGTGATCCCCATCGTATCCGCCTCCTGAAAAGCATCATTCCCGATCATGTAGGTCCGGACCTGGCCGGTAATGGCCACGATGGGAATCGAATCCATAAAAGCGGTAGCAAGGCCGGTCACCAGATTCGTGGCCCCCGGTCCGGAAGTCGCTAGACAAACTCCCACTTTGCCGGTGGCGCGGGCGTAGCCATCCGCCATATGGGCGGCACCCTGTTCATGACGGCTCATAATCACTTTAATGGAAGAATCAAAAAGGGCATCAAAGGTAGGGAGATTCGCCCCGCCAGGAATCCCGAAAACAACCTCCACCCCTTCTTTCTTCAAACACTCAATAAGAATCTTTGCGCCGGTCAGTTTTGTCACAGTAGACCTCGTAAACCTTTAATTATAGAGAGTATGAAGCTATCTGTCAACTTTTTCAACAACGTTGAGGGGGAATGCCGAAGGAGTAAGGGGGTCGGGACTGTTGAGGTAAATGCGGGGAACCCTGTTTGAAAGGCCGCAAAGGATTTCATAAGGTATTGTTTTACATACGGTTGCAATTTCTTCTACCTTTATCTCTTCGCTTCCTTGCCTGCCGATCAGGACGACTTCCTCCCCTATCTTAAGATCGGGGAAAGCCCCCCCGTCCACCATGCATTGGTCCATACAGATTCGACCGGTGATCGGAATCCTCTGACCCCTGAGGAGGACTTTTCCTTGATTCGAGAGGAGCCGGTTATACCCATCGGCATACCCGATCGGAAGGGTTGCGATCACCGTCTCTTTCTTTGTCGTATAGGTCCCTCCATAGCCGATCTTTCTTCCTTTGGGGGTCCCTTTGAGATAGACGATTCTCGTTTTGAGGGTAAGCGCTGGTTTTAAGGTCGGAGTGAGTCGACCCCTCTTTTCATAGAAGGGATGAATTCCATAAATCGCAAGGCCTGGCCGGACAAGGTTAAAATGAGACTCGGGAAAATGGAGAACCGCTGCAGAATTTGCAAGGTGAACGAACGGGGGAAGGAGTTCTTCTTCTCGAAGGACTTGGATGAGTTCCTTAAAACGACGCATCTGGGCGCGGGTGGCTTTTGGGTCAGAGCCATCGGCATCGGCCAGATGGGTATAGAGACCTTCCATGAAGAGATGCTCACATCCTCTTACAAAACGGGCAAACGCGAGCGCCTCTTCATACCAGACCCCAAGTCTTCCCATCCCGGTATCGATCTTGAGGTGAACGGGAATCCTTTTTTTTCGTCGGATCGCTTCTTGATTGAGCCGCAACGCGAACTCTTCGCTACAGACCGTCTGGGTGAGATCGTGCTCGAAGACGGCGGGGATTTCCTCCTTCAGAATGGCATTCAAGATAAGCAGAGGGGAGCGGATCCCTTTCTGACGAAGGGCTACCGCTTCATCGATACTGGAGACTCCAAAAAAAGCGACCCCTTTTGCTTCAAGGGCCCTGGCTACTTCAAACGCGCCGTGACCATACGCATTCGCTTTGATGGGAACCAGGAGTTTTGTCTTCGGATGAAGTCTCTTACGGAGGAGATCGTAGTTCTGAGCGATGGCGTCATGATCGATTTCGATCCAAGTGGGACGATAACAACCATTCGGCTGATCCATAACCTCATATTATATCATAAAATAAGGTTATTTTATCATCTGCTCCGGTGTGGAATCGCCTCCACTCCGGTGAGGCATGCCGGGAAGAAGTTTCCCCAGTTTTTGATTCCACGCGGCTCTCCGACGTGCAACGGCTTCTTCCTTCGTCTCGGGAGGGACGTCATGTCGTCTGGAGGGTCTCTTGAAACTAATTTTTTTCAGTCTTACCACAGGATCTACAAGGTGTCTTTTGAAGAAAGCCTTCCGGCGTGCGATGGCTTCTTCCTTTTTCACCTTTTCTTCCGCCGTGAGCCTCGCTTCCTTTTCCGCCTTCTCCGCCTCCTGTCTTGTCTTCATTTCCTCCTTCAGTCTCTTGGGTACACCCCCTTGGCCCGCCGAGACGGTGAGACAAGTGATTCCGAAAAAGAATGAAATCATCAAACACCCCACACGCTTCAAGAATTGCATCATGTTCTCCCTCCTTCTTTCTTCTGTTTTCCTCTGAAAATGCCGAGGCTTGAGGTGTAACCATGAAGGTACGTTCTCCCGCCAACGGGACCGATTTCGCCATTACAAAAGAAGCCGGCGATGGCCGATTCTCCGGCCACGGAACGGATCATTTGAATGTCGTGGTTTGGTCTTCCATAGAATCCCTGCCCCCGACCCTGACAACTGAAAAGAAGCATGCCAGCCGGGGGGTCGGTCTTAAAAGAGGAGGCGTGCTCCTCAAGGAGTGACCGAAGATCTTCTGCAGACGTCTTTGCATCCCGAAGATGGAATTGAACTGTTTGACCGACGTTTAACCGGTCGCCAACGATGAGTGCGCCGGCCGCCGGGTCTGCGCCGATAATGTTTCGAATGAGAAAGTCCCCCCGCTTGAAAACGGATTTCATCTCATCCATGACGATCCCCAAGAAAAGAGCATGCTGGGCAAGCAGTCGATCTCGAAGAGGAAGAGTGGTAAAAAGCCCTCCCAACAGATCGATCGGCGACTTTCCGGCAAGTTCCAAAAGGACATTCTCCTCCGCCTTGGTGACGACATATCGCTCCCCGATCGGACGGCAACCCTGTGAGACGATCGTCTCAAGGGAAATATCTCCTGTCAAGGCAACCCCCACCGCCCCTTCGTGGATGACCTCATCGTTGAAGAAGAGAAAATTTTCTCCCGATCCAACCGCACCGCTTGCAAGTCCGCCAATCACGGGCCGGTGTCTGAAATCTTCATTGAGATCCTCAAGGAGTTTCATGGCATCGCAACTAAACGGTTCGGGAATAAGGATAAAAGAAGGGTTGTCGGAGGTGGAAATGCCGATGGACGATGTCCATCGTTTTCCAGGCATCGAAATTTCAAGTTCAATAGGACTCACGACAAAGGGATGGATCGCGACGTGAGGAAGAAAGGCTGCGACAAGAGACATCGCGGGCAAAAACTCAAGTTCAAGGTCCCTCCCTATCACCCCGCTTGAACTGCAGCCGATGAGGGTGGGATGCCCCAGAGAGCTCCGCACCATCCTCCCCAACTCCTCCCAATCCGCTCCATAAGAAGGGGAGACAAAAAGAAGGGCAAGGTGCGGATGCTGCGAAAGGGTCTTTCGTACCTCTTCGCACAGAGCGCTTACCGCCACCTTCGCATCTTTTTCCTGTGTAATGGCTGAAGCAAACTGCATGAACACCCTCCTTTAACCCTTCCTAATCATACAATCTTTCGGGTAAAGATACAAGGGGACAAGATGATTCAGGTTTTCAAATTTCTTTTTTTCAAAACGGGCCCTTCCGAGAGAAAGAAGGGTGCGTGGATCTGGAATGTCATAGGTCGGATCTGCAAAAGAGGCCTTCTCTTTCAAGAACTTTACAATCTTGTCCCGATAGAGGCTCGCTCCTCCTCCCAAAAAGAGTGTTTTGGCTGTGATCTCCTTTAAAAAAGATTCTGGAGGAATAACCTTTTCCTCGATTTTTTTTTGGAGGAGGTCATTTCTCCTTTCATAGAGTGCGGCGTAGACCTGCTCCCTTTTGGCATCCATAAGGGGAGCGATCTGAATTCCATTAACAGAAACCGCCTCTGCAAGGCAATCCAGTGTAGGGACGCCGACAATCGGTTTTTCAAGACTGAGCGCCATCGCCTTTACCATCGAGATCCCAACACGGAGCCCTGTAAAAGAACCGGGGCCGAGTCCCACAATAAACCCATCCATCTCCTTTATCGAAAGACCGAGACGCTTCAAGGCATCTCTTAAAATCGGAAGGAGCTGCGTTGAATGCTTCCTTTCAAGAAGCATCTTCTCTTCCAAAAGAACTTTTTTATCGTCTGAGATGCCGAGACAAAGAGTTTCCGTAGAAGTATCGAGTGCAACCAGTTTCATGGTTCTTTGATCGCCTTCACAATTTTCTCATACCGTTCGCCGAGCGGATGAAATGTGAGAGACCTTTCGTTTTCCTTAAGATGTTGAAATTCGATCCGGAGATACTCCTTGGGTAAGAGGGACTTGATCCGATCGGCCCATTCCAAAACAGACACTCCTTTTCCGAAAAGATATTCTTCGAGTCCGATCTCCTGCTCAAGGCGTAAGAGATCCGATGCCTCAGTCAACCGGTGGGCGTCGAAATGATAAAGAGGGATCCTCCCTTCATATTCTCTCATGAGGACAAACGAAGGGCTATTCACCGGATGCTGATGATTGACGCCGAGCCCCTTCGCAATCCCCTTCACAAACGTCGTCTTCCCCGCCCCGAGTTCTCCAACCAGCCCAAGAACTTCTCCACCTTGAAGCGTATGCCCGAGACGTTTTCCCACCTCAACTGTCATGGCGCTACTTTTTGAAAGCAACTCTTTTTTCATCTATGATTCAACCTCAAAAAGTTTATCCCGGCTTTTCTCGCCTTCGGCACCACGCGAACGCAAATCCGTTTCATTAAAAGTGCCTGAAACCACCTTGGAGAGGAATGATCGCCTTTCCGATATGGAGACGAATCCCCTTCTCTTTTGCGACAATCTTTCCGATTTCGGAAATCCGGAAGCTGAGGCGGGTTTTCCTTTGAAGGAGCCGATTCATTTCACGCGGCGGAACCGTAAAAAGGAGTTCGAAATCTTCCCCGTCGTTCAAGGCACTACGGAGGTTCAAACCCTTGGAGATGGGAATCGCTTCGCCGTCCACCCTCGCCCCCACCTGGCTTTCCTCACAAATATGGGTAAGATCCTTGGCCAAGCCGTCGGAGAGATCGATCATGGCATTCAAGCGGAAATCTTTGGTCAAACGCCGCGCCTCTTTCACCCGAGGAATAAAGGAAAGGTGCTTCCCTTTTCGGGAGCCGCCCAATGTCCCTGTGACGAAGATGCAATCCCCC
>JACQQV010000044.1 GCA_016206785.1 Candidatus Omnitrophota bacterium
ATGATTTTGTTTACGATATCTTTCCAGATATAGGAAGTAAGCAGAAACAATGGAAGCGGAATTTGCAGATGGCTAGATTAGAAAGAGATTGGAAAGAGAATCCACGGTGGAATGGAATTGTTCGTACCTATACTCCAAAAGAGGTCATTAATCTCCGTGGAACCTTTCATGTTGAATATACGCTCGCAAAAAGAGGCTCTGAGAGATTTTGGAACTTGCTCCATAATGAACCTTACATCTTAGCATTGGGGGCTTTAACAGGAAATCAAGCCAAGGAGCAGGTGAGAGGTGGCCTCAAGGCGATTTATGCAAGTGGTTGGCAGATTGCAGCAGATGCCAACGTTTTAGGACAGACCTTACCCGATCTTTCACTCTATCCCCATAATAGCGGCCCAAAGCTTGTAGAGGCCTTAAATAATGCCCTTCAGCGGCAAGATCAAATTGAATTTTCAGAAGGGAAAGAAGGTGGCATTGACTGGCAAGCCCCGATTATCCTCGACATGGAAGCGGGATTTGGGGGTCCGAAGCAACTTCACGTGGCGACGATGGAAGCGATCAAAGCGGGGGCCTCGGCCATCCATATTGAAGATCAAGGAGATAAAAAGTGCGGCCATATGGGAGGTAAATGCTTGGTTTCCACTGGAAAGATGGTTGAGCGGGTTCAAGCTGCAAGACTCACTGCTGATATTGCGGGAGTCCCGCTTGTCATTATTGGACGGACCGATGCTGAGCAAGCGAAGTTCCTTGAAACAACAGGCGTTCCCGAGCCGGTGGACCAAGCGCTGGTCCTAGGGACCACACCGGATGGAAAGGAGATGACCTATGCCGAAGCCCGTGCGCAAGGGTTTGCGGGTGAATGGACGGACAAAGGGGTAGGAGGAACATGGACCCCCAAAATCCGTTCTTCACAACATGGTGTAAAACTTTATGAGATTAAACCAGGGTTAGAGGCAGCAATCAAACGAGCCCTCTCTTATGCACCTTATGTGGAGTTCCTCTGGAAGGAAACAAACGCAATCGATTTAGAAGAGGATCAAAAGTTTGCAGAAGCGATTCATACAAAATATCCAGGGAAGTTATTGGCTTATAACCTCTCCCCATCTTTGAACTGGGGACTCATCAATAAGGAAACCCGTGAGAGGTATCATAGAGCACTTGCCGAAATGGGCTATAGGTATCAGTTCGTCACGTTGGCTGGATTCCATACACTCAATCTCAGTATGTTTGAGCTTGCCACAGCGTTTAAAGACCGTGGCATGGCTGCGTACTACGATTTAGTCCAAAAACCCGAGTTTGAAGCACAGGTCAAAGGGTATACGGCTGTGAAACACCAGCGAGAGGCCGGAACTGGCTACTTTGATAAAGTTGAAGAAGCCATCGGTTCTGGAACCGGGGCATTGGAAGGCTCAACAGAAGAAGCCCAGTTTAACAAAGAAGCAAAGGATGGCGCGGATCGACGCGTGGGCCTTACCGATAGGGAAAGAGTCGTAGAGGATACTGCACGTTGGAAAGTGGCGCGCACAATTGCGAAATATTGGGATACTTTAAACAAGAATCCCGGCACCCTCATTGTTTCTCCTTCGTCATCGAAACCAGGTTCGTTTATTTCCGTGCGAGCCCTTGCAGATCCTCGAATGGCAACTCTTGCAATCGATGCTGCATTGTTTGAGCAAAAAACTACGCGGGAAGAGTTTGAGATTATCCTTTCGATGCTCAAGGAAACGCTTACGGAAGCCGGAAGCGAAAAGGCGATCTGGCTTATTCAGACGAATCCGGACGCTTCCTATAAGCCCTTTCTTGAAGAGCTCGCCAAGCAGTATAACTTTGTTCAACTCCTTTCCCTTCAGGCCTACCATGAGAAATTGGACCAATTGAAAGAAGAGGAACTTTTGTTTGGTCTTCTTCGGGTCGGCTATGAGGAGAACAAAACAAGCATGAGACTGACAGACCAGGATGTCTGGGTCAGGCGACCGGATGAAAAGAAAAAGGAGATTGTCTCGGCGTTTAGTTTCATGAGCCTCGCCCTCCTCAAAGATCCTGAGTTTGCATCGATCCGGAGCCAACTTGGGGATTTGCTAAAGGGAATCGGGCAGGCCCTTGTGATCAGACCGACACCTGAGTATCTTGAGGCGGTTAAAGTCATCCATCAACAGATCTGACCTGTTTTTTCTTGAGAGCCAGGTTGCCTCATGGAATCTGGCCCTTCTTTTTAATAGGAAAGGATGGGGGAATGCCTAGAAGGAAGATAAAAAGGCGTGATCGGATTTAAACATTACCTCTTCGTCAGATTCATCTCCCTGATCGTGGTGGAACTTTTCTTTTTCACCATGATCGATACCGATTTGGCCTGGGGACTTCGTGAGAATTCATCCCTTTCCTTGGTGGGACGGAAGAATTCGGCAAAGGCCTCAGGCCAAACTTTTTTGAGGCCCCGCGCAGAGAAGCAGTCGCTTGGGAGTGCATTGCAGGCACTCCGGCGAGAAGTGACCGACGGTGGGCTTAAGATGGTGACCGTCCACGACCCCATTCCTTCTGAAATGATCGCAATGGGTTTGGTACGGGATCGATATGGGGAGCCTAAAGAGGCGATTGTCCAACAAATGGTCCCTGTTCCGAAGAATCTGGGCGAAGGGGATGTGCTTGTCGCGATGGCGGCGGTCAAAGCGAATTTCACAGGATCCCTCTACGCTCAAGGAAAAGTGAAACCTTTCCGGAAAAAGGAGGTAGATCCCCGTGATTTCCATATCTTGGGGAACGAAGGGGTTGGCATTGTCAAAGAGGCTGGGAAAGGGGTTAAGGATTTAAAGGTAGGAGATGTTGTTGTCGTACAAGGTTTTTCCGCGGATACCCGTGGACTTATCCGAGTGATTGGGGCCGACAATGGCAATGGAACTTACGGCCAATTTGTCAAAATCAAAGAACGCCAACTCTGGAAGATCCCTGAGCAACAACTACATCACTTTACTGTCGCGGAGGCTGCGAGTTGGATCATTGTTCCAGTGACCACCCTTCAAGCCGCAAAACGCCTTCGGCTGGAGTCAAAGGATCATGCACTTGTCTGGGGGATGAGAGGTTCAACAGGGACCTTTTTTGCCCAGATTGCGATATCTCTTTATGGGGTGAGGCATGTCGTAGGGGTTACCTCCAGCGATAAGCGAGGAGACGAAGCAATTGCGCAGGGATTTATCGATGCGTATGTGAATCGAACTGGAAAGGACCCCAATACCCTTGTTCAAACGGCGTTAGAAGCCAATCGTGGTAAGCGATTTGATGTTGTCTTCGAAAGTGCCGGGGGGAAGGCTGTTCCAGCGAGTCTTGAGCTTCTTAAGCCTGGAGGTCGCTTGGTGACCATCGGGGGAACGGAGGACTATGACGTAACCATCAGAGGTCGAGTTCAAACGCTTTCTCTTCAAGAACAGATCGAAAGACTTCACATTCAACCCGATGAACCAGTCCTTTTTGCTCTCAATAGTCGAAAAGAAACCTTGTCTACCATTGATATCGTGAAAAAAATGAAACTTCCAGTCGACAAGATTGTGCTTCTTATTTCGAACGACGATGAGATGTCCATGGAGTCTTTCAGTACAACATTAGAAAAAGAAGGTATCTCTTTTGAAGATCAAGTCATCCTTCGAGATGATCTCGGCAAAGAAAAGATCACAGAAGCGCTACAACAAAAGTTGTGGAAACGTTGGGGTGAGAAGGTATTTCCTAAAGTTATTTTACAGGATACACGTCTTGGTCTTTTCGATTCCCTCCTTCAAATTGCAGGACCTTTCACAAAAATTGGAATTGTCAACGACACCTCCAAAAAGACCTTCAAGATTTACTGGCCCCTTATCTTTTATATCCAAACAAGCCTTCATTTTGCGGATGGAACAGAAATCTTAGGGAGTACCGAAGGAGAGCCAGAAACGATGCGGGGAATGATGGGTCATCTTTTAAGTGGAAGACTCCGCATTCCCACTCAAAATCTTCTTGTCTTTCCTTTCGAAGAGATTCCCCTCCTCCATCAGAAGATCATGGATAACGCCCTCGAGGAACCTTTCGGTGTCGCCTTGATCGGCGCCCCGAGTGGCGAGATGACACTGAAAGATCTACAGGATCAATTTTTCGAAACCGCTGCGGATGGGACCCGACGTTATGCCAGAGAGGGTTCCTCCAAGGTCGAGGCGCTTCAGGTGGCGGAAGAGGCGCGGGAGGAGTGGGGCGGGGTCAGTTTCCTGAAAGGTGTTTTTAATGGACAGTCCGAACCGGAGCTCCTTTTCCCGTATCCCGAGCAGGATCCCGAAGACAAGCGGAGAGGAGACGAGGTCCTTACGAAATTTGAGGAGTTTCTCACAACCAAAGTCAATCCGCATCAGATTGAACAGGATGCCCGCATTCCTCTTGAAGAAATCAAGCAAGATCTCATCAACCTCGGTGCATTCGGTCTTAAGATTCCCACACAATACGGGGGTCTCGGCCTTTCTCAGACCAATTATCTCCGGGTCTTGCAACTTGTCGGCAGTTACTCACCTGTTCTCGGTATCCTCCTTTCGGCCCATCAGAGTATCGGACTTCCGCAGCCCCTTAAACTCGTTTTGGATATGGCGAATGAGGAAGAGGCGAAGGCAAGAGCAAGTGGTGATATAAGGAAGATTCAGAAGGCGGAAGCACTGGCCGCCAAGGCCAAGGCACAGCAGGAGAAATATTATCGACTCCTCGCCAGAGGGGCGATTTCCAGTTTCTCGATTACGGAAGTGTCGGCCGGATCCGATCCTTCAAAGGTGCAGACGACGGCGGAGTGGGACGAGGCGAAACAGCGCTGGGTCTTGAACGGCGAGAAACTCTGGGCGACGAACGGGCCCATTGCAGATTATACCGTCATTTTGGCAAAGATTAAAGGAACAAAGAAAACAACTCTCTTTGTTGTCGATAAAAACACAAACGGGTTTAGTGTCACACATCGAAATACCTTCTCAGGCCTTCGGGGAATTGAGAATGGTGTTCTAAGACTTGAAAATGTAGAAGTGGCATCGGAGGATGTGCTGGGAGAACCGGGCCAGGGGTTAAAGATTGCTCTCATGACGCTTAACACTGGGCGACTTTCATTAGCCGTATTAATGCTTGGGGCGCTCAAGACGTCCCTGCGCATGACGATTCGGCACGCCAATCGCCGTGAGCAGTTTGGAGGACCGATCGGCCAGAAGGATGCCATCGCGCAAAAGATTGCGGAGATGGCAAAGACGATTTATGCCCTTGAAGCGGTCACATGGTATCCATCACTTCTTGTGGATCAACATCCTGAGGCCGATATTCGGCTCGAATCAGCGGTCGCCAAACTGGCGACGTCTGAAATGGGGTGGTCCCTCGTTGACCATATGGTTCAGATTTTTGGTGGGCGGGGATATGAGACGGCCCGCTCGAAAGCGGCCCGCGGCGAACCCTCCGATCCGGTTGAACAATTCTTTCGTGAATACCGAATTAACCGGATTTTTGAGGGAAGTACAGAGATTCAGCACCTGATCGAAGCCCGCGAGGCCCTCGATACACACAAAAGGTTACTCGAGCCGCTTCTCAATCCGGGATTGAATCCGATGGCGACGCCGGACGGCCGGTGGCCACAGGATCTTCGAGGCCTGAGCCGTCTTGTCAGGACCGGATTGAAAGACACCGTTTCTGTCTTCTATCCTGACACAGGCTGGGAGATTCGCAAAGGATTTGAAGGCACCACATTAAATCCAAATCTCTCCGCGCAAGAACTTCGAAAAAAGCTTTTTAACGCGTTTAAGTTCTATGTGAAGTGGTACTCCTCGCAGTGGGTTCCCCGCTGGAGAAAGACGGGCAATCCTTACGTTCGTTATGTCCGGAAGACAAGCCGACAACTGGCCCGGGCCACCTTCCACCAAATGGCCATTTTCGGTCCCGCCCTGGAAGAGCAGCAGAAGATTATCTTTGATGTTGTCGATGTGGCGAATAACCTTTACCTCGTTTCTGCTTCTTCGGCAAGAACCGAGCGATTTCAATCGAATCATCCCGAAGCAAAAGAACTCATGGATCTTTTCTTCCTCGACATGAAAGGGAAGATCGAAGGAAAGGGTCTTATCCCAACGATTCGGGAATCTCTTCTCCTTCGCACGAATCAACGCAACTACGCATTGGCACAGGGTGTCTTAAAGGGTGAATACAACTGGTTATTAGACGGCGCGGTCCTTACTGACTGGCCGGCACCTGATATTGAAAAAGGAATCGCGAAAGATGGTGCGAGCCGTGCATTGGCCAGCAAAAGCGCCAAGATCATTCGGGAAGGCTCTGATTCCTACTTGACACAGTTTCACAAGATTACACGAAGGGCAAAATCACGATTTGAGAACCGAGATTGGAAAGGGTGGCAACGAGACGCTCGGGAGCGATTCGACTTGTATGAGAATGTTATTCAAGAGGTTATGAAAGAGTTGAGGGGGATTCTTCAAGAACAGGATAGGGACAAATCGGCGTGGATTGCGATGAAATCCCTCTATTCGGATTTCATTGAAGACCTCCGGGACCCAGAACTTGCCGAGACCTTCTTTAATTCAGTCACAAGAAGAATCTTCCAGACAGTTGGCGTCAATCCTGATATCGAATTTGTAGAGTCAAGAAGTAGGACGCCACAGCCAGAAGAAGGGTCAATTTACAAAACCTACATGAAGGAAGGAACTACAGAAAAGCTCGTCAGAGAAATTCTATCCGATTATCTATTCAAAGTAGACTACGAGGACCTTGAACGGGATATCCGGTGGGCGGCCCAAGAGATCGATAAAAATCTCCAAGAGCAGTTTGGCTCTGAAAAGATCGTTGCTGTGGAAATGATTAAGACCCCCTTCTACAGAAATAAAGCCGCCTACCTTGTCGGAAGAATACGGGTCGGTTCCCGACTCATTCCCCTCATCCTTCCATTACTCAACGAAAAGGATGGAATCACAGTGGATGCTGTGCTCATGAGCGATCGAGAGGCCCGTTTTGTGTTTAGTTTCACACGCTCCTATTTCCATGTGGACCTTGAGAGGTACCATACCTTGATCGACTTTTTGAAGTCGATCATGCCGGAAAAGTTGATTTGGGAACTCTATACCTCCCTCGGCCACAATAAACAAGGGAAGTCAGAGCTCTTTAGGGCCCTCCAGCAGCATCTCCGCCAGACCCACGAGAAATTTCAATTGGCGAGGGGGATCCCGGGAAAAGTGATGATTGTCTTTACATTGCCTTCTTTCGGCGTTGCGTTCAAAATGATCAAAGATCGATTTGATATGCCAAAAGAAGGAAATACACGTGAGAAAGTTGTCAATAAATATCTCCTTGTCAGAAGGCTGGACCGCGTGGGCCGGATGGTGGACGCCCAGGAGTTCCGCGATCTTCGGTTTAGCCGGGACCTTTTTTCAAAAGAGTTACTTAAGCAATTGATTCAACAAGCCAAAGAAAGCGTGGCCATTGAGGGAGATGACGTTGTGATTAAACATGCGTATACCGAGCGACTGGTCACGCCCCTTGATGTTTATGTCCGAGAGACCAAAGACCCTGAAAAAATCCATCGTGCCCTTATCGATTTTGGCTACACCCTCAAGGACCTTGCTGCGGCGAATATTTTTCCTGGAGATATCTTGTTAAGGAATTTTGGAGTTACACGTCTCGGGAGAGTTGTTTCTTATGATTATGACGATTTGGGATTATTAGAGGACTTTAATTTTAGAGACAAACCGGAACCGCGTGATGAGCTTGAAGAAATGTTGTCGGAGGAAGAGTGGATTGTGGCAGGTGAAAACGATATCTTTCCAGAGGAGATGAGGATTTGGACAGGTATCCCCGAAGAGCATATGAAAGCGTTTGAAGCAGAACATGGGGATTTGTTAACCGCCGAATTTTGGAAAAATCTCCAGAAAAGAGTCAAAGCAAGCGAAGTCATCGATATCTTTCCCTACCCTCGGAGTAAACGGCTTCGAGTGAAGTATGCTGAAACAAAGGACGAAGCCAAAGACGGTGCGGGGCGGCAGGCGGTGATTGCGGTCGCGACGGCCCAGATCCTCAAGGTCAATCAGGGCGCGAAGATTCTTACGGTTGATCCCCCAGTCAACCTCGAGGCGTTGGCAAGGAGTAGGGCGGTCCTCGCGATCGATGCCTCCCTTTTGGAAAATGAAACCACGCAGAAAGAATTCGAAGTCATCCTTTCGATGCTAAAATCGGCTGGTCGGGTAACGCAGATTTGGTTGGTGGAGACGAATCGACAGCCGTCCCTCCACGAAACGCTTGAGACCCTCGTCGATCTTTATCCGTTTGTAAAACTGATGTCGGTCGAGTCCTATCGAATCACTTTGAGTGCGGTGAAACGAGACGAGATTCCTTTTATCAGCGTCGGTTACAAGATGAATAACAAGAAGGAAAAGATGCCTCATCTGGATATCGCCATCGACGAGCCTAAGAAGGGGCAGATCGTCTCTGCCTTCAGTTTCATGAGCCTTGCCCTCGGGAAAGATCCTGCACTGGCTGAGCTGATGCAGCAGGTGGAGGCCTCGCTCAAGAATATCGAAGCCTCTCTTGTTTTCACCCCGACCGCCGAGTATCTTGAAGCCGTAGAGACGGTTTATCGGCAACTCTGATGCCCAGAAGAATGTTGCATCCTCTTTTCATTTTCCTCTTTCTCATCACGCTCCTTTTCCAAGATGCTGCGTTTGCCCTCCGTCCACGCTCTTCCGCCTTCTCCGTTAGGAAACTTTCCGATTTCTCCCCTCCCCTCACAGCTTCCGATGGTCAAGCAAAGCAGCCGGAGATCTTGTTTCTTGAAGCAGTGCGAACGCTTTTGCGGAGCCGCTCCGTTGTGACTCCAATAGCGGGGGAAGAAGATACGGAAATCAAAGCCTCCTCTGCGATTCTTCTCCGTTTTTATGAAAACGAATGGCAACTCTTTCTCGTCAAGAGGCGTCAGGATGCCCGGCGGTATCCAGGGTTCTGGGTGTTTCCGACCGAGACCCGCGAGCGGGAGGAGTGGGGCCAGACGCAGGAAAAACCCTTTCCCGCAATCCTCAGAGGGCTTCAGGAAGAATTGAATCTCGCGCTACGGCCGGAGGATGCGTTGGGACGTATCGGAAAATATCTCACCGTGGACAAAAAGGGAGTGATTTCTCCATTCCTTTTTGTTCTTTCCGACGAGCAGTCCCAGAGCGTGAAGGTGAATCCTGCGGAAAATGAAAGAGGGAAATGGGTTCCCATTTCACTGTTTTTGAATCGACCCATTCAACAGGACCACTTCTTGCCAGAG
>JACQQV010000040.1 GCA_016206785.1 Candidatus Omnitrophota bacterium
CCCTTATTGGAGTCTTAGGGACCATCGCGGTCTGGGTGGATGTGGTCATTAGCAAGCCTGCCGGAAGAAATTTGGGATTTGTCTGGATGTTCGCCGGCATCGTCTTTTACTATGCTTACCGGAAGAGACAGGAGATTTCTGCAACAAGCCGTGTGGAACTTGAGAAGATGGAGATTCCGGAATATAAAGAGCAGCCCATTACAAAAATTCTTGTTCCGACCCGCGGCGAAAATTTTAATACCGTGCAATATGCCGCCAAGGTGGCACACTCCCACGGAGCGTCCCTCACGGCCCTTTATGTGATCGAAATTCCCGCTTCGCTCCCCCTCGATACTTTTTTCCCGGATAGGCTCCTTAAAGCGGACACGGTCATTGAATCATCGCAGGCGATCTGCCGCGAGTACGGGATTCCTGCGAAAACCCTCGTGCTTCAGTCGCGCTCTGCGGGTCAGGCGATCTATGAAACAGCACGGGACGGGGGGTATGACCTCATTATCCTCGGGACTTCTCTTGAGAGCCCCTCTAGGATCGGCTCGCGATTAGGGAGTGCGTTAGGAAGTGCGGTCTCTGTCAGCTCCTTTTTAGGAAGCACCGTCGATTACGTGTTAAAACGGGCCCCTTGCCGTGTCTGGATCTGTGCGGAGGAGCCGAGGAAATGAGGACTTTGTCATGAAGAGGAAGAAAAAAGGGATATTGAGAGAAGTGTTCGGCCTTCTCTGGAGAAGAATCTTTGCAGGGATGTTGGTGGTTGTGCCTTTCTATGTTACCTATCACGTCGTCCGGGTCCTCTTTCTCTATATCGACGGCCTCTCTCAACCGATCATTCGTCCTCTTGTAGGTCATCGGGTCCGCGGCGTCGGATTTCTTTTAACTTTTCTTTTTCTTTATGGCTTGGGGCTTATCGCAACGAATGTCTTCGGCCGTGCACTGCTGAAGTCATTTGAAAACCTCCTTCTCCGGACACCGGTCGTGAAAAATGTCTATGCGGCCGCCAAGCAGGTCATCGAAACTGTTTCTCTGCCGGGGAAGGAAAATTTTAAAAAGGTTGTCCTCGTGGAATATCCAAGGAAAGGGATCTTTGCGCTCGGTTTTGTAACCGGCTCGACCAAGGGCCCGGACGGGAAGACCCTTTTAAATGTCTTTATGTCTGCACCCCCCAATCCCGCAACAGGGAATCTCATCTTCGTTCCGGAGGATGAGATTGTGGAGACCGATCTTTCGATTGAAGAGGCGGCGAAGATTATTGTCTCCGGAGGGTTTTTAATCCCCAAGGAGATTGGAAAGGGATGATGTACCGCGGAAAAGTAGGGATGTGGTCTTGGGCGCTTCACCGTGCGACGGGAGTCGGCGTTCTTCTTTTCCTTTTCATTCACATTATCGATACCGCCTTCATCATTTTTGGACCCGAGGCGTACAATCATTTGGTCTCTTTGTACAAACAGGCGTTTTTCCGTCCGCTGGAGGTCGGGCTCCTGGCTGCACTTCTCTATCATTCCTTAAATGGCATCCGGATCTGTCTCATCGATTTCTGGCCAACACTCGCCAGATTTCAGGAGCGTCTTTTTTATGGAGTCATGGTGCTGTTTTTTCTCCTTTTCATTCCTGCGTCTTATCTCATGGTAAGATCCCTTTTCTGAAAGAAGGACGGCATGTCGACGGTTTCTCCACACGAAAGACCTTTAGGGGGTTTTGAGCTTCAGAGTTGGGTCTTCATGCGATTCTCGGGGCTCTGTCTTCTCTTTTTGGCGTTGTGGCATTTTGCCATCATGCACCTTATTCATCCGATTGAATCATTGAATTATGAATTTGTCGCAGGCCGCTATCGGCATTTCGGTTGGCGGTTGTATGACCTCTCGATGCTCCTTCTTGCGCTTCTCCACGGTTTAAACGGCGTCCGGATTTTAATCGATGATTACATTCATTCCACACGCTGGTACCGTGTCGCCCTTTGGACGCTGAGGGGGGTCGGTCTTTTCTTTCTTATTCTTGGCACTCTTGTGATTCTCATCTTTCAACCTGTTGGGGTTGCTTTATGAGCATCCACCATCAATACGATGCAGTCATTATCGGTGCGGGCGGGGCGGGACTGATGGCGGCCCTCGAGGCCTCCAAGGTTCCAGAGGTAAAGGTCGCGGTCGTGAGTAAACTTTATCCGACCCGTTCTCATACCGGCACCGCCCAGGGAGGGATCTGCGCAGCGCTGGGAAATGTGGAGCCCGATTCTTGGGAATGGCATATGTTCGACACCGTCAAGGGAGGCGATTATCTCGGTGATCAGGATGCGATCGAAATTCTTTGCCGGGAGGCGATCGATCTTATCTATGAACTGGAACATATGGGTCTTCCGTTTAACCGACGCCCCGATGGAAAGATCGACCAGCGGAATTTCGGGGGACATACACGGGAATTTGGGAAAGGCCCTATTAAACGGGCCTGTTATGCGGCCGACCGAACCGGTCATATGATTCTTCAGACCCTTTATCAGCAATGCATCAAACAGGGAGTTACCTTCTTTGACGAATATCATGTGTTTGATCTGGTCCTCTCAGGAGGAAAAACGGCAGGGGTGGTGGCCCTTTGCCTTGCCACCGGGGAACTCCACACCTTTCACGCAAAGGGTGTCTTTTTCGCAACCGGCGGTTGCGGCAAGATGTATCAGATTACTTCAAACGCCCACACCTTGACCGGCGACGGCATGGCAGTCGTTTTCCGACGCGGGATTCCCTTGGAAGATATGGAATTTTTTCAATTTCACCCGACCGGGATTTACAAGATGGGGATTTTGATTACAGAGGGGGCGAGGGGAGAAGGGGGGATTTTACGAAACGACAAGGGGGAGCGCTTCATGGAGCGTTATGCCCCGACCCTTTTGGATCTAGCACCCCGCGATATGATTTCGCGGGCGATTTACCTTGAAATTCGGGACGGTCGAGGGATCGGCGGGGAGGATTACGTGCACCTTGACCTTACTCATCTCGATCAAGAGGTGATCAAGAAAAAACTTCCAGATATCGCCGATTTTGTGCGAACCTATCTCGGTATCGATCCGGTGAAGGAGATGATCCCGGTTCAGCCAACAGCCCATTATGCGATGGGAGGGATCCCGACCGATGTCGAGGGCCGAGTGGTCATCGATGAGAAAAATACGATTCTTCCCGGTCTTTATGCGGCTGGAGAAACAGCATGCGTCTCGGTGCATGGGGCAAACCGTTTAGGAACCAATTCACTTATTGACATTATCGTCTTTGGCCGTCGGGGTGGGCGGCATATGGCCCAGTTTGCTAAAAGTGTCTCTTTCCCAAACTGGCCTAAGGATGCGGAAGTTCCTCTTCAGGAAGAGATTTCACGATTCAGGAGCGGGAAAGGAAAAGAGAATATTGCAGCCATCCGGTCAGAACTTCAGGTCTCGATGATGGAAGATGCCTCAGTCTTTCGGACCGAATCGGGTCTTAAGAAAATGGAGGGGAAACTCACGGGCCTCAAGGAGCGTTTCAAGAGGATCCGCATCTCGGATGTAGGGGCCGCCTACAATACGGATCTCTACGAGGCGTTTGAACTCGGATACCTTCTAGATTTATCCGATGCGATTGTCGCCGGGGCGCTCTCCCGCAAAGAAAGCCGAGGGGCGCACTGCCGTGAGGATTATCCGAAGCGAAATGACAGTGAATGGCTCAAGCACACCCTTTGTTATCAGAAAAACGGAAAGTTGGAACTAAAGTATAAGCCGGTGGTCATTACAAGATTCCAGCCCCAAGAAAGGAAATACTAGAATCGAATTCAAAATTCAAAACGAAAAAGGCAAAAATGAAGGTTCAGTTTAAAATCAAGCGATTTAATCCCGAGACAGATAAGAAACCCTACTACGCGACCTATGAAATCGAAGCGGAACCGACCGACCGGGTGCTCGATTGCCTCCATGCGATCAAATGGCAGCTCGATGGAACGCTTGCGCTACGGCGCTCCTGCGGCCACGGGATCTGCGGGTCGGACGCG
>JACQQV010000042.1 GCA_016206785.1 Candidatus Omnitrophota bacterium
GAGTGTCACGCTCAAAGAACTCGCCCATGAAAAATGGGAACATGAAGAAATTCCCGTAAAACTCAAAAATCCGAAGTGGCTGAAACCCTTTGAAATCTTGGTTTCCCTCTTCCCTCCTCCGACCTATGGAACGATCGATGCCACCCCTTATGTGGCGTTTTTCTTTCCCCTCTTCTTTGGGCTCATTCTCGGAGATATCGGGTATGGGGTGGTCCTTTTCCTTTTAACGTTCTTTCTGCGGATAAAATTCAAAAAGAATGAAACGGTTCGGCAGATTTCAAAGGTCGGTTTTGTCTGCGCCGCTTCTTCTATCTTTTTTGGATTTGTCTTCGGCGAATTTTTTGGAACACTTGGACATGGGTGGCTGAAACCCTTATGGGAAGATCGACTCCTCATTACAAAGGAACTTCTCATCTTATCGATCCTGATTGGCGTGGTGCATGTCCTCTTTGGTCTATGCTTGGGAATGGTGGTGGCGTTCAAAGAAAAAAGTTGGCATCACTTCCTTGAGAAGATTGGATTTCTCCTTTTCTTCGTCGGGATTCTTTTTGTGGTCCAGATGGCGATGGCGCCAAAAGGGGTTTCTCTTCCTCTTATAGGGAGACTGAGCCCCTTCGCCTCCGCTCTCACCGGTGGGTTTGTCATCATGGCTTCCTTCGTGCTTCTTTTCGTCTCCGCAGGCTTTCAGGGGGCGATTGAAAGTATCTCCATTGTCAGTAACATCCTTTCGTATGCGCGGATCATGGCCATCGGGATTGCCAGCGTTGCCATGGCCAAGGTCGCCAACGAACTTGGAGCGGTCGCAGGAGGATTTTTCGGGCTCCTCATCGCGCTCACCCTCCACACGGTCAATATGGCGCTCGGGATTTTTGATCCGACGATCCAGGCGCTTCGTTTGAATTACGTGGAGTTCTTTACGAAATTTTACAAACCGGGCGGAAGGGAGTACTTACCGTTCAAAAAATTAAGCTGATCCGTGATTCGTCGTCCGTCGTTCGTCGTCCGTAAAACGGAATACGGACGACGGAATACGGAAACAAGGAGGTGACAATGAAGTCACGTTTGGCGTTTGCGTTTCTGGTGGTGATTGCTCTTCTCATCGTTTCACCTTTTGTGGCACTTGCGGCAGAAGGGGGTCCTGGGGGAGAAGTTGCAAAAGAGGCAGGCATTGGTGAAGGAATGAAGCGGGCCGGCTATGGGATCGGGGCCGGAATTGCGATTGGACTTGCAGGGCTCGCCACGGGACTTGCGCAGGCGAGAATCGGTTCTGCGGGAATCGGTGCTCTTGCTGAAGACCCCAAACTCATCGGAAATGTCATTCTCCTTGTCGCCATTCCTGAGACTGTTGTGATTTTAGGATTCGTCATCGCCTTTATGATTCTCGGCGGCCCGTAAACGATGAATGAAGCATCCTTCCTTTCAGAAATTGAACAAGAGGTCTCTCTTGAGGAAGGGACGATCCTCAAAAGGGCGGAAGAAGCATCTGAAAAAATTTTAGAAGAGGCCCGAGGGGAAGCGGCGCGCATGGAAGAAGTCCTCACCACTCGAACAGACGTTGAGATTCGAAAGCACAAAAGCCGTATCTTAACGCAAGAGAGCCTCGAAAACAGGCAGCACCTCTTGGCCTTGAAATCCCAGTTTGCTTCAAAGACCCTGGAGGTGGCGCGCGACCAGTTTGATGCACTTCAAAAAGGTTCGACGTACCGTGAGATCCTCAAAAAGTTCCTTGCAGAACTGGTAAGATCTCTTGAGACGCCTGCCTCACCTGCCTCGCCGGCAGGCGGGCCGGCGGGCGGGAAGGAGAAAAAAGTGATCCTGCGGGTCCGTCCCGAAGATGAAAAGGTGGCGCATACGCTTCTCGGAGAAATTTCCTTGAAGGCCCAGATCGAACCCGCCTCAACGCTTAAGCGGGGTTTAGAACTTGAGGACGGAGAAGGACGCTTCCGGATAAGAAATACATTTGATTCAAGACTCGAACGGGCCCACGCGGTCGTCATGCAGTGTCTGAATAAAACGTTATTCCGATGAAAAGTCGAAATGTCTGATTACAATTATCTGAATGCACGGATCAAATCGCTTAAAAAAGACCTCTTCTCGAAGGGGAAACTGGAAGAGCTCTTGAGGCTCAACCGTTTCGAAGAGGTGAAGCGCTTCTTCCTTGAAAGCCCTTATGGAACGAGTGTGGGGGAAGCGCTCACCCAGCATTCGGATTTTCTCGGAATTGAACTCGGGATCTCCAACCGGATTCAGAAAACGTTCCAGAAAATCCTCGAGTGGTCCGGCGAAGGACCCCGGCGACTCATGGAACTCTTGCTCCGTCGGTATGACCTTCATAACATCAAATCGCTTCTTCGAGGGAAAAATGGAAAACTTCCGGTGGAAGCGATCCTTGAAACAGTGATCCCTGTCGGAAGTTTTAGCTTTGAAGAGTTGAAGGAGCTCGCCAAACAGCCCTCCCTTCGGGAGACTGTCGCGCTCCTCGCCAGTTGGCACCACCCCTTGAAACGGGTGCTCCGTCGAGGACTCTCTTCCATTAAGGAAGAGTCGGCGGACCTGCGGACCCTTGAAGCGGAACTCGACTATTATTATTACAGTTCGATCCTCTCTTCCCTCGTCGAGGAAAAGGGGGAGGATGCGGAACTTGTGAAACGTCTTATTCAAATGGAAGTAGATATCACCAATATCCTCACCCTGCTGCGGCTCACGGATGTTCCGAAGGGGGAACTTTCGAAATTTTTCATCGAGGGAGGAATGCTCGGAAAGGGATTCCTCCTTTCGATCGCTACTGTGAAACCGTTGGAGATGACACAAAAGTTTGAAATCACCTATCTGGCAAAGGTAGCAAGGTCATGGAAGGGTGAAAGCCTCACCCCTCTTGAACGAAATTTTGACGCTTTTCTGACGCAGGCGCAGCACCGGATGGAGCGACAAGATCCCCTTTCCATCGGAGTCGCCATTTCCTACCTTGCGCTGTTATCCAACGAACTTAAAAATATCCGAATGATTCTACAGGGAAAATCATTTTCGCTAAGTGAGGAAAAATTAAAAGAGGAGCTCCTCCTTGTATAAACTGATTGTCATTTGCCCGGAACGGATTGCGAAAGGATTCACTCTTACGGGGATAGAGGTCCTTGTGAGCGATGCGGGTTCAAGGACACAAGAGCTCCTCACACGGCTCATGACCCAAAGGGAGATGGGGGTCGTCCTTTTGCCGCAGGAACATTTGGCCGATTTTGATCCGCGCATGCTTAAAAAACTGGACGCCCTGCAACTTCCGCTCGTTGTCCCGATCCCGATGGGGAGCGAAGCAACTCTTTCGCCGGAGGAATATGTGAAACAAACGGTCCGTCGGGCGTTGGGATATGAGATTAAAATATAGACCAAAGACAAAAGACCCAAGACCAAAGACTTTCCTTGAGAGTCTTAGGTCTTGAGTCTAAGGAGTTAACATGTCGATTCAAGGTAAGATTATCAAGATTAGTGGTCCTGCAGTCATCGCGGACGGCATGACAGGCGCACGGATGTTTGACATTGTTCATGTGGGAAAGGCAACCCTCATCGGTGAAATTATCCGGCTCGACGGGGATACCGCCTTTATTCAGGTCTACGAGGACACCTCGGGTCTTTATTTGGGGGAACCGGTCGAGAGTCTCGGCTCTCCCCTCACCGTCGAACTCGGGCCTGGACTCCTTTCAAGCATCTTCGACGGGATTCAGCGCCCTCTCGAATCTGTTGCGGCCCAAACCGGAGATTTCATTGCGCGAGGCGTTCACACCGAAGCGCTCGACCATCAAAAGAAATGGCCCTTTACCCCATCGGTGAAAGTGGGAGAGCGGGTTGGGCCGGGAGAGACGATCGGAACGGTGCAGGAAACCGAGCAGTTGGTCCACCGGATTCTCGTTCCCCCTGACACGCAGGGGAAAATCAAAGAAATCCGGAGCGGGAGTTTTACGGTCACCGAAACCGTGGCAACCCTCGAGGGAGGAAAAACGCTTGCACTTTCCCATCGCTGGCCAGTGAAATTGGCAAGGCCCTATAAACAGAAACTGGAGCCGAAGGAACCTTTCGTCACCGGCCAGCGGATTTTCGATTGCCTCTTCCCGATCGCCATGGGAGGAAACGCTTCCATCCCGGGTGGATTCGGTTCCGGTAAAACCGTGGCCGAGCAGACGCTTGCGAAATTCGCGAATGCGGATGTGATCGTCTATGTGGGATGTGGTGAACGCGGGAATGAAATGACCGAGGTGCTGACCGAATTCCCCCATCTGGATGATCCGAAAACAGGTGGAGCGCTCATGAACCGAACGATCCTCGTTGTGAATACCTCCAACATGCCTGTTGCGGCACGCGAGGCCTCTGTGTATACCGGCATGACCCTTGCTGAATACTATCGCGACATGGGGTATGACGTGGCGCTCATGGCCGATTCGACCTCCCGGTGGGCGGAAGCGCTCCGTGAAATTTCTTCACGTCTTGAAGAGATGCCGGGGGAAGAGGGATTTCCGACGTACCTTTCCACAAGGCTTGCCAATTTCTACGAACGATCTGGCCGCGTCATTACACAAGGAAAGGAAGAACGGATCGGTTCCGTGACTGTCGTCGGTGCTGTCTCGCCCCCAGGCGGAGATTTCTCTGAGCCGGTCACACAAAGTTCGATGCGGATTATCGGGGCTTTATGGGCGCTCGACTCCAACCTCGCCTACCGTCGCCATTTCCCGTCGGTGAACTGGAACCGAAGCTACACCCTCTATGACGGACTTCTTAAAAAATGGTACGAAGACAACATTTCGCCGGAGTGGACGCGGAACCGGAAAAGGATGTTCGAACTCATTCAAAAAGATACACAACTTCAAGAAATCGTCCAGCTCGTCGGCCCGGATGCCCTTCAAGATTCGGAGAGGCTCATCCTTGAATTTGGACGGATGATCCGGGAGGATTTCCTGCAACAAAACGCTTTCAGTCCGGTGGATGGCTCTTGCCCCCTCAAAAAACAGCATCTCATGCTTTCGACCCTTCTCCAATTTTATGCCCTTGGGGAAGCGGCGATTCAACGGGGAGCGCATATCGAAGAGATCACGGAACTTCCCATGAAGGAGGCAGTGGATCGGATGAAAGAAATCCCCCTCCATGAATATGAAACAAAAATCACTTCAATCCGTGAAGAGATGGAAAAACAATTTAGAGCCTTGGGGAGAGTGCAGGTGGTGTCATGAGTCTTGTCACTCGAGAAGAGAAAACCGTTCAATATATTTCGGGGCCACTCCTTTTTATCGAAGGGGGAGAGCGCTTTGCCTACGGTTCGATTCTCGATATTCTCCTGCCGAACGGCGAGGTGAGATCGGGACAACTCCTAGAAGTCTCAAAGACCCATGCGGTCGTGCAGGTCCTTGAACGGACCACCGGTCTCGATGTCGCCTCCACCGCCATCCGACTGCGGGAAGAGGTGGCCCGGATCGGCGTCTCCAAAGAGATGATCGGCCGAATCTTTAACGGCTCTGGAAAGCCGATAGATGGCCAACCGGATGTGATCCCAGAAGCAAGGCTTCCCATTATCGGTCAGGCGATCAATCCGGTGAGACGCGATAGACCGAATGATTTTATTCAAACAGGGATCTCCTCGATCGACGGATTCAACACGCTTGTCCGCGGACAGAAACTTCCTCTCTTCTCCGGTTCAGGACTTCCAGCAAATGAGATTGCTGCCCAGATCTTGGCGCAGGCCAAGGTCCGCGGGGAAGAAGAACAGTTTGTGATCGTTTTTGCCGCGATGGGGATCACCCAGCGGGAGGCCGCCTTTTTCCTGCAAAGTTTTGAAGAGACCGGGGCCAAAGGAAACGTCGTCACCTTTTTGAACCTTGCCAATGACCCGACGATTGAGCGGCTCCTCACCCCAAGAAGCGCACTCACCGTCGCAGAACACCTCGCCTTTGTACATGACTTTCAGGTTCTTGTGATCTTAACCGACATGACCAATTACTGCGAAGCCCTTCGCGAAATCGGAACGGCACGCGAGGAGATTCCGGGCCGCCGCGGATACCCCGGCTACATGTATACCGATCTCGCCACACTTTATGAACGGGCTGGTCGTGTGAAAGGGAAAAAAGGATCGATCACCCAGATTCCGATTCTCACGATGCCGGATGATGACATCACCCATCCCATCGCAGACCTGACCGGTTACATTACAGAAGGGCAAATCGTTCTTTCTCGAGCGCTCCACCGTTCCGGCATTTATCCTCCTATTGATGTCCTCCCGAGTCTTTCGCGACTGATGAATAACGGGATCGGTGAAGGTCGGACACGGGAAGACCACAGGGAACTCTCAAACCAACTGTACGCCTGTTACGCGGAGGGACGGGATGTGCGTCGTCTGGTCGCGATCGTCGGAGAAGATGCACTCACCGACCTTGATCGGAAGTATCTCAAATTTGCGGAGGCCTTCGAGGGACGAATGCTCAATCAGGGAAACACCGATCGCTCCATTGACGAAACACTCAACCTCGGCTGGGAACTTCTCCAGATCATCCCGCAGGCTGAACTCCGTCGAGTGAGTAAGAAGGTCTTGAGCAAATATTTCACACCGGTTTTAAGTGAGGGAACCAAGAGTCCGTATTATTGAGTTGACCGAGGGGTGGCTCGGCGGAAGGGCTCCCATTCGGACGAGCGGAAGGGGACCACTTGTTTCACTCAGCCCCCACGGGGGGATGGGTGGAGCGAGGACGAATGGGAAGGAGCCGAGACAGGACCCCGAGGCTGAGAGGTAAATCATGGAACAAGTCAGTCCTACACGAATGAACTTGATTCAGCGCAAGTCGCAGATCAAGCTTGCGCAACAAGGGGCAGAACTTCTCAGGAATAAGCGGGATGCCCTCACTCAAGAGTTTTTCACACTCATCAAACCTCTTGTGCGTCTTCGGAAAGAACTGGCTGAAAAGCTGACAGAGGCAGAATGGCAACTCTTCCTTGCCCTTGCCTACGACGGACCTCAAGCCCTGACCTCAGCCGCCATGGCCTGTCGACGGGAGCTCCCGATAGACATCAAAGTGAAAAATCTCTGGGGGATCCGTGTGGCTGAACTCCAAAGAGTTTCCCTTACGCGAAATGTGCTTACCCGCGGGTATGCGGTCACCGGCACAAGTGCCCGGATCGATGAGGCAGCGAGAACCTTTGAACAGCTTCTCACCCATATCCTCGAGATGGCTCCCGTGGAAGTGAAACTCAAAAAACTGGGCGAAGAGATCAAAAAGACCTCCCGACGCGTGAACGCCCTCGAGCAACGCCTGATTCCAAGACTTGTTTCAGAAAAACGGTATATCCAGCAAATCCTTGAGGAACGTGAACGGGAAGACGTCTTCCGTCTTAAACGGATCAAGAAAAAAGCATGACTCTTCTACCCCTTCTGGTGGTTTTTGGACTCGGAACGCTTTCTGCCATTTTAACCATCTCCCGAAGAAATCCGCTGCATAGTGCTTTCTATCTTATTCTCACTCTCCTTTCGGTGGCAACCAGTTTTCTTTTTTTGAAAGCCGATTTCTTAGCCATGGTTCAAGTCATACTCTATGCCGGTGCAATCATGGTCCTGATCATCTTTGTCTTACTCCTCACCGCCGTTGAAGAAGTAAAAAAGATTCCTCTTTTCCACCGACAAACCCCTCTCGCCCTCTTGATCAGCGGAGGTCTTATCGCAGAAATCGTGTATACCCTCCTTCAGAGAAGGATCCTTGCAGTCGAAGGACCCCCTGTTCATTCGATGGAAGCCCTCGGGAAGATGCTATTCAAAGAGTACGGCTTCCCTTTTGAACTCGCTTCGATCCTGCTCCTCGTGAGCCTCGTCGCGACAGTTGTGATTGCAAAGAAAGAAGGCCCTTCATGACGGCCCAATCCCTTTACCTCGCCTTTGGTGCAACCCTTTTCTGCCTCGGGGTGATGGGGGCGGTCGTACGGCGCAACATGATCGTCGTGCTCATGTCGATTGAACTCATGCTGAATGGCGTGAACGTGACTTTTGTCACCTTCTCTTATTTTCTGAATAACCTCGTCGGACAGATTTTCGCGGTCTTTGTGATTACCGTCGCGGCGTGTGAAGCGGCAGTGGGACTTGCCATCCTCATTGCACTCTTTAGACTCAAACCGACCGTGCAAGTCGATGAAATCAATCTCCTCAAATGGTAGAAGCACTGGCAGCGTCTGCGTGGCTTATCCCCTTCTTCCCGGCCATGGGTTCACTTGTGAACGGCCTTTGGGGACGCCGTTTTATTAAAAAAAGAGCTCATTGGATAGCGGTTCCTGCGGTCTTTCTCTCATGCTGCCTTTCTGTAGGACTCTTTTGCTTTTTCTTGAAATACCCCTTTCCCTATGAAATCGTCCTCTACGAGTGGTTCCCCGCGATGGATTTCCACGTGGAATTCGGTTTCCTTTTTGATGGGCTCTCCTCTATCATGCTTCTTGTCATCACAGGGGTCGGGCTCCTCATCCATATTTATTCTATTGGATATATGCATGAAGACGGAGGGTACGCCCGCTATTTCACTTACCTGAACCTCTTTATCTTCTTCATGTTGATCCTCGTCCTCGCCAATAATTACCTCCTTATGTTTTTGGGTTGGGAAGGGGTGGGACTCTGCTCGTATCTTTTAATCGGGTTTTGGTTCCATAAGAAAAGCGCCTCCGATGCGGCCAAAAAGGCATTTATCGTGAACCGGATCGGAGATGCGGGGTTTATGCTTGGCATCCTTCTCCTCTTCTTTACGGTCGGGAATCTCTCCTACCGGCCGGCGTTGGGAGAGCCTTCGATTGCAAATGTTGGAGGTGCCGCGACCGCCATTGCCCTCCTTCTTTTTATAGGAGCGGTCGGGAAATCGGCACAGATTCCCCTTTATGTTTGGCTTCCGGATGCGATGGAAGGTCCGACGCCGGTTTCCGCCCTCATCCATGCCGCAACGATGGTGACGGCCGGAATCTACATGGTCTGTCGAAGCCGTCTCCTCTATCAACAGGCCCCCTTGGCTATGGAAATCGTCGCCGTGACGGGCGCCGCCACCGCCCTTTTTGCAGCGACGATCGCCCTCGTCCAGAACGATATCAAGAAGGTCCTCGCCTACTCTACCGTAAGCCAACTCGGGTTCATGTTTCTTGCCGTCGGGGTCGGGGCATTTGCGTCGGGGATGTTTCATCTCGTGACCCACGCCTTTTTTAAAGGGCTCCTTTTTCTCGGTGCGGGAAGTGTGATTCATGCCGCAAGCGGTGAACAGAATATTCAAAGACTGGGAGGTCTTAAAGGGCATCTTCCAATCACTTTTGTGACTTTCGTCATCGCTGTCTTTGCGATCGCCGGGGTACCCCCTCTGGCAGGATTCTGGAGCAAAGACGAAATCCTGACCCAAACCTTTCTCAAAGGTCACCCCTTCCTTTTTGGGATCGGCTGTGTGGCAGCGTTGCTCACCTCCTTCTATATGTTCCGTCTTCTTTACCTTACCTTTTATGGAAAGACGAGGCTCTCTGAAAAAGAGGCGCACCCTCTTCATGAGTCCCCGAGAAGTATGACCGTTCCGCTTATCCTTTTGGCATTTCTTTCCGTGGTGGGAGGAGCGCTCCTTGGATTTCCTCCGGAAGAAGGAATGCTCCACCGGATTTTCGAGAAGGTCTCCTTCGAAACGCTACTCATCGAACCCTCCGGCCATGCGGTGCATGCCTTTGCTTCTCTCCATGCGCTCCTTATGGGAACTTCCATTGCGATCGCTCTTTTTGGTTGGTTTCTGGCATGGCTTCTCTACCGGAAAAGAACCGATCTTCCGGCAAAGCTCGTTAGCCGGATGATGCCCCTTTATACGCTACTCCTCCACAGATATTGGGTCGATGAATTGTACGACAAGACGGTGCTCGCCCTCTGCCGGGGAATGGCCAAAGTTTCATTCGCCTGCGACCTGTTCTTGATCGATGGCGCCGTCAATGGAATCGGAAGGGGTGCCGTTCTCCTTTCAAAGGTAAAACTTTTTTTTGATGAGAAGGTGGTCGATGGCGCCGCAAACGCCATTGCCGCTTTGACCCAAGCCTCTTCGGATAGACTCCGAAAGATCCAGACAGGGGGTGTCCAAAACTACGCCCTCACGATGACAGGAGGGTTGGTCTTTTTAATTGCTCTTGTGTTGACACTTTTTCAATAAGGAGGTTCACTTGCTCACGAATCCTTTCGCTTTCCCGATTCTTTCAACGCTCTGTTACCTCCCTCTTGCCGGTGCTTTCTTCATCATGTTCTTTTTCAAAAGATCCTGGACAGGACTGATTAAAGTCTTTTCATTCGTCGTTTCACTCGTGGGTTTCGCTCTTTCCCTCCTTCTCCTCCCCTCTTTTCAGGCAGGGAGTTCAGAGATGCAGTTCGTTGAAAAACATTCCTGGATCGATGCGATCGGCGTGAGTTACTTTCTGGGCATCGATGGGATTAGTCTCGTGCTTGTCCTTTTGACCACGTTTCTTTCCGCTATCTCCGTTCTTTCCTCCTTCTCCGCCGTGACCGTTCGGCAAAAAGAGTACTACGCTTCGATGCTTCTTCTGGAAACCGGGATGCTCGGCGTCTTTATGGCCCTCGACCTCTTTCTCTTTTATATCTTTTGGGAAGTCATGCTTGTGCCCATGTATTTTTTAATCGGCGTCTGGGGAGGAGAACGGCGCCTCTATGCGGCGATCAAGTTTTTCCTGTACACCCTTTTCGGAAGTGTGCTCATGCTCCTCGGGATTCTCGCACTCTATTTTTTAAGTGCGGCTCCCGAGTTCGGAATAGGAAAGGGCACGTTCGACTTCTTGGAGTTGTCGCATCTTGTCCTTCCCCTAAAACCCCAGCTCTGGCTCTTCCTCGCCTTTTTCTTCGCCTTTGCCATTAAGGTGCCCATGTTCCCGTTCCACACCTGGCTCCCCGACGCCCATGTGGAAGCACCGACCGCAGGAAGTGTCCTTCTTGCAGGGGTTCTCCTTAAAATGGGGACGTACGGTTTTCTCCGGTTTTGTCTTGTCCTTTTCCCAGAGGCGAGCAGGACCTTATCCCCCTGGATGGTCACTCTTGCCATGATCGGGATTATTTATGGCGCATTCCTCGCCATGGCACAGAGCGATATGAAGAAACTGATCGCCTATTCAAGTGTGAGCCACTTGGGATTCGTGATGCTCGGAATTTACTCCCTCACCCCCCAGGGACTCTCGGGAGCCGTTCTTCAGATGATAAACCATGGGCTGAGTACCGGTGGGCTCTTTTTGATCGCCGGGATGATCTATGAAAGACGCCACACGCGTCTCATTGCAGAGTTCGGAGGCCTTTCCCACAAGATGCCGGTCTTTGCCACTTTCTTTGCCATTACCCTATTTTCTTCTATCGGACTTCCGGGCCTCAATGGTTTTATTGGTGAATTTCTCATCTTGCTCGGTGCTTTTAGGGCAAAATTTCTCTATGCGGCATTCGCCGTTTCTGGCATTGTCCTCGGGGCGGCCTACATGCTATGGCTTTACCAGCGGGTGATGTTTGGAAGTTGTGACAACCCGAAAAATCAAATCCTTCGAGACTGCACTCTCCGAGAAATCGTTTATATGGTACCGATGATCGTTCTCATGTTCTGGATCGGGCTCTACCCAAAACCGATGCTGCGCCTCTCAGAGGCCTCTGTGAACCATCTTCATAAAATCGTCCAGACCGCACAGCCATTGAGGTAGTTCATGTCCAACGCTTTGATGCTTCAAGATCTTTTCTTCTTCCTGCCAGAGACCTGTCTTCTCGTCACCGGAGTTATCCTTCTCCTGCTGGATCCCTTTCTCCCAAAAGAAAAAAAATCCTTCCTCGGCGGAATTTCTGTCATGGGTATTCTCGCTTCTGCCCTTGCAACGCTTTGTTTATGGAAAGAAAATGCGCCTCTTTTTGGGCACTTGTATCGTCTCGATCCGTATGCCCTCTTTTTTAAACTGATCTTTTTGGGGACGACGCTTTTTACTTTCCTTGTCTCATTTCGATACCTTTCCCTTACCCGTCTTCCGCAAGGGGAGTATTTTGCCCTCATCCTTTTTGCGACAACAGGGATGATGGTGATGGCCGCCGGCATGGACCTCCTCTCTATTTACCTTGGACTCGAGGTCATGGCGATCTCCAGTTATGCCCTCGTCGGCTTCCTCAAAAAAGAGCGCGCCTCCCTGGAGGGGGCGTTAAAATATTTCTTGCTGGGGGCCTTTAATTCAGGGATCATTCTGTATGGGATCGCCCTTCTTTACGGCACATGGGGAACGACGCATCTCTCCGAAATACTGAACGGATTATCTCGGGGAGAAGCGACCTCCAAGATGTTCCTTGTGGGGGTCGCCATGCTCATTGCGGGCTTCGCCTTTAAGATTGCGGCTTTCCCGTTTCACATGTGGGCCCCTGATGTCTACGAAGGAAGTCCTCCGCCGGTCGCGGGGTTTATCTCGGTCGGGTCCAAGGCGGCCAGTTTCGCAGCACTCCTTCGCCTCTTCCTTTTCGCCTTCAAACCCCTTTTCGCCGAATGGCAAGGTTTCTTTGTTTTCCTTGCCATGATGACGATGACGGTCGGAAACCTCCTCGCCATTTCCCAAGTGGACCTCAAACGGATGCTCGCGTATTCGAGTATCGCCCATGCGGGGTATCTTCTCATCGGTCTTGCAGTCGGCACGCCGTTCGGCATTTCTGGAATGCTCTTCTACTTTGTTGCGTATGCCTTAATGAACCTGGGGGCCTTTGCGATGATCGTTCTCCTTGCGCAGGAGAATTTCCGTGCCGAGTCGATCGAGGATTTTAAGGGACTCGCCAAAGCGCATCCGGTCTGGGCCCTCTGTTTTCTCATCTTTCTTCTTTCCCTGGCAGGCATTCCACCGTCGGCAGGGTTTATTGGAAAGTTCTACCTTTTCGCGGGAGCGGTCCAATCAGGACTTTATGGACTCGCCCTCGTCGCTGTGCTCAATAGTGTGGTGGCACTCAGTTATTATTTCCGAATCGTCCGGAACATGTATATGATGGAAGAACGCTCTTCGTTAGCACCGTCGCGTTCCTGGACCCTTCGCCTTTCTCTCATCCTTCTTGCATTTTTCACCCTTTTGGCGGGTCTCTATCCTGTGCCCCTTCTCGAGACGGTCCGACAGGCGGGGGCCTTATTTCTATGATGAAGAAGAAACGGCGTGCGTTTACATTGGTTGAACTCATTATCGTTGCCGTCCTCGTTGTGATCTTGGCGGCGGCGGCGATCCCTTACGGCGCAAAAACATTGGAGACCGGCAAATGGAGGGAGGCGCGGGCCACCCTTCAAGCCATTTATGCCGCTGAGGGAGAATTCTGCCTTCATAACGACCGCTACGCGGAACTCGGTCCTCCGTCGGTCCCCCCCACGTTACTGAGTGAACGTTACCTGAAAGATCCGAACGATCCCGACCAAAAAAGTTGGCTTTACACCCTCATCGTGACACCGCCTGCCTTCGTTCCTCCGGGGGGCGATTGCGGGACCTTTGAGGTAACGGCTACAAGACAAGGAACTGGCCGCAACGTCGGTGAAACGGTCACTATCGATCAGGAAGGGGTTCTTGGCGGGACCTTCGACCCCAACTAAAATTCCGCTTGACAGACCGATACCATCTGTTAAAATAAGATGAAATCTGTTAATTTGAGGTGGAAATGCCAGGGCTTAAATTGGAAGAAGAGGTTTTGACGACCGAAGAGGTCTGCAAGTTCCTAAGGATAAGTAGACAAACACTTTACAAACTTATTGAACGGGGAAAAATACCCGGGATGAAGGTGGGTCAGGGGTACAAGTTTCTCAAAAGTGACCTGATCTCCTCTTTCCGGCGAAGCGGCTAAGAGGGCTAAATGTCTTTAGTCAACAAACGCTATGAATGGGATTCCTGTGGGGTCGGCTTTGTCGCCAACATCTCCGGGAAGAAAACCCACGCCATCTTGGAAAAAGGGATCCAGGCGGTCGTAAACCTCACGCACCGGGGTGCCATCGACGCAGATGCAAAAACCGGTGACGGCGCAGGGATCTTAACCCAACTTCCGGCCAAATTTTTCCGCAAAGAGGTGGAGCGGCTCGGTCACCGCCCTCCCAAAGAAGAAGACCTTGCCGTCGGCATGTTCTTCTTTCCGAGAAAAGAATACGACTCCCACGCCTACCTTGCCCAAGAACGGTGTCGGGCCATCATCGAAGAGGCGATTTCTCGTCAGGGCGTTCACCTCTACGGATGGCGGCAGGTACCTATCGACAGTTCTGTCCTCGGCGATAAAGCCGCAGCGACCCGCCCCGAAATCGAACAGATTCTTATGGGACGGCCTTCTCATATTCCCTCTTCTGAATTCGAGAAGATGCTCTATCTCATCCGGAAAGAGATCGAAAAGCATATCCGGGAAGAGTCGATTGAGAATTTCTACGTTCCCTCTTTCTCGAGCAAGACCATTGTCTACAAGGGTCTCTTTGTAGCACCACAACTTAAAAAATTCTATCTCGACCTGCGCAATCCCGATTACGAAACGGCGCTGTGCCTATTCCATCAGCGCTACAGCACCAACACCTTCCCGAACTGGTTCTTGGCACAACCCTTTAGACTCCTTGGGCATAACGGAGAGATCAACACCCTCCAAGGAAACAGGAACTGGATGCGGGCTCGGGAACCGGAGCTTTCCTCTTCCATTTGGAAAGAAAAGATTGAGACCCTTAAACCGATCGTTTGGCTTGAAGGAAGCGATTCTGCTTCCTTAGACAACGTCTTGGAGCTTCTCACGATGTCTGGACGGGATCTGCTCCATTCCACTCTCATGCTCGTTCCCGAAGCATGGCAAAATATGCCGCACATGGATTCGACGATCAAGGCCTTCTATCAGTACCATGCTTGTCTCATTGAACCGTGGGACGGCCCTGCAGCCCTTGCCTTCTCCGACGGGCGATATGTGGGGGCCTGTCTCGACCGGAATGGTCTCCGTCCCGCGCGCTACATTGTGACCAAAGATGGAATGATTGTGATGGCCTCAGAAGTCGGTGTCGTCGATATCGACGACTCGAGGGTGCTCCAAAAAGGACGCCTCGGACCCGGAAAGATGATTGCTGTGGATACGGAAAAGGGGATCCTTTTAACGGATGGGGAAATTAAAAATCGTTACGCGACCCAGCAGCCCTATTCCCAGTGGCTTAAGGACAATCTTGTTCCTCTTGAGAAGGTGGCGCCTAAAGTGCCGCTTGTGCCACCTTCTTTGGATCGGCAAGCGCTCCTCCGTCAACAGACCGCCTTTGGATATACCTCTGAAGAACTCCGGATGATCGTCGGCCCGACGGCCCAACAGGGAAAAGAGGTCACCTTCTCGATGGGAGATGATACGCCGCTTGCGGTTCTCTCGAAAAAGCCAAGACTCCTCTACACCTATTTTAAACAGCTCTTTGCACAGGTCACCAATCCTCCCATCGATCCCTTGCGCGAAAGGTTGGTGATGTCGCTCAATTCCATTATCGGGGCAAGAAAATCTGTGTTGGAGGAAACCCCTGCCCATGCGCGACACATTTTTCTCCCGAGCCCTTTCCTTTTAAACCATGAACTCGAGGCGCTCAAAAAGAGTGAGGAGGGGGAATTCGCCTCCAGGGTACTCCCCACCCTTTTTGAAGTGAACGACGGGCCGGAAGGGCTGGAACATGCGGTCCAAAAACTGTGTGAAGCGGCAAGCCGCGCCGTCGATAACGGAAAGCGGATCCTGATTTTGAGTGACCGTGGCGTAGATATGTCCCATGTTCATATTCCGATGCTCCTTGCCGTCTCAAGCGTTCATCATCACCTGAACCGTGAAGGGAAAAGGATGAAGGCAAGTCTCATCGCAGAAACGGGAGAAGCGCGGGAGATCCACCATTTTGCACTTCTTATCGGCTACGGCGTAAGCGCCTTTAATCCTTATCTTGTCTTTGAGAGCATTCAAGCCCTTCTCCAGGACGGCGTGATCGAAGCGGTCGATTTTGAAAGGGCTGTTCAAAACTACAAGAAGGCGTCCGAGGATGGACTTCTTAAAATCATGTCGAAGATGGGCATCTCTACCATCGGAAGTTACCGAGGGGCCCAGATCTTCGAGGCACTCGGCTTAAGCCGTTCCTTGGTGGAGCGCTGCTTTACTGGAACCGCCTCCCGCGTCGGTGGGATCGGGATGAAGGAACTGGCGAGAGACCTTCTCGTTTGGCATGGAAATGCATTTCATTCTGAAAAACCGATCTTAGACCTCGGCGGATACTTCAAGTTCCAGCGCGAAGGAGAATACCACGCCTTCAATCCGGAAGTGATCAAATATTTTCATCAGGCGGTCCGGAACAACGACTCCGAGGCATACAAAAAATATGCGGAGTTGGTCCATCACCGACCTCTTACGGCGTTACGGGATCTGATGACATTTAAAAGTGGACGTTCGCCGATTCCCCTCGATGAGGTGGAACCGATTGAATCGATCCGGAGACGGTTCACGACTGCCGGGATGTCCCATGGGGCCCTTTCTCGCGAGGCCCATGAGACCCTTGCGATTGCGTTAAACCGGATCGGTGGAAAGAGCAACAGCGGCGAAGGGGGCGAAGACCCAGTCCGCTACAAGGTGCGCGAAAATGGGGACTGGCCGAATAGCGCCATTAAGCAGGTGGCCTCTGCCCGGTTTGGGGTGACCCCCGAGTATCTTGTCCGCTGCGACGAACTCGAAATCAAAATGGCTCAAGGGTCGAAACCGGGTGAAGGAGGACAACTTCCGGGCCATAAAGTTTCCGGAGAGATCGCAAAGATCCGGTTTGCTCAGGAAGGAACCCCACTTATTTCTCCTCCACCCCACCATGATATTTACAGCATCGAGGACTTAAAGCAACTCATCTATGATTTGAAACAAGTAAACCCACGCGCCAAGGTCTGCGTGAAACTGGTTGCAGAGGCGGGTGTCGGAACCATCGCGGCAGGGGTGGCAAAAGCCCATGCGGATGTTGTCCTCATCAGCGGTCATGATGGAGGGACAGGGGCGAGTCCTCTCAGTTCTATCAAAAATGCCGGGCTCCCTTGGGAACTTGGCGTTGCCGAGACGCAACAGGTCCTTGTCGTCAACGATCTCCGAGGACGCATTGTGGTGCGGACCGATGGTGGGATGAAGACGGGGCGGGACCTGGTCGTCGCAGCGCTTCTGGGTGCCGAAGAGTTCAACTTTGGAACGGCGGCGGTTGTCTCCACAGGGTGTGTCATGGCACGACAGTGTCATCTCAACACCTGCCCGACCGGCGTCGCCACACAAGATCCGAAACTGCGCGGCAAATTTACCGGAAATCCCCAGATGGTGGTCAATTTCTTTAATTTCGTTGCCCAAGAGGTCAGGGAGATTCTTGCACAATTGGGATACCGATCTCTTGATGAAGTGATCGGCCGAACCGATCTTTTAGCGCTTAAGCCGATTCCAGATCATCCCAAGGCAGATACGCTCGACTTAAGTCCTCTCTTTGCCCAAGCGGATGCTTATGACAAAAGCCCCCGTTACCACATTCAAGAGCGGAATGCTTTTGACGACGAGCCGCTCGATGAGAAAATCATCAAGGATGCCAAAATGGCGCTTGAAGGTGCAGGATCCATACGACTGACCTATCCGATTCGAAACATTAACCGAGCCGTCGGGACAAGGCTCTCCGGAGAGATTGCTTACCGGTACGGAGATAACGGCCTCCCGTTCGGGACGATCGAGTGCCATTTCCGCGGCACGGCAGGCCAAAGTTTCGGGGCATTCCTTATCCGAGGGGTACGCCTCATTTTAACCGGTGAAGCGAACGACTACGTCGGAAAAGGGATGGGGGGAGGAGAAATAATTATCACGCTTCCCCATAACGCCTCGTTTGAATCGTATAAGAATACGATCATGGGCAATACCGTTCTCTACGGGGCGACGGGCGGAAGCCTTTTTGCCGCAGGACTCGCCGGTGAACGGTTCGGCGTCCGAAACAGTGGTGCGACTGCCGTGGTCGAAGGGGTCGGAGACCATGGATGCGAATATATGACAGGGGGACTCGTCCTCATCCTCGGAGAAACCGGTCGAAACTTCGGTGCAGGGATGACCGGAGGGATCGCCTATGTCTTTGATGAGAACCAGACCTTTCCTCCAAAACTCAATCCGGAGCTGGTGGCCCTTGAGCCGCTTCAAGAGAGTGTCGATATCGAAACGGTCAAGAAACTTTTAACCCGCCATCTGGAATATACGAAAAGCCGCCGTGCCCATATCCTCCTTGCGCATTTTGAGGAAGCCCAAAAGCGCTTCTTAAAGGTCCTTCCGAAGACCTTGGTGAAAAAACCAGAGGCCCCCGCGGCCTTAAAGAGTTAGGCCCCCATGCAACCCAATCCGAAGAAACTGGCCATCATTGTCCAAGGGAGTTCCTACGACAAACTTCACCTCATGGCGACCCTTGTGGCAACGGCCGTCTCCATGAATGGTGAAGCACATCTATTCCTCACCTATGATGCCCTCAACCGTTATGTCCATGAAACATTGGATGAGGCGAAACCGTCGCTGGACGATGAAAAGATGAACGAGCGCTACCAAAGTGGTGTGGAGGATGGACGGATCCCGAGCATTACGGAACTTCTGCGACAGGCGAAGGAGATGGGACAGGTCAAAGTCTACGGTTGTTCGCAATCGGTCGCCTTCCTGCGCCTCGATCCGAAACTGACCGAAAAACTGGACGGGGTCGTGGGCTATACCACTTTTATGACCTCGGCCATGGATGCAAAACTCATCATCCTTTGAGGAACCTTCCTCCCTTTAAGACGCGACCTCTCCCTCCTTTTCCGGGGCTTTTCAAAGCACTTGGGCCTGGAATTGTCTGGATGGCCCTTGCACAAGGGAGTGGGGAACTCATCTGGTGGCCTTACCTCATCGCAAAATATGGTCTTGCTTTCCTTTTCCTTCTCCTCCCCGCCTGTCTACTGCAATATCCCCTCAATTACCAGATAGGACAGTACACTCTCCTTACCGGAGAAACGATCTTCCAAGGATTCATGCGGCTCTCAAAGCCGCTCGCCCTTTTTCTCTGGATCCTCCTCACCCTTTCCTTCCTTTGGTTCGGCGCTTTCGCCTCCGCGGGAGGGACTGCACTGGCGGCCCTCACTCACTTCCCACAGGGATGGAGCGAGAAAGGACAGACCCTTTTCTGGGCCTATGGTTCCATTGCACTCTTCTTCTCTGCCATTGCCCTGAGTAAAGTCATTTATACGGTCATTGAAAAAGTGATGATGGGGATTGCCCTCATCACCGTCGTAGGACTTCTCTCGTCAAGTCTCCATCCGAAAGTGATTCATGCAGCTCCGGTGTTTATCAAAGCCATCTTCATTCCCGCCTGGCCGCCGATGCGACCTTGGGAAAGTCAAGACGCCACAAAGCTCCTCACCGCGATCACCTTCGCAGGGCTGGGGGGATTTTGGACCCTCTTTTACTCCTATTGGCTTCGGGAAAAAGGAGTAGGGATGAGCCGCTATATGGGGCACGTTACGGGGATCTTGGGGAAAAAGGAGGTCCTCCTCGACACCGGCTTCATCATCGCGGACGATGGAAACTCATCAAAAGAATTTCCAAAGTGGCGCAGGTTCCTTCTTGCCGATAGCGCGGTGGGAATCTTTGGAAATATCTTTACGACACTTCTCACCTGTCTCCTGGCTTTTGCCCTCCTTCACCCAGAAGGACTCCTCCCGGATGGGTATGAACTGGCCGTGGTCCAGAGCCGATTCTTCGAAGTGAGTTGGGGAGCGATCGGAAAAATCCTTTTTCTTTTTGTCGCAGCCGCATTTTTATCAGACACCTGGCTTACGACGGTCGATGCCGTCAGTCGGATTCATACCGATTTTGTTTATGGTTTTTTCCCAAAGGCGAAACGGATTCCATTCCGCACCTGGTATTATTTTTTTCTTGTCCTTCTCACCGTCGTGACCTCGCTCACCATGACCTTTGAGGCGCCGGGTCCTCTCATCCTCCTTTCTGCCGTTATCGGTTTCATCGGGACCGTAATCTTCTCCATCGCACTCCTTTTCCTGAATCATAGGATGCTCGCGAAAGAACTTCCCCCTTTCGCCCGGCCCGGAAAGTGGGCCTTGGCTCTTATGAGCCTCACCTGTGTGGCGTATCTTGTTCTTGCGATCACCTACTTGAAGCTTCGATTCTTTCCGTAGTTAGAATTGGCTCCTGGTGTGGTTCGCCGCACCGCTTGCAAACCCCAGCGTGGTTTGCTGCGCTTGACGGGGCGCTCACCATCTCGCGCCCATCGCTAGCGTGTTCGGGCTTATTCGCCCGAACAGCGATTGCCCTCGCTCGCCTCGTCTTAAAACACCAGCACCGTGCCCGCTCGGGCTCACGACATGCGTCTCACCACAACCAGTCGCCAATTGAATCCTTTGAAAAATATGATAGAATAAGAATTGCATGGAAAACGAATGTAAGATCTGTGGGGTTCACTTAGGACAGGAAAAGGAAGGGTTCTATCCGCGCGATGAATTCTATGACCGCGTCTGCTCCCGCTGCAAGGGGCATGTCTGCAAGGCCCACCTCGCCTTCGAAAGCCCTCCCACCTGCACGGACTGCACGGGAGACTGAAATCCCTACGTTTTGGGTTTTAGAAGGACGTCGCCTTCCTTCTCGGGGTGGAGGAGGCGGTCCATGTTGTACCACATCCCTTCCCGGCTATAAGAGGCAATGTTCATGATTTTCGTATCCATCCGGATGGCATCTTCAGGACAGACTTCCACGCAGTAGCCGCAGTAGACGCACACTCCAAGATCGATGTCAAAACTCTTCGGGCGTTTCTCGATGTTGGGATCGGGATCTTCTTCAGCGACGATATAAATACATTTGGCGGGACAAACGGTTTCACACATCATGCAGGCGACACAGCGGGGAGAGCCATCCTCCCGTTGGGTGAGGCGGTGGCGTGTCCGGAGCCGCTCGGCATAGGGACGCACTTCCTCCGGATATTGAATGGTGACCGCTGCTTGGAGATGCTTCAAGAGACCCAACCGATGAGCGGTATGAATAAAAAGGTTTCTTGCAAAATGTCGGGAGGTGACCCAGAGTCCCCGCGCCACTTCAGGGACATAGATCCTTTCCCAAAAATTGAGCGGTCTGTGGTGCATCACCTTGGTGCTCATTGAACGATGATCTCCTTTTTAAGGAACGCCTGATTCTCTTTTGAAAGGAGTTCAAAGGTCAAGTGGTCTTTTGAAAGACCACTTTTCTCCCAGACCTTTTCCAAGAAAAAAACATAGGACTCATAGCAAGTCGTGATGTCGAAGTCCCTCTCCCCCTTTGGAGGGATCAGGGTCCCCGGGGCGGAAGAGGCAAACGCCAATTCCCTTCCGTTGATGAGACACCGAAGCATGATGCCTTGAATTGGTTTCTCCCCTTCATTCTTTACGCGGAGAAGAAACTTTGGTTTACTTTCCGGACCCTTCGAGAAAAGGAGATCTACAAAAGAATAGTCCTTGCCGTAATTCTCCGCTTCAATCGGTTTCAGGTTTCGGGTGCAGGCAAAATCGATTTTCCCCCGCCTCTCCCCTTCGTCCACCGTCACTGTTCCGGAAGATTCCCCGGTATAGTCTCCTGTGGAGGCTGAAAAAAAGGTGACCTCCTCTCCAAAAAAGGGCTCGGCGGTATCCCAAGCGGCATAGACCCAATAGGTTCCCATAGGAAGATGATCGATCTGATAAGGCATCGCCGACCAGACCACCTGATCCTTTGGAATGCGCGTGAAGGAGGTGGCTCGATCCTGATTTTTTAAGACTGCGAAGACGTAGAGATCCCCTTCGCGGAGTGCCTGTGGAAGAGTAATCACTCCCGCGATCACCCCCTCCGCAGAGGAGGAGAGGATAGGTGGGGGAAGTTCGATAAATCCCCATGCTTCCCCCCTCACCTGCCACCTGTCTTTCTGTCTTACCAAATAAATTTTTCCCTCCGATCTTCCCCCATTGGCATACGTCCCCACAACCGTTAAAAAGGCTTCCTCTCCGAGGATTTTCTCGTTCACGACGTCGATATTCGGAGGAGACATCTGCCTCGCCCATAAGATCTCCTTTGTAAGGGATTCCTCATTGGCGGAAACCGCCGACTGTGGAAGCCATCTTGCCCGGATCCCCTTCATATCCAAGATCTGGAGCGCCTCATGATACGCTTTGTACGTTTCTGTAGGAGTTGCCTCGATCTCCTGCGCATAAGAAGAAACGGAAAGAAGATAAATAACCGTCGCAATCCCTAAAGGAAATCTCCACTGATTTTTCATCTTAGACAGAAAATGGCGGTGACCACAATATTGATGAGCGAAAGAGGAAGAATGATCTTCCATCCCAGACGCATGAGTTGATCATAGCGAAAGCGGGGGAGCGTCCAACGGATCGTCATGAGGAGCCAGCAGAAAAAGACGACCTTCAGGGTAAAGGAGGCTATCCCCAAAAGGATGACCCAGAGATGAGGCATGGACCAAAGAGAGCCCCATGGAAAATGGAACCCCTCGGGATAAAGGTAAGGAACTTGCCATCCTCCAAAGAAAAGGGTCGCCATCATGCAGGAAAGAAGCACCGTCTCAAGGAAATCGGTGAGAAAAAACATCCCGAATTTCATTCCGCTGTATTCCACAAAATAACCGATAATCTCGGATTCCCCCTCGGGGAGATCGAAAGGAATTCGCTTGGTCTCTGCCATCGCCGCGACAAAAAATAAAAGTGCACCCAAGGGTTGTACCAGCACCCCCCACTTCGGGATGACATTCCACAAATAAGTTCCTTGGGCTCTCACAATCTCCTGAAGGTTCATCGATTCATAGACCATAACAATCCCCATCGCCGCGACTCCCAGGGTGACCTCATAGGAGATCATCTGGCTCGAAGCACGGAGTCCCCCTAAGAAAGAATAATTGTTATTCGAGGAGATGCCGGCGAGGACAACACCGTAGACCCCCATCGACATCATGGCAAAAATATAGAGAAGACCGATGGGAAGATTGGCGACCTGGAGTTCGATCACCCGCTCCCCGATTTGAATGGCGTCTCCGAACGGGATCGCGGCAAATGCAGGAATTGCAAAAAAGACGGAGAGTATCGGAGCAAGGGTGTAGAGAAGCCGGTCTGAGCCGCGCGGAACAAAATCTTCTTTGGTGAGCATCTTCAAAACATCCGCCAGAGGATGGAAAAGGCCGAGGAGGCGGATCCCAAAGATCGAGGCGCGATTGGCGCCGATGCGATCCTGCATGACCGCACTCTGTTTACGCTCCACCCAGGTGAGGAGCCCTGCCAAGTTGAGGGCCCCCATGAGCATGATAAATGCGAGAATCGCCTTAATCCCTATTTCAACCGCCATCGTTATTCTCTCGAATCCTCTTTTTCATGCCGAACGGCACGAGCCACGACCTTCCCTCCATCCGGTAACAGTTTTCCTTCCTGCCCGAGGGAAGCGTAGGAAAGTCCGCGGAAGGCCGCAATCGATTGAGCCAGATCCTCAAAAATCGCTTCGGGAGTCTCAAATTCAAGAAGGGTCCCCATCTCGGAGGCGAGACGCCGTAAGATCTCTCCATCAGGGAGGGACTGCCCTAACGGTTCAAGGGCCTTCCAGAATCGTTGAACCCTTCCCGCATGATTGGTGAAAGTCCCGTCTTTCTCGGCATAGGTGGCACTCGGAAGAACAACATGTGCCAGCTTCGAAGTCGCATTTTGGTTGCTTCCTTGAAAAATGATGAGTTCCAGTTTTCCGAAAATCTCTTTTGCCTTACTCTCACCGAGAAGGGCGAGGAGATCCTGCCCAAAAAGATAAAGGCCCTTGATCTTTCCTTTCTGAATTCTCTGAATGATCTCTTCAAAAGAAACTTTTGAGAGACCGAGGGCAAGCGCACCCCGCGTATTGGGGTTTTTATCCGACTTGATGAGAAAGTCATCTTGATCCCCCTCGGGAGAGGGGCTTAAAACGGTTATCTGGGGAAGTCCTAACTGTTCTTCAAAAAATTTCTTCGCCATAAAAAGATCTTCGTTGGAGAGTTGGGGTGAAAGACAAATACCCAGCGCATTCTGTTCATACCGTTCAAAGAGCGCCGCGATGGAGGAGGCAAGAGACCCAAGGAGTTTCTCCCATTCCTCTTCTTTGAAAAGAGACCCTTCCCGTCGCTCTGGGATGAGAATTCTGTCTTTATCAATAAACTTGTATCCGTAACGGCCCGCATCACACATCCACCACTGATTCACCTCCGCGTTGTAGCGGGGTTTTAGGCGCATGACCCGCTCCCCTTTCGCATGGTGCGGGCGCTCGCGATTGACATGAATTTGGATGTTGCATCCGTTGCTACAGCCGGGACAGATCGAATCGGTGGAGGTGAGATACCAAACCCGGCATTTGAACCGGAAGTCGCGATCCGTGAGTGCCCCCACCGGACAGATATCGACGACATTCCCCGAATAGTTGTTGCGAAGTTCTTTGCCCGGATAGATCCCGATCTCGGAATGGTCTCCACGATCGAAAATACCAAGTTCGTGTGTTTTGGAGATCTCGTCGGTGAATCGTACACATCGGGAGCAGAGAATGCATCGTTCCGAATCGAGCGTAACAGTGGGACCGATCGGTGTCGCCTTGAAATGTTTTTTGACTTTCTGTTCGTTGAACTTTGGGTCGTAGAGGCCAAACTCCATGTAGTAATCCTGGAGCCAGCACTCCCCTGCCTGGTCGCAGACAGGGCAATCGAGAGGATGATTGATGAGGAGAAATTCGAGGACCGCCTGACGGAGTTTCCCCACTTCGGGGCTCGAAGCATCCACCACCATCCCCTCTTGGCAGAGGGTCTGGCAGGCGATGATCGGCTTAGGACTCTTCTCCATTTTCACAAGACATATCCGGCAGTTTCCGGCAATGGATAAACCCGGATGATAACAATAATAAGGAATCGCGATCCCCAATTTCTCGGCCGCCTGAATGAGATTCGTTCCCGGCTCCACCGTAATCGTTTTCCCGTCAATGGTAAGCGTAGGCATGATTTTCCTTCGTCGGGTTGCATTTTCCCTCACGAATATGTTGTTCAAACTCTTCTCGGAATTTGACCGGGTAACTTGAGAAAGGCATCGCCGCCCCGTCGGCGAAGGCACAGATCGTGTTTCCTCCCATATTCACCGGAATGCTCATCAATGTTTCGAGATCCTGCATCCGGCCCTTTCCCTCATAAATCCGCTGGACTACCTTGTAGTACCAACCGGTCCCCTCTCGGCATGGAGAACATTGTCCGCACGACTCATGTGCAAAGAAACGGGCGGTCACCAAAAGGGCCTCCACCATGCAGGTCGTTTCATCCATCACAATGATTCCTGCCGATCCGAGCATTGTTCCTGCTTTCTTAAGTGATTCGTAATCTAGACCGACATCGATCTCGTTGGCCTTAAGCACTGCGGCAGACATCCCTCCAGGGACAACCGCTTTAAGTTGTTTCCCTCCCCGGATTCCTCCACCATATTTATAAATAAGATCGCGAAGCGGCGTCCCCATCCGGAGTTCATAGACACCAGGTCTCTCCACATGACCGCTTAAACTATAAAGGTGTGTTCCGCCATTTTTCTCGCAGCCTAAGTCTGCGAACGCTTTGCCTCCCCTTTCGATAATCGTCGGAAGGCAGGAGAGCGTTTCTACATTGTTGATAATCGTGGGGCATCCGAAAAGACCGATGATCGCCGGAAAAGGAGGTTTTAAACGGGGAAACCCTTTTTTTCCTTCGAGGGACTCCAAAAGCGCCGTCTCTTCCCCGCAGATATAGGCCCCTGCCCCCATGTGAAGCATCACTTCGAGGTCGAATCCGGTTCCGAAAATATTTTTCCCGAGATACCCTTTTGCATACGCCTCATCCACTGCGCCTTGGAGGATCCGGTAAGATTTCACATACTCCCCGCGAATATAGACATAGGCCTTGTGACTTCCGATGGCAAAAGAAGTGATCAGGATTCCCTCGATGAGAAGGTGAGGGTCTTTTTCCATGATATAGCGGTCTTTGAAGGTTCCTGGTTCTCCCTCGTCGGCATTGACGACAAGGTAGACCGGTTTCTTCCGTTCTTTCGGAAGAAAACTCCATTTCATCCCGGTTGAGAAACCGGCACCGCCGAACCCGCGCAGATTGGAAACCTTTACTTCTTCAACGATGGCCTCCGGTTTCATCGTCTTAAGGGCCCTTTCCGCCGAACGGTACCCGCCAGTAGACAAATACGTCTGGAGCTTATGGGACTCCTTCAGGTTGAATCGTTTGGAGAGAATGAGTTCGTTCACTTTCTTCCCTCTTTAAGAATCTGGTCCACTTTTTCTTTCGTGAGGGGTCCGTAATAGTCGTCACCCACCTGCATCATCGGCGCCATCTCACAAGCACAAAGACATTCGACGCTGTCCAGACGGAAACGGCCATCCGGCGTACTTTCTCCGACATCAATCCCAAGTTTTTGTCTCACGTACTCGAGTATCTCTCTTCCACCCAAGAGGGTGCAACTGAGATTTCGACAGACGCGAATCGGAGTTTTGCCGCACGGTTTTTTCTCATAAAGGGTGTAGAAACTGGTCACCTCCCGAACTTTTACGACGGGAAGACCCAAAAGGGATGCAACCGCCTCCTCGACGTCGGGTGAGAGGTAGCCATGCTGTTCCTGGGCCAGGTGTAAAATCGGAAGAAGCGCCGCTTGTTTGGTCTCGTAGCGAGGGAGTATCTCGTTGATCTTCTTCTGATTTGAAGGAGTAAAGGTAAAGGCCATCAGCGATCCAGTTCTCCTCCGATCATATTGACGGAGCCAAAGGTGGGAACCATATCCGCCATCATATCCCCGACGAGTATTTTCGAAAGAGCCGCCATGATCGGAAAACAGGGAGGTCTCACGCGAACGCGATAGGGCCTGTCCGAGCCGTCACTCACTACATAAAACCCAAGTTCGCCGTTCGCCCCTTCCACCGGGAAGTAGGCCTCTCCTTTGGGAGGCCGGATGCCATGTCCCACCATCACCAGTTTAAAATGGTCCATGAGTCCCTCGATATTTCCGTAGGTATCTTCTTTTGCCGGAAGAACTACTTTTTTTTCAGGAGCGTTCACCGCTGGATGATGGCTACCGCTACTCCCTTCAAGGGTTGGATCCATCCGAACAATTCTCTCTTTGAAACCGGCGGTCCTTCCCATCTTCGCTTCATCCACCATGAAGGCAGCAGGCATTTCATGTCCCTGGTCGTCGACTAAGATACTGCCGCCGGGAAGGCGCTCAAGGGCCTTTTCCACGATCCGCATACTCTGTTCCATCTCTTCCATCCGGACCATATACCGATCCAGATTATCCCCGTTTTCCCCGACGGGAATGTCGAAATCGATCCGATCATACACAAGATAAGGCTGCGCCTTTCGGACATCGTAGTCGATGCCAGTTGAACGGAGGAAAGGCCCCGTGACCCCGTAAGAAATGGCATCCTCTTTGGAAATGACCCCCACATCCTTCATCCGGTCGACAAAGATCCGGTTGCGGGTGAGAAGCTGATCGCACTCTTTTAAGACCTCGCGCGTTTGCTTAAACGCCGCCGCCGTGTCCTCTTTAAACTGTTGAGGCAGATCCCCTTTCACGCCCCCCACGCGTGTATAGGAAATCGTAAGCCGCGCCCCCGTCACCTTCTCGATGAGCTCCCACAGATACTCCCTCGCCTTGATCATATAAAGGAAGACCGTGAAGGCCCCCAGTTCCATCGCGGAAGCCCCGATACAGGTCAGGTGATCGCTGATGCGTGAGATTTCACTCATAATGACCCGGATGTACTTGCAACGCTCCGTGACTTCGATCCCCAACAGTTTTTCGACCGCCATGCAATAACCGACATTGTTGATGAGAGGTGAGACATAATTGAGCCTGTCGGTATAGGGAATCGCGTTATTGTAGGGGCCGGTCTCGCACATCTTCTCAAAGGCCCGATGCAGATACCCGATCTCCACGTCCGCCCCGACGATCGTTTCCCCGTCGAGCTCCGCAACAATCCGGACGATCCCGTGCATCGCAGGATGGCTCGGCCCTATATTGAGCAGCATTGACCTCGTCTCGGTTGTTCCTGTCTTCGTGACTTCTTCCTGTATTTTTCCCATGTTAAATTCCAATAACCAAATGACAAACACCAAACAAGTTCCAATAACCAATAACCAAACCTGTTGTTTGGTCATTGGAATTTGAACATTGGTTATTGTTTGGAACTTGGGATTTGGTAATTGGTGGTTTCATTTGGGTGACACTAGTTTACTGGCCCGATGAGGGGTTGGCGTTTGTTCACCGGGTAATCCTTCCGAAGAGGATGCCCTATAAATTCCTCATACAGGAGGATCCGCTTTAAATTTGGATGGCCTTTGAAGACGATCCCATACATATCCCACACTTCCCTCTCAAACCAATCGGCAGAAGCCCATAGAGAAGTCAGGGAAGCCACTTCCGGACTTTTCTCTTCGACAGGGACTTTGAGGCGAAGGCGATGGTTTTTCGAAAGGGAATAAAAATGGTAGATGACTTCAAACCGCGTTTGTGCCCCTTCGGGCCTTTCCCAAATTTCGCCTTTGGGGTCACTCTTCGGCTTCATAAAGAAGGGTAAGGGAGAAGGGGTTGCGGTCGAAGGGGCCGTGGAGGGCGATTTTTCAAAGACGAGATAATCGACGCAGGTCAGATCCATCAAAAAATTGAAATCGAGGGCGGGATCTTCCTTGAGGACCCTTGCCGCTTCTAAGAGTCTTTCCTTTTTTAGAATCACCGTATCGTCGCCGCGATACCGGTGCGTGGCAAGGACATCGTGGGGAAACTTTTGTGTGAGAAGTTCTGAAAGGTTCATCGGTTAGATGAGACGTTTTGTTGCAGGATCATAGAGTTTGGTCTGTTTTTCGCCCTTCTCAATCTTCGCCTGAAGTTTCATGAGTCCGTCGAGAACGTTTTCCGGGCGAGGAGGGCAGCCGGGGATATAGACATCGACGGGAATGATCGTATCAATGCCCATGACCGTTGCATAATTGTCATAAAAGCCCCCTGTACAAGTACAGACGCCGAAGGCCACCACCCATTTTGGCTCGGTCATCTGGTCATAGACTTTCTTGAGGACGGGTGCCAGTTTATGGCTAATCGTCCCTACGACAAAAAGAACGTCCGACTGCCGAGGAGAAAAACGAGGAAGTCCTGCTCCGAACCGGTCTACGTCATAGTGGGAACAGGCGGTCGCCATATATTCCATGCCGCAGCAGGCGGTCACAAACGGATACTGGAAGATGGAAAATTTCCGCGCCCACCCGACCGCGGCATCCAGTTTGGAAGTGAAGAAATCCAGTTTAGTAATATCAACTGCACCCATTGTTTTCCTTGTTTACTGTTTACGGTTTACTGTTTACGGTAAAAGCTTTTGTAAACCGTACACCGTAAACCGTACACTTTTTCAGCGCTCCCATTCAAGCGCCCCCTTCTTCCAAGCATAGAAAAGTCCTACGCCGAGAACAAAAAGGAAAATGGCCATCTCGATGAACCCAAAAAGACCAAGTCTTCGATAGAGGACTGCCCATGGGAAAAGGAAAATGATTTCAATGTCAAAGATAATAAAAAGCATCGCCACAAGGTAAAACTTGACGGAGAACCGCCCGGCCGGCCCTGCAAAGGGGCTTTCCCCACATTCAAAAGGCTCCTCTTTCTCCGGCGTCGGGCGCCGACCGCCCAGGAGGGTGTGCGCCAGGACCATCCCCCCTGAAATAAGTGCTGCGAAGCCGATAGAAATAAGGATGCCTACATACTCAATGGCCATGATAAGTTTATTATTATAACCTAAATAAGAAGGGTTGTCCATATCCTCACTCACACCTTTTCAGTGACACTTTGCACTTTTATCATTTTAACCGAAATTATAAAATTCTCATCGCAGACTCTTGAAAAAGCGAATTCTGACATGTATACTTGAAGGTAGCAGACAACCTCACGCGTCGCGCGCATTTTTTTACGGCTTTAATTTAAGACTTTTAGAAAAACGTTAGTTGCAAGTACGAAAAAGGCAAACCCGCCGAAAGGCGGGGACAGGCAAAGCGCCTGACCGTATGGTCGCAAAGCTATGGGTCCTCCACCACCCCAAGGTGGTGTAGAGACTGCCAGGCTGCCGTAAGAGTTAAGCCCTGGAACAATTTTAGCCGAGCTGCCTATCGAAAAGGCGACTCGGCTTTTTTGGTGTGTGGAAAATTAGGAGGTGAAACAGATGACGAAGAAACTCTTAACACTCCTTGGTCTCTTCACGCTCACCTTGACCCTCGCGTCTTTAGCAGAAGCCGCGGTGATCGTTCAAGGAACGATCTTGGGTTCTGATACCCTGGTAGGACTTGCGGATGTAAGGATTAGTCTTAAGGAAAATGCGGTGTCGGGTGGTCCAACACATATCGGGACGGATAGCAATGGGTTCTATAGCATTACCGCCCTCAAGCATGATACGGTATATGACTTTATCTTCAGACACCGTGGCTATTGGGCGGAGGCGCTCAGCTTGTTGACGCCATCACCATCATCCGATCCGCTCAATCCTGACGTCATTTTCGATCAATCCCTGATCCTGCAGGTAAAGTAGTCTTAAGGAGGTGAAACAGATGACAAAGAAACTTTTAATCACAGTCTCTCTGGCAGCCTTGGTGGGGTTCCTGTTTATGCCGACCTTGAGTGAAGCGGGGGTACTCACC
>JACQQV010000043.1 GCA_016206785.1 Candidatus Omnitrophota bacterium
GCCCGAGCTGCTACTTTTGAGAAGCTGAATGGCAAACTGTTCATGACTCATCGGGATTCAATCTCGTAATAAAATTCCTCGATAATGGGGTTGATGAGAAGCCGCTCCCCCATTTCCTTGACTTCTTTCACGACAATATCCTTGGGCTTCCCGTCAAAATCGATCTCGATGAACTTCCCGACCCGCACCTCCTGTACATCCCGGTATCCCATCGACTCAAGGGCCTGCTTCACCGTAAGCCCCTGCGGATCCAGGACCCCCTTTTTCAAACGCACATGCACTTTGACATGAAAGGCCTTTTTCATTGCAGCACTTCCTTCCCCATCACGCGCCGATAGACCTCCTGGTACGCCTCTTCCACTTTCCCAAGGTCCCGACGGAAGCGGTCTTTATCCAATTTCTCACCGGTTGTTCGTTCCCAAAGCCGCGAGGTATCCGGTGAAAATTCGTCCCCCAAGAGGATTTTCCCTTTATGCCGCCCGAACTCGAGTTTAAAATCGACAAGGTCCAGATTCTTCTCTTTGAAAAAATCGATAAGTATCTGATTAATGGCAAAGGAACGTTCGTTGATCTCCTTCAGTTCTTCACGCGTCGCCAGTTTGAGCATAAAGATATGATATTCATTGAAAAGGGGATCGTTTAAATCGTCCCGTTTATAGTGATACTCCAAAACGGGGAAATCGAGTTTAATCCCTTCCGGGATTCCTAAAAGTTTCGAGATCCCCCCCGCCGTGATATTCCGGATCGTGAGTTCAATCGGGATAATCTGGAGACGCTTCACCAGCATGTCCCGATCGCTGAGTTGTTTCACGAAATGGGTCGGAATCTTTTTCGATTCCAAAAGGGTGAACACCCTTGCCGAGATCGCGTTATTGATGATCCCCTTCTGTTGAATCGTCCCCCGTTTCTGGGCGTTAAAGGCGGTGGCGTCATCTTTGAATTCCTGAATGAGGAGATCCGGGTCGTCTGTTTCATAGAGTTTTTTTGCCTTTCCCTCATAAATCATTTTCAGCTTCTTCACGATAATTCTCCCAAGACTCAAGACACAAGACCTAAGACTCTCAAGGAAAGTCTTTGGTCTTGGGTCTTAGGTCTACCCTCACAGCCCGGCTCTCTTAAAAATCCGATCCACATGTCTTAAGTGATAGCCAAGATCGAAACAGTCTTCGATCTCCTTCGCAGTTAAGGTCTCAAGGATGTCTCCATCCCGTAGAATCTCGTCTTTCAACTCCGTCCCCTCTTTGAAGGCCTTCATCGAAAGGCGCTGCACCCGGTCATACGCCTCTGACCGGGAGAGTCCTTTCTCAATCAAGGCAAGAAGAAGCCGCTGTGAAAAGATAAGTCCCCGGCTCAACTTTAGATTCTTCATCATGTTCTCCGGATAGACGAGAAGATCCCGGATAATTTCACTGGTTTCATTGAGCATGTAATCCAAAAGGGTTGTGACATCGGGAAGAATCACCCGTTCTACCGACGAGTGGCTTAAGTCCCGTTCATGCCAGAGGGTCACATCTTCAAGGGCCGCTTGGGCATATCCGCGCAAGAGGCGCGCCATCCCTGCAAGGCGTTCGCATCGGACCGGATTCCGCTTATGCGGCATAGCGCTCGACCCCTTTTGTCCTTCATGGAAAAATTCCTCGGCCTCCAGCACCTCTGTCCGCTGGAGGTGCCGGATTTCTGTGGCGATCTTCTCAAGCGAAGAGCCGATGAGGGCAAGTGTGGCGACAAAATAAGCGTGATGATCCCGCTGCACGATTTGGGTGGAGATCTTGGCCGGCGTCAGTTTCAGTTTTCGGCAGACATACGTTTCCACAAAGGGATCGATATGGGCGTAGGTGCCGACCGCCCCTGAAATTTTTCCGACGGAGATCGCCTCTTTCGCCCGCTCAAGCCGCTCGAGATTCCGTTTCGCCTCATCATAAAAAATGGCGAGTTTAAGCCCAAAGGTGACCGGCTCCGCATGAACGCCGTGGCTCCGTCCGATGCAGGGGGTCCGCTTGTAAAGGTTCGCTTTGCGTCGGAGTCGCGAAAGAACTGTTTTTAGATCTGAAATGAGGATCTCCGAAGCCTCCCGTAATAAAACCGCAAGAGAGGTATCCAGAATGTCACTGGAAGTAAGTCCCATATGAAGATGGCGGCCCAATGCTCCGACCGACTCTTGCACATTCGTCACAAAGGCGATCAGGTCATGCCTTGTACCCTTTTCAATCTCTCGGATCCTTTCCGGATCAAAGGTCGCTTTACGTCGGATTTCGGGAATCGCCTTTTTGGGAATCTTCCCAAGCTTTGCAAGTGCTTCACAGACAAGAAGTTCCACTTCCAGCATGACCTGGTAGTGGTGGTCTTCCGACCAGAGATGCTTCATCTTAGGAAGGGTGTAACGTTCGATCATTCTATTTTATCCCAAACTCTTTATTCTACTAAAGGTTGGAAGGATCGTCTACGACTTTCTTGGAGGGAAAATTTGGAACCTTAATGCGGTGCGTTCGCCTCAAGGAACTTTTCAGCATCCATGGCGGCCATGCACCCCATCCCTGCTGCTGTGACCGCCTGTTTGTAAATGTGGTCGACGCAGTCTCCGCAGGCAAAGACCCCTTTGACGGAGGTTGCGGTCTTCTCTTGGGTCACGATGTACCCTTTGGGATCGAGTTCGATCTGACCTTGAAAGAGTTTTGTGCTCGGTTCATGTCCGATTGCGACAAAAACTCCTTCGCACTTTTTTTCGGTGACGGCGTCGGTTTTCACGTTCTTCAGTTTCACCGCCGTCACCTTCTCTTTCGCAGGGTCAAAGATGTCTTCCACCACGGTATCCCAGATGAATTCGATCTTCGGATTTTTGAAGGCCCGCTCCTGCATAATTTTGGAAGCACGGAGTTTGTCCCGACGGTGAACAACACTCACTTTGCTTGCAAATTTCGTAAGAAAGGTGGATTCTTCCATCGCGGAATCTCCCCCGCCGACCACAACAATCTCTTTTCCCCGGAAAAAATAGCCATCGCAGGTTGCGCAGGTGGAAAGGCCATGTCCTAAAAGTTGTCTTTCGGCGGGCAGTCCCAGCATCCGGCTTGAGGCACCCGTTGCAATAATGATCGTTTCCGCCTCAAAGAGTTCCTCATCGGACCAGACCCGGAACGGGTGACGGGAAAAGTCGCAGCGGGTCACAAACTTTGAAAGGATTTCGGTGCCGAACCGAAGCGCCTGACGTTTGGTGAGCTCCATCAGTTCCGGTCCCATGATCCCGTCTGGAAAACCGGGATAATTTTCAACGAGGGTGGTGAGGGAGAGCTGTCCCCCTATGAGGGGGCCTTCAAAGAGGAGCGGGGAAAGATTCGCCCGTGCGGCGTAGATCGCGGCGGTGAGTCCTGCGGATCCGGACCCGATAATGATGAGACGACGAACGGTCACACGCTCTCCTTTACTGGTTCAGTTCGTGCCACGCCATCTGGATCGATTCAAGGATTCCTTCGGTAGAGCGTTTCGGATCGTCGTCAAAGTCCTCAAGTTCCGTGACCCATTTGTGGAGATCGGTAAAACGGATGGAGAGAGGATCGATCCCCCCGTGCTTCTCCATGAGTCGCTCCGCAATGGAATCTACGTCGTCCCAGGTGAGTCCCATAAAAAACCTCCTTTCCCTCTGTTATGGTACTACAGAGGAAAAGGAGGGTCAAGAAAGAAGAAGTCGGCTTAGAAAGCGTAAAGAAACTGAAGGGTCACAAGATCCTGCGAATCGATCGCCTCGGCCTTTTCATCTTGAAAGACATTCTTATCCGATTCATCATGTCGGTACTCGATGCGACCGACAAGACCGGGATAGAGCATATAATCGGTCCCGAGCGTCAGTCCCCACAGTTCTTGGATGGTGCGAGCGGACATTCCATTTGCGGTCGCGGTCCGGGCACCATCTTTGTCATCGAAAAACTCGATACGTCCAACAAGTCCCCACTTCTCATTCATCATATAACGGGCATACCCTGCAACACCGGCCCAATCTGCATCAAGTCCGACCCCCAACGCATCCTCCTCATGACCGTAAGTCCCTTCTACCATAAGGGTCAAGGACTCAACGGGCTTTAAGGTAAGGACGTTGCTTGTTAAAATCCGCTGCTCCCCTTCATCCGAAGCCTGCTCCGCCCCATAATAAAAGGAAGAGAAAAGGGTCACCCACGAAACAGGAGTGATGGAAACTCCTGCTTCAAGGGTCTTGGCGTTGTTATTATCCTGAACCGCATCCCACCCATTGTTCACTCCGACAATGGCGGTCAGCCAATCGGTGGCCGCGTAGGTGGCGCGCACACCGGTGTGGGTGAAGGGGATCGCGTAATAAAAGAGAAAAGAGTGGGTGATATTCCAGTTGTAGTTGGAGGGATCTTCAATGACCTCCGCCCCGGCTAACGTCACATATTTCCCGAACCAGATATCAAGCGGCCGGTCGTAAACGGAGGCGCGGTAATTGACGTACGCCTGCTCCAGGTCGATGTCATCCGAAGTGGAAGTGCCGGCAGAACCGATCGTCTGCGCAATTTCTCCTACCACAAAGTCGGTTCGGAATCCGATCCCTTCTTCAGGGTGCTTATGGAAGATAATCTGCGCTTCATCGAGCGTGAAACTATTCGCTTGAGAGTCGAATTGGTGCAGTGTATTCAAACGATTATTCGGTTCATTGGCGTTGTAATTCACAGAACTCACCGCCATTCCGCTAATGGTCAAATCATGCATGAACTCGGGAAGTTTGTACCGTTCCGCCGGAAGCATCGGACCTGCGCTCACGGCGCTCACCTTTTCTTCTGCATGATCCAGCCGTTTCTCCAGTTCCGAAAGCCGTTCTTTGAGCTCCTGAATCTCCCGTCGAAGCGACTGCGTCTCCTCCGGGTCTTCATCCGCCCAAGCGACGTTCAAGGATAAAAAGGAAAGCGCCACCAACAAAGAAATCATTTTTTTCATGTGAAACCCTCCGTTTTGACCCATTTTCGGAGGATCACATTTCAGGAAGATTAACAGTATGTTAAATCGGGGTAAAAAAGTTAAATATCATGTCCCCGGAATTCAGGACTTCTTAAGGTAGGTGACGCCCGAAAGGGGAGCAAGGTCCGCATCGCTTGTAAGTAACTTCGCTTGCTCAGTGAGTGCCGTGGCATAGACAATCGCATCCGCCATGGCGAGTTGATAGGTAAGGCTTACATCGGCAGCAGTTAAGGCAATGGTATCGGTGAGGGGAATGAGATGTGTCTTCCCTATCTGCGCCACGGCAGCAAGGGCTTCTTCCTCACTTCGCTCACGTTTAATGACTTTGTATACCTCGTAAAGGACGATGGTAGGGGTGACAATGCCACGAAGGTCTTTTAAATGATGGGCGTAGGCACTGGAGAGTGGACCACCCGTAAAAAACTCAAGCCATCCCGAAGAGTCAACAAGGATCACAGCCTATCCTGTTTTTCGCGGACGACCCCCACCTTCATCCCCTTGAGGAACCCTCTAAAGGAAGAAAGGGGTTTCTCAGGAAGGAGGGTAATTACCCCTTCTTTAATGATGACAGAGAGTTTTTGCCCTGTTCGGAGGGGGAGTTGTCGCCTCACCTCTTTTGGGATGACCACTTGGTATTTGGATGAAACTGTCACTTGCGTCATCGAAAGGCACCTCTTTTTTCTTACGTTTATTCTATCGATAGGAAGTATATCTTACTTTTTATGATTTGTCAAGTCATTTTTAGAAATAAAAAGGGCCACGGCGAATGCCACGGCCCGAAATGGTAGCGGGGGCAAGATTTGAACTTGCGACCTTTGGGTTATGCGTACTCCTACAGCTTTCGCTGCACCGTCCGCCAAAGTTCGTTGGCGGACGGATTTGGAGTCTGGACTATATCTTTCCGCCAGAGGCGGACCTGCCGTTTAGTCTCTACACCTCTCCGCTTTTTAGGCAGATTTGGCTCGGTATTACCTGATGGCTTCTACAGAAACCATTTCGGGCTCCACCGAATTTGACAGGTTTCGCTCAACCGTTACCGGCTGAGCAGCCCACTTTATTGAGCCCAACGAGCTACCAGACTGCTCCACCCCGCGTCGTTATTTCTAACGGAGACCTATAGTATATAAGGAAGGGGGTTTCTTGTCAAAGTCTTTTCAAATGAAGACACACCTTACGTCTTAAGTCACATTGGAGGACGTAAGGTGTTGTCTGAATTTGACAGAAACGACAACGAATGATATCATAACGTCGTGAAGATAAAAAAGTTCTGTCGTTTTTTACTTGTTTTCCTTGGATTTCTCTTAGCCTCTTCTCCTTTTTCCTTTTCGGAAGAGTCCCCAAGGATTTACCTTGCGACTGTCGATAACCTGATTATCCACTCAGCAACCCAAGAGTACCTTACCCAGGCCATTCAAAAAGCGGAAAAAGAGAAAGTGGAGTGTCTCATTATCCAATTGGATACTCCAGGAGGACTTCTTGAATCGACCCGAGCTCTTGTCAAGGAGATGATGAATGCAAATGTCCCGATTGTGGTCTACGTCGCCCCCGCCGGTGCACGGGCAGGCTCTGCAGGGGTCTTCATCACCCTCGCAAGTCATATTGCGGCGATGACCCCTTCGACCCATATCGGGGCGGCCCATCCGATCGCCCTCGGGGAAGGGGGAACGCTGAAGCGACTTGTCCGACGTTTTCAAAAGGGAACCGACGGAAAAAAAGAGTTGGAAGAGATCATCGAAGAAGGAGAAAGCCCTCACCTTCAAAAGATCATGAATGACACTCTCGCCTGGGTGAGTACCATTGCTGAAACCCGTCACCGGAATGAAGAATGGGCCAAGAAGGCGGTTAAAGAAAGTGTCTCTGCCACGGAGGACGAGGCGCTCCGGGAGAAAGTCATCGACCTTATTGCTAAAGATCTCGATAACCTCCTCCACCAAATTGATGGAAAAAGGATTGAACTCCCGAGTGGATCGAAAATTCTAAAAACAAAAGACGCCACAATGATTCCATTTCCTATGACGACGCGACAAAAGGTCTTATCGGTCATCGGCCACCCGAATATCGCCTATCTTCTGATGCTTTTCGGATCCCTAGGACTCCTCTTTGAATTTACCCATCCCGGCATCGGTTTCCCGGGGATCGGCGGCGCGATCTGTTTGGTTCTGGCCCTCTACGCCCTTCAGGTTTTACCCATCAATTACGCTGCGCTCTTTTTGATCGGCTTAGGAATTATTCTTCTTGTCTTTGAAGTCAAAATTGTCAGTTACGGGCTTCTCACCCTCGGAGGCCTTGTGGCACTCACATTAGGGTCACTGATGCTGTTTAATACCCCCTATGAGTTTATGCGGGTCTCGACGCAGGTCATTATGCCGGTTGTCGCAGCCACAACAATCATTACTTTATTCCTCGTTACCCTGGCGGTTCGGGCCCATCGACAAAAAACCGCAACCGGTGCAGAAGGTCTTATCGGAGAAATCGGTGTTGCACAAACGGATCTTTCTCCGACAGGAAAGGTCTTTGTCCATGGAGAAATCTGGCAAGCGGAATCGAAGAATCCCGTTCGGAAAGGAACAAAAATAAAAGTCGTGAAACTAGAGGGACTGACCCTTTGGGTAGAACCTCTTTAAGGAAGAAAGGAGAATCAAATGCCATTTGGATGGATCTTTTCTCCATTGGGGATCGTTTTTCTTGTGGTGTTGTATGCGGTAAGTTGCATCAAAATCTTGAAAGAATACGAGCGGGGGGTCATTTTCACCCTGGGACGCCTTCAGTCAACCCCCAAAGGACCGGGGCTCATCCTTGTTTTTAACCCCATTCAGCAAATGGTCAAGATAAGTCTTCGGACGGTCGTCTTGGATGTCCCACCGCAGGATGTCATTACTCGGGACAATGTCTCTATCAAAGTGAATGCCGTCATCTACTTCCGGGCGATCGATCCAAACAAGGCGGTCACTGAAGTAGAAGATTACTTTGTGGCTACTTCTCAAATGTCTCAAACAACCCTTCGGAGTGTCTTGGGTCAAGTCGAACTCGACGATCTCCTTGCCGAACGGGAGAAACTGAATCTTAAGTTACAGGAGATTATCGACAAGCATACCGATCCCTGGGGGGTTAAGGTTTCGGCGGTTGAGGTGAAGCATGTGGATCTTCCCGAAGAGATGAGACGGGCGATGGCGAAGCAGGCTGAGGCCGAACGGGAGAAGCGGGCCAAGATTATCGGGGCAGAAGCAGAGTTTCAATCTGCGGAGAAGCTGGTTGAGGCCGCCAAGATGATGGGAAACCACCCGATCGCCCTTCAACTGCGTTATCTTCAGACTTTGGCAGAGGTGGCCACCGAAAATAATTCCACAACCCTTTTTCCGATTCCGATTGACTTATTGAAGCCTTTCTTGGAAAAAAAGAAGGGTGAGGGGTGAGCCGGCCGGTTACCGGGTAGGCTCTTCGGTCACGAACTTGTAGGGGATTTCGCCCTTGCGGACCACCCCCATGTTCTTACGGGCCACCCGCTCCACATAATTTACGTCCTGCTCAAGGAGATTTTTTTCCTTGATGAGGGTGGCATTCTCCGATTTGAGTTTTTTGATTTCTGAGCGGAGTTCATCCCGTTTGGACCTAAGTTCCTGAAGTTGAATAAGACCGGGAAGATAAATGACCGCCGCAATCGCGGCCACAATCATCCAAGGACGCAACCGAATTAAGCGCGCCACTTTAACCCTCCATACACGGCCCGTTTGCCGAGCGCCTCTTCAATCCGCAAGAGCTCATTGTATTTCGCAATCCGTTCGCTCCGGCACAAGGAACCCGTCTTAATCTGACCTGCGTTGGTTGCGACAGCGAGATGCGCGATCGTCGTGTCTTCTGTCTCTCCGGACCGATGGGAAATCACAGTGGTATACCCATGTTTTTTGGCAAGGGTGATCGTTTCAAGGGTCTCGGTGAGAGTGCCGATCTGATTCACCTTGATCAAAATGGAATTGGCCACCCCTTTTTGGATCCCCTCTCGAAGACGCTTCACATTCGTCACAAAAAGATCGTCTCCCACCAACTGCGTCTTTTGACCGAGCCGCTCCGTCAGGCGCTTCCACCCCTCCCAGTCATTTTCAGAAAGGCCGTCTTCAATGGAGACGATCGGGTAATTCCGTACCCAGTTTTCGTAGAGTGCGATCATTGCCTCGGAGGATTTCTTTGAATCTGGTTCTCCCTTCAAAAGATAAATACCATTTTCATAAAAACTCGTCGAGGCAGGATCGAGGGCGATCGCAATCTCTTTCCCTGCCCGATAGCCTGATTGCTCGATGGCTAAAAGGATCAGCTTAATGGCCTCCTCATTCGAAGAAAGATTCGGCGTAAACCCTCCTTCATCCCCCACGGCGGTCGAAAGTTTTTTCTCTTTAAGGATCGATTTTAAATGGTGGAACACTTCCGCACCCCACCGGAGCGCCTCAGAAAATCGGGATGCTCCAATCGGCGCAATCATAAACTCCTGAAAATCGACATTGTTATCGGCATGCTGTCCGCCATTTAAGATATTCATGAGAGGAACAGGGAGCACTTTTGCTTTTGTTCCTCCCAGAGAACGATAGAGTGAAAGATGGGAGGCGTCGGCAACCGCCTTTGCGTAGGCGAGCGAAACCCCCAAGAGGGCATTCGCCCCAAGGTTCCGTTTATTTTCTGTCCCATCCAAAGAAAGGAGAAGACGATCCAACTCTTCCTGAGAGGCGAACCGTTTTCCCCGAAGCGCCCGGGCAATGAGCTGATTCACATGCCGGACCGCATGCTGTACTCCCTTCCCTAAATAGCGGTTCTTAACGCCGTCCCGCAGTTCAAGGGCCTCATGCTCCCCTTTGGAAGCGCCGCTCGGGACCGCAGCACGGCCCGATCCGCCGTTTGAAAGGAAAAGATCCGCCTCGACCGTCGGGTTTCCCCTCGAATCGAGAATCTCTCGCGCAAAAACTTTTTTGATGGTACTTCGCATTTTAGACATTGGAATTTACAAGTCGCTCTGTCGCCTGCTTAAGTCTTACCAAATCTCTCCTCGAACGGGCCTCGAGATAGACGCGAAGAAGGGGTTCCGTTCCGGAAGGCCGCAGGAGTACCCAGCTTTCTTTCTCAAGATAGAACTTAAATCCATCCCTCCGCCCACATTTCAGAA
>JACQQV010000046.1 GCA_016206785.1 Candidatus Omnitrophota bacterium
AATTAAGGGAGATCGTATTCTTTCCGGGAATAAGATTGAGACTGACATCGGTGCTGGCGATGTTGTGATTTTCTTTTTTAAGGGTCAGCCATCCGTAAATATTTACTTTTCTGTAACTATCTACTATCATGTCAAAGCTGATTTGAAGATTATCGTAGATTCCGTTACCATCGTTGTCTAACGGCTGTTCATTAAACGTTTCTGAGATAACAACTGCTTTCTGAAACTGAGATGATGCATATTTTTTCGATATAAATTTTAAAGAGCCGCTGCTGCTAACATCCGAATATGCGCTTATAATCCCGCCATACGGACCATTTCGTCCTGAGGCCTGTATATCTCCTCCCGGAAAAAATAAATCGATGGTCTGCTCTCCAATTTGACCCGCATCGATTGTCTGAGAAGCATAGGAAAACGTTTCATCTTGCTGGGACAATCTTAAGGTCCCTTCCACAAAATAGTGCCCAGGTTGTCGAATCTGTATACCGATGGAAAGTTTCAAATGATTCATTTCCCCGTCTTTGTCTTCGTCAACAGCTTGTTCTTGAACAACATTGATGAGGCGAATTCCTAATTCTCCGAAATTCTCATGTCGATAAGCCGGAGTTGTAAAAGTAAAGGCTGCGAACGGGGGACCATCCATTAAGGTATTTTGGTCAAAAGCATAAGCTGTTAACTGATAGGGACCATCCATACCCGATCCAAAAATATCCTCTCCGGAAAACATCAGGGTAACAAAATAACGGCCGGGCCTTTCGGTAATCGCGGTTTCGCTAGACATAGATGACTGATAGGTTGGACGCATCGCTATGACGTTATCGCCCTTCATCAATTCCCCCATGATTCCATACGTTCCTTCCTCAAGGATTTCCACTTCTACTTGGGCTTTTAGGAATTTCAATGGCCTATTTTCTTTATCAACTGATGGAAAATTTCCATTACCGGTAAAACGAATATGTTGTTTTGAAGGATGTTTTTTGATGTCTTGGGGGGCGTGAGACTCTACTGAGAAATTTTGCAATGGGTTCTGTTTTTGTGTATCGGCACTATAAGCAGACTCTATTATTCTAAAAAAGAACAAATAACCAAACAAAAATAAGAACAATATGTTCCTATTCATCGGTCCTCCTTTTAGAAATGCTTGAAGCCGCCTCTCAAGGGAATGGTTCCTTTGGCGGTCTGAAGACGGAACCCTTTACTTTTTTCAACAATCTTTCCGATTCTGGAAACCTGGAGGCCGAGTAAATTCTTTCGCTGGAGAAGGCTACCCGCGTCGCGCGGCGAAAGGGTAAAAAGGAGTTCGAAATCTTCCCCGTCGTTCAAGGCACTACGGAGGTTCGAACCCTTGGAGATGGGAATCGCTTCGCCGTCCACCCTCGCCCCCACCTGGCTTTCCTCACAAATATGGGTAAGATCCTTGGCCAATCCGTCGGAGAGGTCGATCATGGCATTCAAGCGGAAATCTTTGGTCAAACGCCGCGCCTCTTTCACCCGAGGAATAAAGGAAAGGTGCTTCCCTTTTCGGGAGCCGCCCAATGTCCCTGTGACGAAGATGCAATCCCCCACTTTTGCGCCCCGACGGAAAATGCAGCGCTCTTTCTCCACAGTCCCAATAAGGGCAACGGTCACCGAAAGTTTCCGGGTACGGTCGGTATCCCCTCCGACGACGGCGACGCCAAATGCTTTGGCAGCCGCTTTGATTCCTTTTGTCAACTCATCATAAAAAGAAACGGGAAGATGCGTTGGCGCCCCCAAGGCGACGAGGGCATAAAGGGGTTTCCCTCCCATGGCCGCAATGTCACTCAGATTCACGGCAAGGGCTTTCCAGCCGATCTGAAAAGGGGTCGCCTTTTTTGAATAAAACCCTTTTTCCCCCAGGGCGAAATGGGTTCCTTCCCGGACGGCATCCGTTGTAAAGAGGAGATATTCCTTTTTTGAATAAGGCAGAACTGCCGCGTCCTCGCCGATTCCAGAAATAACTCCCGGAAATCTTCCGAAAATTTTCTTGGTTCTTTCAATAAACCCGGATTCTCCGAGCCGGCGAAGATTCATTTAGAACTTCCCCGTATAATCGCAATACTCGCACCCTTCGCTTTCAGGGATCGGACCCTTAAGAAGGTTTGCTGCCTTCTCAAGGGTTTCCTTTGCCCGAAACGGTTCTGTCTCCATTTTTATCAGTTCTACTTTAAACTGAACGATCCCGTTTTTCTCCACCTTTCCGGGATAGTAATAGACAAGGTAGGCCAAGGAACAGGTGGGGCGCTGATTCACTTCAAGCAGAAAACAGTAACAATCGAGTTGATTCTGATAATATTTTTCCGAATCTTCCTGATTGGGGGCGGATCCTTTTGTCTTATAGTCCAGCGGAATATAAAACTCATCCTTCACAAGACATTCATCGAGCGCTCCCCGCAACACGACGTCGAGCGTTTTATCCTCGTAGGAAAGGCCCTTTCGCCAGTCGCGCCATTCCTCGAGGAGTGTTTCCTCTGGAAAAAGAAGCCCCTCGACCTTCCCCTCCAGTTCCGGCGGGAGCTTTTTCATCCTCCGATAGCCGTTATAATATTCCTTAATGACACGATCCATTCCTCCCGGCAGCGACGGAAAAATCCCCCGAGGCCTTTGAATTTCTTTATTAAAGTGAAGCCAGAAACAGCGCGGACATTCCAAGAAAAGATTGAGTGTTGAAGGAGATAGACGGATCATCGACTTGCAAGGCTCATCCTGCAACCTCTTTGGATTTCGGAAATTTTCCCTTTAAAGCATCCGCAACGATGGAGAGGACTTCTGGAGAAAATTTCTGATCGAGCATCCATTCAAGGTACGACGGATTTTCTTTCGCCACTTCCCGGAGCGATTTTCCATAGATTTCTTTTTTGCCGAAATTAAAATAGGCCTCCCCGTTCCACCACCTGAAGCGCTGTGTCGCATCCACATAGACCCAAGTGTCGAGACGGATCGCTTGGTAAAGACTCTCCACATCCCGGGGAAGATCGGGATATTTCTCAAGTTGCGCCTTAAACACTTCAAGGGTTGCCCGCGCATCCGCAAGCGCAGAGTGGGCATTCTCAAGAGGTTTCTTGAGATAGAGCCGACAGGCGGTCTCGAGGTCGCGGGGCTCCTTGAGATAAAAAATCTTCTGGGCATCCAAGAGGTGGCAGACGCCGAAATTGAAGGAGAGTCCTGCGAGAGAAAACTCCTTCCCAAGGAGAGGGATATCCAGTCGGTCAAGACCGAATCCCCCGAGGTCTGAGCCCTCAAAAAATTCAAGGACCTTGGGCGCAATCTGTTTGAAGGTCGGTGCATCCTTCACATCGTTATCTGTAATATGATGAATGGCGATCGATTGAGGAGGAATTTTCATCTCGGGGTTTACACGGGTATGAAAGATTTGCTCCTTCCCGTCGAGACCGATCCGGATGAGTGCAATTTCAATAATCCTGTCTTTCTCCGGCCAGACCCCCGTCGCCTCAAGATCCAGGAAGACAATGGGCCTTTTCAGTTTTACCATCACACCCCTCCAAAGAGTTGAGAAAAGTGATGCGTCAGCAGAAAAACAGCCATCACCACAGAGTTGTGCACGATATGAATCGTGATGGAAGTCACCAAAGAACCTGTCAATTCATAGCCATAGGCCAGCGCGCATCCTAAAAAGGCGATCGGGAGAAATCCGACGAGGTTTGCATGAAGCACCGCAAACAGAAGACCGCTTGAGAGCACCGCCCATCCCTTTCCCCACTTCACCTTGAGGGCATTGTAAAGGAAGCCGCGGAAGAAAATCTCCTCAATCGCCGGCCCCACAAATGTGACGAGTAAAAGACCAAATAGAAAAATTCCCCGAGAAGGCTCCTTCGTGAAAAGATCGTAAAGAGGCTGTTTGGGGGGAGAGATCTTAAAGAGGGCGGCAAGCCAGAGGGAGACGACCAGAGAAAAAAGGAGTGCAGGCATAAGCGTTGCGTAGCTCGTCAGACCAAAAAAGAAGTTCTTGAGAAAGGCCTTGGCGGAAAGACCAAGATGCGCAAGACTCTGTTTTTTCTCAACCCAGACAAGCCGAAAGATGAGAAACAAGACGATCAGATCCGAAAGAAGGGTTGTCCCGAGCATCCGGACCCCCTCCGAAATCGTCTCAGAGGAAAAGAAGAGAAAGAGGACTTGGAGAAACTCGATGAGATAACCACACAACACAAGGAGCACGACGACGTGAAAGACGTCCTTGAGGCCCCAAAGGATCTCCGGGTCTGGCGGTCTCCAGGGAACCACAAATTTTCCTTGGGCCTTCTGAATCAAAAAAAGAACAGTCAAGAAAAGCCCGAGGCAGAGGAAAAGAAGGACAAAAAGGGTGCTCATGCCAAAAAGAAATTGAAGAGATTCATTTTCCTTCAAGGCGGTGAGCCACCGTTCCTCCCCTGAAACACTTTCCTTCACAGGCGTTGCTGTTTCTTTCTTTAAAGGGCCCGAAAGGGTGTTCAGAATGGAAAAGGTGGAGTGGAAGAGAATGAGGAAAACGACACACCAGAGATAACGCCTTTCTTCCTGAATCCATTGTCGCATCTTTGTGGGTGTCATCCGACGACGTCCAATTTGCGAAACCTCGCTTCCACACCCAAGACATCCGCCACTTTTTGGCAGGCAGCGATGTCGATCTCCGGAACTTCTACGAAGGTCACCACCACCTTGGGAAGGGTCTTTTTGCACTCGAGGACAAATTCCTTTACCTTCTCGTATGTGCCAACGCCGAAGTGAGGTCGCACAATCGCATTGTATTTCTCGCCGTTCTCCGCATTGAGACTGACGGAGACCTCGTCGATGAGTCCGATGAGATCGGGGACGATCGAACGGCGGTGGATGAGATTCCCATGACCATTGGTGTTCAGGCGGGTGCGCATCCCCCTTTCCTTAAGCGCCTGGGCCACTTCGACGAGAAATTTGATGCGGAGCGTTGGTTCCCCGTACCCACAGAAGACGACTTCCTGATAAGGGTCGGTCCTCCCCACAGCGGATAAAACGTCTTGCACCGAAGGGTCCCGTTTCATTTTAAGACGATACCCTTTGAGAAAAAGTTCAGAGTTTGGTTCGCTCAACTCACAAAAGGTGCAACGGGCACTGCAGGCGTTTGTGACATTCACATAAAGGGCATCCCCGATCGCATACACTAATTGTTCTTCGCCCGGGTGACTCATCGGGAAAAGGGTCAAGGCATTCTCTGCCGTCGAGCGTTCCACTTCCTCTAATGAGATTCCCTTGAGGCTTGCGACCTCGACCGCGGTTTGACGGAGATACGCCGGCTCATTCCGCTTCCCACGATAGGACTGAGGGGCAAGATAAGGGGCGTCGGTTTCAAGGAGTATGCGGTCGATCGGGCAGGCTTTCACCGCCTCCCGGATCGGATCCGATTTCGGATAGGTGAGGTTTCCTGCAAAAGAAACATAGAGGCCGAGGTCGAGCATCTCTTGAAGTTCTTTCACCGAGCCTGAAAAGCAGTGATTCACTCCCCGAATGGGAAGCGTGCAGTGTTCTTTTAAGAGCTCAATCATGTCGGGATAGGCCTGCCCGCCGAAGCCAGAGGGCGTAGGCGCGGCATCCCGGATATGGAGAAGGACTGGATGGCGGAACTCTTCGGCAAGGTCGAACATCCGACGGAGACACCGTTTTTGATCCTCGACCGGCGAAAGATTCCGATAATAATCGAGCCCGATCTCACCAACGGCGACCACCTTCGTGGATTTCGTAATCTCCCGCAATTCCTGAAAAACAGATTCACTAAAATCTTTTGCGCCATGCGGATGAAATCCAACGCTTGAGTAGATGAACCGGTGTGTCTGAGCGAGGGCGTTCGCCTCGCGACTCATGGCGACATCCGTGCCGACACAAAGAAGTGTCCCTACGGACTCTTTCAGCGATCTCTGGATCACTACCTCGCGATCCGGATCGTACTCTTTAAACTGAAGATGGCAGTGGGTATCGACGAACATTGTCAGTGTGAAGGCTTGGTGACCATTTCCCTTAATCTTTTGACAATCTTGGGGATCTCTGTGAGGCAATAGTCCATCTCTTCTTGGGTATTTTCATGCCCGAGAGAAAAACGAACTGTCCCACGCGCATATTCTTGCGGAACCCCCATCGCCACCAACACATGGGAAGGCTCGAGGCTTCCCGCGGTGCAGGCAGATCCTGTGGAGACGCAGATCCCTTTGAGATCCAGGTTGATCGCCATCGATTCTCCTTCCACATCCTTAAATCCGAGATTGACCGTCCCTGGAATCCGTTCGGTCGGGTGACCGTTGAGGAGGACATCGTCTATCCGTTTCAGGATTCCTTCATAGAACTTTTCCTGAAGGGCGCGGAGATGCTGCGTCCGCTTCTCCATTTCCTGCCGGGCAAGGCTTACCGCTTTCCCAAGACCAACAATTCCCGCCACATTCTCTGTTCCTGCCCGAAGTCCCCGTTCATGATGGCCGCCATGCTGATGCGGCAGGATCCGGACATCCTTCCGGACATAGAGACATCCAACCCCCTTCGGCCCGTAGAGTTTATGGGCGGAGACAGACAAAAGATCGACCCCCAGATCCTCCACATCCACTGGAATTTTTCCGAAGGACTGAACCGCGTCGGTATGAAAATAAACACCCCGCTCTTTTGCCACCTTTGCAAGTTCCGCAATCGGCTGGATCGTTCCGACCTCATTATTCGCATGCATGATGGAGACAAGGATCGTCCGATCGGTGATCGCATGCTTTAAATCCTCCACAGAGATCCTTCCCTCCCGATCTACAGGAAGCAGCGTTACTTCAAATCCCTGACTTTCCATAAATTTGCAAGTGTCCAAAACGCAGGGGTGCTCGATCCGCGTCGAGATGATATGGTTTCCTTTTGTCTTGTTTCGAAAACCGATTCCCTTGATGGCAAAATTATTTGCCTCCGTACCGCCAGAGGTAAAAAGAATTGTATTCGGCTTGGTCCCTAGGAAGGAAGCGACCGTTTCCCGCGCTTTTTCAACCGCCTCCCGTGCCTCACGTCCCTTCTCGTGGATACTGGAGGCGTTCCCGTAGAGTTCCCTTAAATAAGGAAACGCCGCCTCCAACACTTCGGGGCGGAGGGGGGTCGTCGAATTGTGATCCAGATAAATGCTCTTTTTCATCGTTCCACCTTTTGATAAAGGATCTCGCCTTTACGGATTTTTGTCCCGGCCAAAACCAAAGGTTTTCCGAGATCTTCGTAGGAGGCGCTAGAGATTTTTTGAGAAATTCCGATCTGATTCCAGATGCTCTCCGCCGTCGACGGGATAAAAGGGTAGATGAAAAGTGAGACACCCTTCAGTGTTTCCAAAAGTTCGTAAAGAACGGAGGAAAGGGTTTGGGTGTCCTTTGCCTTCGCGATCTTCCACGGTGCTTTCTCCTCGATGAATTGATTGGCGCGTCGGATGAGTTCCCAGATCGCAAGAAGCGCCCCGTCGAACTGAAACCGTTCCATCTTCTGATCGACAGTCTCAAGAAGCGCTTCGGATTCCAGATCCTTTGTCTTTTTCGCCTCGGGGACCTTTCCTTCAAAATATTTTTCTACCATCGTCAGTGCCCGGTAGACAAGGTTCCCAAGATCATTGGCCAGGTCATTGTTGAGACGGGTCACAAGGGCTTCCTCGCTAAAGACCCCGTCCTGTCCAAAGGGGACTTCCCTTAACAGAAAATAGCGGTAAGGGTCCACACCGTATTTTGAAACCATGTCCAACGGATCAATGACATTTCCTTTGGACTTGGACATTTTCTCCTCCCCCACCTTCCACCAACCGTGAGCAAAAATCGTCTGCGGAGGAGGTATGCCCAACACATGAAGGGCAATCGGCCAATAGATGGCATGATGCCGGAGGATGTCCTTTCCGACAATATGGACGGCCCCGGCCTCTTTCCAATACCGAGGAAAGCGCTCCCCTTCCGGCCACCCTAAAGCGCTAATGTAATTGAGGAGCGCGTCAAACCATACATAGGCCACATGGCGGTCGCTAAAGGGGACCGCGATCCCCCATTCGACCCTCTCTTTGGGACGAGTGATGCAAAGATCGGGAAGTTCGTTTTCGAGGAGTGACAGCATCTCATTCCGGCGCTCAGGAGGAAGGATAAACTCTTCATGACCCAACATATACTCTTTAAGCCACCTCCGATGATCCTCCAGATGAAGCGAAAAATCGACCTCCTCCACCTGTTCGAGAGGCCGCTTGCAGTTGAGACAGAGGGGATGGGAAGCATCTACTTCGCTTGTTCCGAAACTCGTTTCGCAAGGCACACAATACCAGGAAGAAAAGGTCCCCTCGATGAGCGTGGGACGGAGGGCGTTTAAGGCGCGTTTCACGACCTCCCTGTGCGATGCATCAGTCGTCCGTAAAAAAAAATCGTACGAAATATTCAATGTCTTCCACAATTTTTTAAACTTTTCAGAATTTTTGTCTACAAACTCCTGTGGAGAGGTGCCCGACTGCTTCGCCGCCCGGGCGATCTTCTCCCCATGCTCATCGGTCCCTGTGAGAAAGAAGACCTCTTCCCCTTTCAGTCGATGATAACGGGCAAGGCAATCCGATGCGATCGTGGTATAAGAATGACCGATATGGGGGGCAGCATTCACATAATAAAGAGGGGTGGTGAGATAAAAAGGTTTTTTCATCATTTCCCCTGCAACGTCTTCATTCTTCTTGAGAGAAGAAAAAGGAGAAGTTTCACATTCACATGGTGGTCGAGATGGTCTTGGGCCTCGAGCAGTTCGGAGAGGGCCGCCTCCAGGGAGTCCTGCGGCCAACGAGACGATTCCATCTTAAGATCGGCCAGACGATCCCTGTGAAAAAGGAGTTCTTGAGAAGACCCTTCTTGGATCACCCATAGATCCCGATACCAACTGATTAAAAGATCCAAGGCCAAACGGAGTTCTTCTTTTTCCCCAAAAAACTCTCTTTCCTCATCGACCCGAAAAGCCCTTCCAAGAAATTGGCTTAAAAGATCAACTCTTTTCTCGAGAAAATCCTCTTCGCTCATCGCAAGCGCTTTTCCAAGACTGCCGTGACAGAGAGTTGCAAGGAGTGAGGCCTCTTTTGAATCAATCCCTTTCTGCTTCTCCAAGAATTGCTGAATCACTTCACGCGCGATCGGTCCAAATCGGAGCTCTTTACATCGGGAAAGGACCGTCGGAAGAATTCCCTCTCGCTTCACAGAGGTTAAGAGAAGGAGACTTCCTTCCGGCGTCTCCTCAAGAATTTTTAAGAAAGCGTTCTGCGCCTCTTCTGTGGCCCGCTCTACTTCGGGAAAGACCACGACGCGCCGCTTCCCTTCCCATGGCCGAAGAGCGACTTCTCTCTTCAACTCCCGGATCGCCTCAATCGAAATCTGAACCGCTTTTTCCCTCGGCTCTATCCAGAGAAGGTCGGGATGGTTGCAGGCATCCATCTTGCGGCAAGAGAGGCACAGGTCGCAGGCTTCCTCCTCCCCTTTTTCACAGTTAAGCGCCTTTGCCAGTTGTCGTGCGGCAAAGCGTTTCCCGACGCCGGGCGGCCCTGAAAAAAGATAAGCGCCAGAAAGCCTCCCGGAAGCGAGGGCGCTCTTCAGAAGACTAACGGCGTGGGACTGACCCAAAATGTCTCCGAAGGACACCTGTCATCTCCTCTACGATTTTTTGTTTGACTTTTTCAAGGGGTGCATCCGAAATAAAGCGGATCCGTTTGGGGAATTCTTTTGCGATTTTTCGATAGCCGCGACGGACCCCCTCATGAAATCGAAGCGGTTTTCCTTCCATGCGGTCCAAACGGCCACGCCTCCGAAGCCGCAGGGCACCTCTGCGTGAGGAGACATCGAGAAAAAAAGTAATATCGGGCTTAAGACCTTCACAGACCTCCTCGTCAATCTCCGCGATGAGACACTCACACACGCCTCCCGCAATCCCCTGATAGACCCGCGTCGCATCCGAAAAACGGTCGCAGACGACGAGTTCTCCTTTCCGGAGCGCTGGAAGAATCACTTTCTTCACCAGCGAGGCGCGTGAGGTTTCATACAGAAGCATCTCCGCCAGGGGACTTAATTCCTTGTGACGGGGATCGAGAAGAAGCCCCCGGATCTCCTCCGCAATGGGGGATCCGCCCGGGTCGCGTGTCAAAACAACGGAAAACCCTCGGGTCCTAAGCCAACGGGCGAGCGCTTTCGCCTGGGTGCTCTTCCCACATCCCTCAGGACCATCGAAGGTGATGAAAAGACCCCGTTTCATCTTGCGCGACGCCATGTCGTCTTCCCCTTTTCATCTTCGAGGATAATTCCCTGTTCCAAAAGTTCCTTCCGGATGCGATCCGCCTGCTTGAAATCTCCCTCTTTGCGTGCCATATCCCGCTCCACAATCTTTTTTTCTATCTCTGCATCAAGTTTCTCTCGTTTCGGCTTCGGACGGACCGAAAGGATCTCCAACGCTTCGGCTAAACGCGGGGGATCCCCCGATCCTTTATTGCATTCGGTCAGCATGTCATGAACGACCGAAAGGGCCTGAGGGGTGTTCAAATCGTCATCCATCGCTTCGAGAAAACGCTCTGGAGGAGATGCATGACCGCCTGGGAGGGGAGGCTTCTTTGCAAAAAAGATTTCAAAACCTTCGTAAGAGCGCCTTGCCTCCTCCAGTTTTTCCCATGAAAAATCAAAAGGACTTCTGTAATGGGTCTGTAAAAAGTAAAACCGGATGACTTCGGGAGAGGCCCTTTCGAACAGTTCCCGTAAGGTGATAAAATTTCCAAGGGACTTCGACATCTTCTGGCCGCTCACCGTCACAAGTCCGTTATGGACCCAGAGCGACGCAAAGGGCCGACCGGCTCCCTCCGCCTGAGCAATCTCATTTTCATGATGAGGAAAAATAAGGTCGAGTCCCCCCCCATGAATCACAAAAGGAACTTTCCTTTTATTGAAAATCTCTGTGCTCATTGTGGAACATTCAATATGCCAGCCGGGTCGTCCAGACCCCCAAGGACTTTCCCAAGAAGGTTCCTCCGGCTTCGCCCCTTTCCAGAGTGCGAAATCGAGGGGATCGCGCTTATTTCCGGAAATCTCTCCCCTTGTCCCCTCGATCATTTCTTCAGGATTCCGCCTGGAAAGCTTCCCGTAGTCCTTGGCTTGCTTCACATCGAAATAAACATCGCACCCGGAGACATAAGCGGCTTTTCTCTTCAGGATCTCCTCGATCATCTCTTGCATGGATCTGATATACTCCGTCGCCTTCGGTTCTTCCGTCGGGACCTTAAGACCGAGTCTTGCCATCTCCTCATGGTAGAGAGAAAGGTAACGTTCTGAAACCGCACGGACGGCTGTCTTCAAATCTCCCCCTTCTTTCCGCGCCCGGTCGATAATTTTGTCATCCACATCGGTGACATTACGGACAAACGTCACCTCATGCCCACGGTGCGTCAGATACCGGTGGAGGAGATCAAAGGTAAAGGCGGACCGTGCATGTCCAATATGCGATTCGTCGTATACCGTCGGTCCGCAGACATACATCCCGAACTTTCGATGCGGGGTGTATTTCTCTAATGGCTCCTTCTTCCGCGTGAGTGAATTGTAGAGGAAAAGGGACATGGTTGACCGGCGGGAGTTACTTTCCGGCGCCTTTCCGCCATTCCTTCATATGATGTTCAATGGCATCGATCTCGTGCTGGAGTCTCTCCAGCGCCTGCGCCATCGGATCCGGAAGGTTGGTGTGATCGAGGTTGATGCCGGGAAAATTCTTGCCGGCGGTCTTCACGATGCGGCCCGGTACCCCGACGACCGTCGAATGGGGAGGGACGTCTCGAATGACAACCGCATTCGCTCCGATTTGGGTATTGTCTCCGATCTTGATATTCCCGAGCACCTTGGCCCCTGTGCCGATCACCACATTGTTTCCGATAGTCGGGTGCCGCTTCCCCCTTTCCTTCCCTGTCCCTCCCAAGGTGACCCCTTGGTAAAGGGTGACATCGTCACCGATCTCTGCGGTCTCGCCGATCACGACCCCCATGCCATGATCGATGAAGAACCGTCTTCCGATCTTAGCACCCGGATGAATCTCAATTCCCGTAAAGGAACGACCCACTTGCGAAAGCCATCTCGGGAAAAAAGGAATTTTGCAGAGATAAAGACCGTGGGCGATCTGGTGAAAGATTAAGGCGTGGAGGCCGGAATAGGTAAGCACCACCTCAAAAAAATTGGTGGCGGCAGGGTCCCGCTCAAAGGTCGCCTGGATTTCCTCCCGGAAAAGGACGGAGATGGCCAAGATTCCGACGATAAAAGCGATGACAAGTCCCAAAAAAAGTTCAATCATTTTGATGCATCCTTAGAGGTCATGGAAACGATGGCATAACTGGCGATCCCTTCAGAGCGTCCCAGATACCCCAGCCCTTCAGAGGTTTTTGCCTTGACGTTCACTTGGGTCTCTGAGAGGTGAAGGGTCTCGGCGAGTTTTCTTCGGATAGACTCTTTAAAAGGTGAAAGCTTCGGCTCCTCTGCAATAATGATCGTGTCTACATTTTCGATCTGGAAGCCCTTTTTCGAAACAAGTTCCAGCGTCCGCTTTAAAAGTTCAAGGCTTGAGACGTCTTTGTAGGCGATGTCCGAATCTGGAAAATGTTCTCCCATATCTCCTTCGCCGCTCGCCCCGAGGAGGGCGTCGCAGATCGCATGGGAGAGGACATCGGCATCCGAATGGCCGCCCAATCCCTTCGCGTATGGAATTTCAATGCCGCCTAAGATGAGACGCCGGTTCTCACTGAATTCATGAACGTCAAATCCTATTCCCATGCGCATGGCCGGATCTTCCCTCCTTTAAGCAAGAGTGTTGCAAGGGCCCATTCTTCTCGGGTCGTAATTTTAATATTCCTCGGATCTCCCGCGACGAGATGCACCCTTCTCCCGAGGCGCTCCACCACCGAAGCGCAATCCGTAGGAGTGTCCCCTTTTTTCTTCGCCTTGCGGTAGCCCCTGAGGATCCATGAGGTGCGAAAACCTTGTGGCGTTTGGACTTCCCAAAGCTCTTCCCGGTTGAGTGTCTCTCGAACAAAGCGCCCTCTTCCCCGCTTCACGGTGGGGCTGACCGGAATCACTGGAATCGCCGCCCCATACTGGTGGGCTCCCTGTACAACTCTGCGGATGAGCGCTTCTGTAAGGAGGGGGCGCGCGCCATCATGAATGAGCACATACTCAGCGTCGCGTGGCACCCTTTGGAGACCGCGCCAGACCGATTCAAAACGGGTGGCTCCTCCGGGATAAATCCCTTTCACCTTCCGCAGTCCAAAGGCGCGGACCAATTTTCTCGCACGCGCGATCCTGGAACGCCGTACCAGAAGAATCACATCCTGAATCAGGGAAGAACGTTCGAACGACAAAAGGGTATGCGCCAAGATCGGTTTGTTGTCAAGGAGGAGATAGGGTTTGTCAAAATAACCTTTCATCCCGTTAGAAATCTTATTTCTAACGGGATTCATCCGCTTGGATCTCCCGGCGGATGGAACGATCGCCGTGATCCTCATGCCTTACCGGTTATTCTCAATCTTTGCAAAGACCATGCGGCCTGCCGTCGTCTGAAGAACGCTTGTGACCATCACCTTCATGGTCTGGCCGATCAGACGGCGCCCATTGTCCACGACCACCATCGTCCCGTCGTCCAGATAGGCCACCCCCTGGTTGTACTCCTTCCCTTCCTTAATGAGCTTGACTTCCATGAGCTCTCCCGGCAATACCACCGGCTTAAGCGCATTGGCCAGTTCATTAACGTTTAAGACGGTAATTCCCTGGAGTTCCGCAATTTTATTCAGATTAAAGTCGTTTGTAAAAATTTTGCCGCTCAGCACTTTCGCCATCTTGACAAGTTTCGCATCCACTTCCTGAAGTTCCGGAAAATCCTCATCAGAGATCTTGACGTCTACGTCGGTAGACTTCCGGATCTTGTTGAGGATATCGAGTCCTCTTCGCCCACGGTTCCGCTTGAGGGGATCTTGCGAATCGGCGATCTGCTGAAGCTCCCGGAGCACAAACTTCGGAACAACAAAACGGCCCTCGATGAACTTTGTGGTGCAGATATCGGCAATCCGCCCATCGATGATGACACTGGTATCGAGGAGAATGATGTCATCTTTTTGATTCTGTCGGCTAAATTTGACATAGGGGATGATCAGGTTAAACTCATCCCGTCCCCGCATGGCAACCACCATGCCGAGGTAACAGAAAATCAGTGTCAAGACGACCTGTAGCGTCAGCGAAATATTCTCCCCCAAGGGGACAATAATGAAGGCCCCGGCGATCAGCTTCGCCAGGAGGAGACCGAACAGAAGTCCAAAGACGGCTGCTGAAAGTCCGCGGACCGAGACATTCTGCATCGCGAATTCGAGAGAAATGATAGCCGTTGCAATCACAAGTCCCAGCCCCGCCCCGACCCAGAGCCAATACTGACCAAACCCTTCCAAAAGCGACCCCAGTTGATACCCCACAAAGGTGCTAATGATAATAAAGAAAACACGGACAATATAAAGAGACATCCCTTACCTCCTTCCTCTCTTCTCGCCAGACGTCTTCTTATCTTTTTCGCGCTCGCGGTGGAGAAGTTTCCAGGGATGGGCTTTTAAATCGGCTACCAACCCTTCGATATCATAATACAGTTTATCGTTCATCAAGAGTTTTCCAACGGTCCCTTCACCCGATTCTACCTTTTTAAGAATCGCGTGCAGTGTCTCGGCGGAGGCATCAAGTTCCACCGCCAGTTCATGTCCTTTCGAAATGAGGTTATCCATCGACACGGGATCCTGACCAATCAGAAACTCCCCTTCCTGAAGAAATTCCTGCGCGTCCTGGCCGGGAAGAACATCGAGATATTTCTCCCCCAGCAGTCCCAACGTCTTAATCTCGGCGATGGAATTATCCGGAACAAGAATTCCTTTCTTGAGCCAAATCAAAAGATCCACCACCGTTTTCCCTTTATCGAAACTGACATCAATCGCCCTCACCTCTCCAGAGGTAACCCCCGCCACGTGGACAGGCGCCCCCACATCAATGCCGCTCGCACTCCCAAATCGGACGGTGAGGGTGTACCCTGGATTAAACCAAAAGCCGCCGATCGAAAAAACGATAATAAAAAGAATTAAAAGACCGATGAGGCCGACAATCCCTACCTTCAGCTCAAAATTTGACTGCCTTGTGGCCATACCGTTTCCCCCTATTCTTCTGTTGTAATTGGACCCGTCGCCGCGCCGGTGACAAATTGGCGCACGATGGGGTTGGATGTATGACGGATCTCTTCCGATGTCCCGACTTCTACGATTTTCCCATCATAGAGCATGGCGATGCGGCTCGCGATCTTATAGGCACTGGTCATGTCGTGAGTCACCGCGATCGAAGTCACCTTGAGTTTGTCATGAAGTGCTTTGATGAGATCATTGATCGCATCTCCCATAATCGGGTCGATGCCAGTCGTCGGTTCATCGTACAAAATGAGTTGGGGATTGCGCGCGATCGCCCGGGCAAGTCCCACCCGCTTGCGCATCCCCCCCGACAGCTCCGAGGGCTTCATCTCTTCGATCCCCTTCAGTCCCACCATCTGAAGGCACTCCCTCACCCTCGTGGCAACGGACCGTTCATCCATGGTGGTATGCTCCTGCAACGCAAAACCGACATTCTCGCCGATAGTGAGAGAATCGAAGAGGGCCGATCCCTGAAAAAGCATGCCAAACTTCATCCGGATCCTCTCCAATTCCCTCCCCTTTGCCCTGGCCACATCCTCTCCATCGATCAAGATCTGGCCGCCTTCAGGCCGCATGATGCCGATGATGTGCTTGAGAAGAACGCTCTTGCCGCACCCGGATCGACCGATGACGACGAGGGTCTCGCCACTCTGAACGGTGAGGTTCAGTTTTTTGAGGACCGGTTTCCCATTGAATGATTTTGAAAGATTAATGATTTCAATCATTAAAATGCAAAGTAGAAAAGTGTTGTAAATAAACAATCGGCCGCGATGATGAGGACGAAGGAGATCACGACGGCGAGTGTCGTTGCCCGTCCAACCCCTTCCGCTCCTCCTTCTACTCGAAATCCTTCATAACAGCCGATCATCGCAATAATCATGCCAAAAAAAACGGACTTGATAAGCCCTGTGAAGACATCTTTTAGGACCAAAGGGTTATAGGTCATCTTCCAATAGAGCGCCGAACCGATGCCCAGTTTGTAGACTCCAAAGAGATATCCCCCCAAGATCCCAATATAATCTGCATAAATGGTAAGGATCGGCAACATAAACGTCGTTGCAACAAAACGGGGAACTACCAAATACTTGACCGGATTCGTAGCGAGAGTTTCCAATGCATCAATCTGCTCTGTCACCTTCATCGTTCCCAACTCCGCCGCCATGGCCGCTCCCACCCGCCCCGCCACGACGAGGGCGGTAATCACCGGGCCGATCTCCCGCGTCACGGAAAGAGACACCAGGCTTGCAATATAGATATCCGCGGAGAGTTTCTGCATCTGGTAGGCGCTCTGAAGGGCGAGGACGATCCCAATGAAGAGCGCAATGAGAGAAACGATCGGTAGACTCTCTACGCCGATCACGCACATCTGCTGAAAAATTCTCTTGCTCTTCAGGGGAGGGACAAGAATCCAGAGAAGGGTTTGAACAAAAAGGGTGATGAGCCCCCCGATATATTCGAGAAAGGTGATGAACCGTACCCCCATCCCGATCCAGACCCCTGCAATCTGCTGTACCCTCAACGGATTTCCCATTTCTAAAAGTTCAGTTTGTGCTCAAGTCCCACAAATTCTTCCTCCCCTTTCAACCGCATCTTGAGACTTTTCTCTTTTTTGAGTCTATATTCCAACTCAAATTCCTCCGAAGGTTCTTCTCCCGCCTGGCCATTTTCGAGAAATGTTTTAAGGCTCACAGAAGTGGTAGAGGTGTTTTTTCCAAAAACCAGCACCTCTTCCGATGCTGAGGGATGCTGAAGGGTGACCCCTTTCCAGACCACTGCGTCTGCCCCTTCCAAGGCGACAGTCTTGTAAAATCCCTTTTGCCCCAATGCTCTCAGGTCGACAATTCCCTCCACCGCTGCATAACTTTCTTTTGGAAATTCCCGCTCGATGCGCGATTCAACCCTCACGACAGGCCAGCTTCCTTGAAAGGTGTTCACCATTCTCTGGTAAGGGGCCTCTTTGAGGACTCCCTCATGAGCCACAAGATGCCCTCGGAGATGAATGGCTCGGAGGGGTCCATTCAAGAAGATCTGACCTTCTACGAAACGGGGAATCCTTTTGTCCTCTGGATCCCTAAAAAAATGCCGGAGCATTTCCTCGTCAAAATGTAAAAAGCGGAGTCGGGCTTCAGTAGGATAAGGAGAGGTGAAGGAGGTGTGCCCGGAGAGGGAGAGGAGTTTTCCCCACCGGAGCCGTTCTACGAAAAGTTTTTCCTTGGCTACTGAAAAATAACCTGAGAGATTTTCAAGAGGCCGATCCTCGAGAAGAAAGCGATGGGTGTGCATCTTCATCTTCACCTCTTGCCAGGGGCGATTTCTATCGCTCACAAGAAACGTCATCTCCCCTGTGCTGGAAATACGTCTCTCTCCCCATGCAACGTCTCTCACAGAGAACGCTCCTCGAAAAACCAGTGGATTTTCCCGTTCCAGAGAAAGTTTTACGCGATGGATCCGAGGATGAATCTTCATCCCTCTCCAGAACGCCTCCCCTCTTTCAAAAGTGACCACCGCATTTTCCCTGTTCCCTCGTATCTTCACTTCACGGAAGGTAAGGAAAAGGGGGTGATGGGGATGGCGCAAAGAGAGCCGTTTGAGAACGATTCCCTCAAAGAGTTTCACTTGAAATCCACTCATAGAAACCTTAAGCCCCAGGGAACGGCTCAATTGTTCCTCGATGAGGGTGCGCATCTCGCCTAAGAACATCGCGCGCTGCGCATGGACCCACCCAAGAAGCGGGAGGCTTGCGACCAGAAGGAGGAGAAGGACGCTCCATAAAAGCTTTCTCTTTTTTTCCAAGAATCGTCGCTGCATAGGTTAACTTCCAAAAACCAATTTTCCGTCTTTTAGAACGATTTTCACTTCTCCTCCCTCTTTGAATTTTCCGGAAATGATTTCTTCCGCCAGGGGGTCTTCGATGTAACGCTGAATGGTCCGTTTGAGGGGACGGGCTCCAAAGATAGGATCGAATCCTTTTTCGATCAGGAACTCCCTCGCTTCTTTGGTTATTTTCAGTTGAAGATTTCTTTCCTCAAGACGTTTCTGGACATCTTTCACTTCGATTTCGACGATCTTCTGAAGATCATCTTTGGTAAGAGGATGGAAGACGATGGTGTCATCCACACGGTTTAAGAATTCCGGCTTAAAGGTTCTCTTGACTTCATCCAGAAGCTTCGTCTTCATCGCTTCATACTGTACCTCCTCCTTCTGCGTGGTAAAACCAAGGGAGGTCTGTTTTCGAATGATCTCTGCACCCACATTGGAGGTCATGATGAGTACCGTATTCCGGAAATCGACCTTTCTCCCGAAGGAATCCGTCATCCGCCCCTCTTCAAGCACCTGGAGAAGAAGGTTAAAGACATCAGGATGCGCTTTCTCAATTTCATCCAAGAGGACGACCGCGTAAGGACGGCGACGGATTTTTTCCGTCAATTGTCCTCCTTCTTCGTATCCGACGTAGCCTGGCGGTGCCCCGACCAGACGGGATACGTTGAATTTTTCCATGTATTCGGACATATCGATTTGCACCATCGCATCTTCATCACCGAAAAGGAACTCAGCAAGCACTTTGCCCAGGAGGGTCTTCCCAACCCCTGTTGGACCGAGAAAGATGAAAGAGCCGATGGGGCGGCGGGGATCCTTAAGACCGGTTCGTGAACGGCGGATCGCCCGGGTAATCGCACTGATCGGTTCGTCCTGACCGATGACCCGCTTATGAAGTTCTTCCTCCATCCGCGTAATCCGTTCCATCTCTTTTTCTTCAAGTTTAATGACAGGGACGCCGGTCCATTTGGAGACGATAGTGGCAATATCTTCTGCAGTCACCTGTGGACTCGATTCCATCTTCCGTTCCTTCCAAGTCTGCTTCATTCTTTCAAGGTTATGTTTCGCCTCCCTTTCCTGGTCTCGAAGGGCTGCGGCCTTTTCAAAATCCTGCCCCTTAATGGCTGCCTCTTTTTCCTTACGAAGGGTCTCGATCTTCTCCTCCTGCTCCTTCACCTCTTTTGGCATCGTCATCACCGAGAGTCGCGAACGGGACCCCGCTTCATCAATGAGGTCGATTGCCTTATCCGGCAGAAAACGTCCGGTAATGTAGCGGTCCGAAAGTTTCGACGCCGCCACAAGCGCTTCATCCAGAATCTTCACGCGGTGGTGGGCTTCATATTTATCCCGAAGGCCCTTTAAAATCTCAATCGTCTCTTCCACCGACGGCTGCTCCACAAAGATCGTCTGAAATCTCCGCTCGAGCGCTGCATCCTTTTCAATGTATTTCCGGTATTCATCCAAGGTCGTCGCTCCGATGCACTGAATTTCTCCCCGAGAAAGGGCGGGTTTGAGAATGTTCGAGGCATCGATCGCCCCTTCTGCCCCTCCTGCGCCGACGAGGGTATGCAGCTCATCAATAAAAATAATGACATTCTCGGACCGTTTGATCTCATCCATGACGGCCTTAATCCGCTCTTCAAACTGGCCACGGTATTTTGTCCCCGCCACCATGAGGGCAAGGTCGAGTGTCACCACCCGTTTGTCACGAAGCACTTCGGGGATATCTCCGGCAACGATCATTTGAGCGAGCCCTTCTACAATCGCCGTTTTCCCCACCCCCGCCTCGCCGAGGAGAACAGGATTATTCTTTGTCCGGCGGGCGAGAATCTGGATGACCCGTTCAATTTCATTTTTTCGACCGATCACCGGATCAAGTTTATTTTCCCGTGAGAGCGCCGTAAGATCCCGCCCAAAGGCATCCAAAGCGGGCGTCTTGGTCTTGTAGGAAGTGGTTGGGGTGCCGGGAGAAGGGGCACCAGAACCGAGAAGGGCCATCACTTCACTCCGCACCTTGGCAAGGTCCAGGCCCAAATTGAGAAGGACCTGAGAAGCGACCCCTTCCCCTTCCCGAATGAGACCGAGAAGAAGATGTTCCGTACCGATATAGTTATGCCCGAGAGAACGCGCTTCATCCATGGCGAGTTCAATCACCTTCTTCGCCTTGGGAGTGAAGGGAATATCGCCGGAAACGATGGTGCTCGGTCCGGTCTGCACCAATTTTTCCACTTCTAAGCGGATGTTGTCAGAACTTAAGCCGAGGTTCCGCAGCACCGCCGCCGCGACACCCTCCCCCTCTCGGACGAGGCCTAACAAGATATGCTCTGTCCCGATATAATCATGGTTGAACCGTTTCGCCTCTTCTTTGGCGAGGATGATTACTTTTCGTGCCCTTTCGGTGAATCGATTAAACATGTCCACCCTCCATAAAATTCCAAATCCCAAATGACAAATGTCAAAGCACAAAATCCAAAATAAATCCAAAGTCCAAATCACAAAACCTTGTTTGGGTTTTTGTCATTTGAATTTTGAGTTTATTTTGACATTTGGATTTTGTCATTTGTCATTGCTTTGATAGCTTACCCCGAATAATCGTCGCCCGCTTCAAATCCCGCTGGGAAGCCGAGAGGGTCTTTCCCTCTAGCTTCTGGAGGTGGGCGGGCTGCGTCACAATGAACAGTTCATTCAGTAGTTCACGGTTTAAGTCCTTGATGAGGCCCATATCCACACCGAGTCTCACCATCGAGATCAAATCAATGGTCTCATTGCTGGTAATGATATGAGCATTCTTGAGTGTCCCATAGGCGCGGAAAATACGGTCCTGGAGTTCTGCCTTTTCTTGCGTCATCAATGTCTTACGGGCACCCTGTTCATACTCAATGACCTGACGGATGATCCGCTCAATGTTGTCGATGATCTCGATCTCGGTATGACCCAGCGTCACCTGATTGGAGATCTGGAAGAGGTTTCCACTCGCCTGAGTGCCTTCGCCATAAAATCCCCTTGCCGTGAGGTGAAGCTTCGTGATCATTTGAATGACCTTGTTGATTTGCTTCGTCATCACCAGCGCCGGCAGATGCAACATGACAGAGGCGCGCAGCCCTGTCCCCGTATTCGTCGGACAACAGGTGAGGTATCCCCAGTTCGTGGAGAAGGCGTAGGTCAGATGTTCGCTGAGGCTGTCATCAATGGTATCAGCCACCCGCCAGACTTCCATGAGATCGAATCCTGATTGAAGGACTTGAATCCTTAAATGGTCCTCCTCATTGACCATGATGCTAATCATCTCATTGGGCGTCATGCACACCGCCTTGTGGTCAACATTCACGGCATGTTCTCGACTGATGAGATGGCGCTCGATGAGAAACTGCTTATCGGTCGAGGTAAGATCACCAAGTTTCAAAAAGAGGGCCCCTTTGAGATAAGGAGAAGTGAGAAAGGTCTTCTTCACCTTTTCCAACACCTCTTCCTCCTGTTTTTTATCCGCCCAGTGAGAAAAGGGATAATGGTCAAGATTTCGCGCCAAGCGGATGCGGCTTGAGAGAACAATTTCAGACTGGGGTCCTGTCCCCTTCAACCATTCACTCGGTTGTTCAAGAAGGTCGTCGATCTTCATGCCTGTTTTCCCGATTTCTTCTCAAGTTCATGAATCTTGTCCCGAAGTCTCGCCGCTTCTTCAAAGGCCTCTTCCTGAACCGCAATTTTTAATTCTTCTCGGAGTTCCTGAAGTTCGCTTTTTGGTTTCTCCTTCGGCGGCGCCGAAGGAGTCTGCACCGGCATCTTCTTGGGGGACTTCCCGACATGCTGTCCGGAACCCTGAATCCGCTTCAGGAGTCCCGTCAGACTCTTCCGGAAAGCCTGGTAACACTCGCTGCAGCCAAGTCGGCCGATCCGCTTGAAATCATCATAGGTCAGTCCGCAATTTAAGCAGGCGATCTTGGTATCCGCTTCCTGCCCAAGCTGCGACCCGAGATCGGCAAGGCCCGCCAAAAGGTCGGAGAGTCCAAAATGTTGCTCCATCGAGGCCGATTTCTTCCGGGCGCACTCTTCGCAGAGATGGAGCTCCGTCATTTCCTCGTCGATAATTTCCGTTAGATGCACCGTCGCCTGATTGGTCTTACAGACATCGCAAACCATGTTAAACTCCGCTCATGAACATTCAGTTTAATTCCAAATGACAAAGCACAAAATCCAAAATAAATTCAAATTTTCAAATAACAAAACGTTTTGTCATTTGTCATTTTCTCTATAGACGGTACCGCACGCCGTCGGTCCGGGTCAGTTTATGAAATTCCCGCATGATGCGTAAGGTTAAAGGCCCTGGCTTCCCCTTGCCGATCATCCGTCCATCCACCTTCACCACCGGAATCACTTCAGCAGCCGTTCCGGTCAGAAACGATTCCTCCGCATTAAACACATTGTGGCGCGTTATCACCTCTTCCCGAATGGGAATTTTCTCCCGTCGGGCGATGGCGATGACCGCCATTCGGGTGATCCCCCTAAGAGCTCCCACATAGGTGGGGGGGGTGAGAAGTTCACCCCCTTTTGCAATAAAAATATTGTCGCCCGTGCATTCCGCCACATATCCCGCATGGTTGAGCATGATCGCTTCTTCCTTCCCGGCATTCACCGCCTCGATTTTTGCAAGGATATTGTTCAAATAGTTGAGCGACTTGATCTGAGGATCCACGGCAGCTGGGATATTTCGCTGGGTCGGCACGGTAATGATCTCGAGGCCTTCCCGATAAAGTTTCCTGGGGTAGAGAACGATCCGGTCGGTAATGATAATGATTGTGGGGCGATCGCACTTCCTCGGGTCAAGTCCCAGATCCCCTTCGCCCCGTGTTGTCACGAGGCGAATATACGCATCCTTCAGGCGATTCGTCTTTAACGTAAGAACGATCGCCTCCGTGAGCTCCTCCCGCGAAAGGGGTATCTTGAGCATCAAGGTTTTGGCCGATTCAAAAAATCGATCAAGGTGCTCTTTCAGTTTAAAGACAAGGCCCTCGTAAGAACGGATCCCTTCAAAGACCCCGTCTCCATAGAGAAGTCCATGATCAAAGACAGAGACCTTCGCTTCGCTTTTATCCACCAGTTTTCCGTTGAGGTACACCTTCAGGCGATTGTTGTTCCTCATTGCTTCTCCTCGAGACGCCCATCTTGAATGGCAAAGACCTTTGAAGCGATTTTCGCCACGCCCTCGGCGTGCGTCACAATCAAAAAAGTCGTTTTCAGCGTTTCATTCAGCATGACCATCAGACGAAGAATCCCTTCCCCCGTTTTTGAATCCAGATTCCCGGTCGGCTCGTCACACAAGACGATGTCCGGCCGGTTCATCAAAGCGCGCGCGATGGCCACCCTCTGCTGTTCCCCTCCTGAAAGTTCATTCGGATGATGATCTTCCCGATCCCCTAAATCCAACTCTTCCAGAAGCGCCGCAGCTTCTTTCTTCACGGAAGAAAAGGCATGCCTCCTCAAGATCATCGCCGGAAGCACGACGTTCTCGAGGGCGGAGAGCTCGGGCAGGAGATGATAAAACTGGAACACAAAACCGAGTTTCTCGTTTCGTAAGTGTGCCCGTTTCTCTTCTGAAAGGGAATAGAAATCAACCCCTTCAAAGAGAACCGATCCTTCCGAAGGCCGCTGCAGTCCTCCCAATAGGTGTAAGAGGGTTGATTTTCCTGTGCCCGATCTTCCAACAATAGCAATGATTTTTCCGCGTGGCACCTTTAGATCGATGCCTCGGATGACTTGAATTTCCTCCGCAGGACCCTCAAAAGACTTATGAAGATCCCTTGCTTCAAGAATAACATCCACCGTTTCTCGCACGCTCGGCCGCTCAGGCAACGTTTCTAAGTAAGGTCTATTCATACCGAAGGGCTTCCACCGGATCTAGCCGAGAAGCCTGCCATGCCGGATAAAGGGTGGCGAGCCAACTGATGAGGAGTGCCGCAAAGGCGATTAAAAAAGAGTCGCCCCATTGAATTTCCACAGGAAGTCTTTCAATGTAATAAATATCCTGCGGCAGACGGATAAATGGGTATCGCTTTAAGAAGGCGCAGAGTCCAAACCCTCCCGCAACACCCCCCAGGATTCCCACAAGACCGATGAGGAGGCCCTGAATGGAAAAGATGAGGCGGATGGAACGACCGGTACTCCCGATCGACTTCAAGACCCCAATATCCTTTGTCTTTTCCATCACCATCATGATGAGGGAACTTGCGATGTTAAAACAGGCCACGCAAACGATGAGGGAAAGGATGATGAACATCGCTGTTTTTTCAAGCGCCAACGCCCCGAATAGATTCCGATTAAGGTCAATCCAAGTCGTGACCCGATAACGAGGGCCTAAAAGCCGTTCCACCTTCTGCCGGACCTTTTCTACTTGGTACATATCGACGACTCGTGCACCGACGCCACCCACCAAGCCCTCCATATGGAAAAGACGACGAGCGTCCCTCAAGGAAACAAAGGCCAAATTGAGATCGTAGTCGTACATACCGGAGCGGAAGATACCTCCGACACGGAACGTTTCTCCTTTTGTCTTAAAAGAGGAAACGACTCGAAGTTCATCCCCTATATCGACATTCAACGTGTTCGCAAGTTCCCTTCCCAAAAGAATCTCCTCTGGCCCAAGCGCCATCGAACCTTTTTCAAGGTAACTCTGAATGCGGGTCACCGAGCTCTCTCTCTTGGGATCGACACCGCGCAAAAGGACCCCGCGGACAGCATCCCCCTTGACCACCATCCCCTGCCCCTGAATATAGGGGGAACTTCCCGTGACCTCCTCCACCGAGGCCAGATGCGCCACCACCTCTTCCGGAGAGGTCATCCCCTCAAACGCCTCGATATAGAGATGGGCATTCGTCCCTGCGATTTTTTCTTTGAGATCCGAGTCAAATCCGCTCATGACCGCAATGACCACGATAAGAGCCATCACCCCCACCGCCACCCCCGCCATCGAAAGAAGTGTTGTCAGAGACACGAAGAAACTCTTCCGTCGACCTAAGAGGTATCGTAGTCCGATAAAGCATTCGTAACGCATAGGAAAATCCAAATACCAAATGTCAAAATTCAAAGCACAAAATAAATTCAAAATTCAAATTCCAAAACGTCAACCCCGGTTTTGTCATTTGACATTTGTGCTTTGAATTTATTTTGAATTTTGTGCTTTGTCATTTGACATTACCGTTCTGGTTTTAACTGCGGGAAGAGAATCACTTCCCGAATCGAACTTTGATTGGTGAAGAGCATGGTGAGCCGGTCAATCCCCACACCTAAGCCCGCCGCAGGCGGCATCCCATATTCGAGAGCCCTTAAAAAATCCTCGTCGATTTTTGAAGCATCTGCCACGCCATCCTGTTGCGCCTCAAAACGTCTCTTTTGTTCAATGGGATCATTCAGTTCCGAATAGGCGTTTGCCACTTCCATCCCACCGATAAAAAGTTCGAAGCGTTCACAGAGGTTCGGATTCTCTTTTTTATTCTTCGCCAAGGGACAGAGTTCCTTAAAATAATCGATCACAAAAAGGGGCTTTCCTTTGGAGCGAGGTTCAAGGAGCTCCTCAGTCAGTTTCACAATCTGAGACCGTGAGATCTTTCCCTGTACGTTCCGGCCGATTCCCTTCCCCTCCCCTTTCTTAAGCTTCGATGCCCAGACTTCCGTCGAATCGGTGGGGCCAATATCATACTTCTCCTTCAGAAGCGAAGCGAAAGAGACCCGATCCCAGGGAGGGGTAAGATCGACCGATAGGACCGACCCCTCCGTCGTCTGATACGCCAAGGTGGTCTTTCCGAGAATCTCCTTTGCAAGAAAAAGGAACATCTCTTCCAGAAACGCCATCATGTCCTCATAATTCCAATACGCCGCATACGCCTCGAGCATCGTAAATTCAGGATTGTGCCGCGTGGAAATTCCCTCATTCCGGAAACTCTTGGCGATTTCATAGACCTTCTCAAATCCGCCGACGAGGAGTTTTTTGAGATACAGTTCCGGTGCCAACCGTAGATAAAGATCCGCGTCGAGGGCGTTATGGTGTGTCTGAAAGGGTTCGCCCGCCGCCCCACCAGGGATTGGATGCAACATCGGTGTCTCTACCTCGAGAAATCCGCGCTGATCCAAAAAGGCCCTCATTTTTTGAATCAGTCGACTTCGTAGGATAAAAACGGCCCGCGCCTCTTCATTCATCATGAGGTCGACGTAGCGCTGCCGGTAACGGATTTCTATGTCTTTAAGACCATGCCACTTTTCAGGAAGAGGTCTTAGATTCTTTGCAAGGAGTTCAAACCGTTCCAGCCGGAGAGTGATTTCCCCTGTTTTGGTTTTAAAGAGAGTCCCCTCCGCTCCCAAGACATCTCCGATGTCGATCTTCGTGAAAAATTCAAACGCCTCTTTTCCAACAACGTCCTCTTTCAAATAAAGTTGGAGTTTCCCTTCCTGATCGCGCAGGTCGCAGAAACTGGACTTCCCATGGGTGCGGATTGCCAAAAGCCGCCCCGCGACTTTGGCCCGTTTTCCTTCTTCAAACTGCGAAGTGATCTCCTTAAGAGACCCGCTCCGCTCAAAGCGCCCTCCGTAAGGATCGACCGGTTCATCATAGAGCCGGAGACCCCTGAAAGCGTCCAATTTTTTGAGCCGTTCCTTGAACAGTTCGTTTATCTCATCCATAAGACAGAGTTGGTCGTAAGATTATATCGCAAGGCAAGATGCGTGTCAACAGAATTAGGAAGTCTGGATTCTGGTAGGTTTCCGCTTCTCTGGAAGAAGTCGCATCAAAAGGGCAAGACCAAGGCCCAAAACCGTGGCGATGGTGCAGAACCAGGCAAACAGGTCGCCGTGGCGGGAATAGAAGGTCTCCTTTTGGGAAAGAGGAACATCCCACGTTTGAGAGGCGGTGACAAAGAGGGTCTCCCCTCCTCTTTCCAGATGCCGTAGGATCTCTCCTGTCGGGCCGATCAGGGAGGTATAGCCGGTATTTGTGACGCGCAGAACAGTTCTTCGGTTTTCAATGGCGCGGAAACAGGAGGCTTGGGCATGCTGAAAAGGGGCTCCGCTTTTCCCGAACCAAGCATCATTCGTCACGTTGACGAGGAAGTCGGACTCCTTCGCAAGACGGCGCACAAGAGGAGGGAAAATATCCTCAAAACAGATGAGGGTTGAAAAAGTCCCTTTGGGATGGCGGAAAACCGTCTCCTCTTTCCCCGGATGGAAATCTCCGGTGACAATCCATTCGCGCAGTATCGGAAAGTTTTCCTCAAAAGGAATGAACTCTCCGAACGGCACAAGATGGAGTTTATCGTAACGCTGAAGGACTTCGCCTTTTCGAAGAAAAAGGGCGCTATTATAGGTCCGGCCCTTCTCAACCCATGGGGCCCCCACCAAAAGATAGGTCTCGGATTTTTGACTCAACGACAAAAGCCGCTCCCAGAGGTCCTTCTCATCGGGAAGAAAACCGGGGACCGCTGTCTCCGGCCAGAAGATCACATCGGGATGATTGAGCGCCACCCACTCTGTCAGCCGTTCATACTTTTTCATGACAAGATCCTGAACAGAACGGTCCCACTTAAGATCTTGAGGGATGTTCCCCTGAATCACGGAGGCGCGGAGTGTCGAAGGAGACACGGAAGAAGTGATCTGTTTTCTCCCATAAAAAAAGGAGCCGGAGAAAAGGAGGAGAAAAAGGACGATTGAAAAGAAAATGTCTTTTCTCCTTTTCCTCCCTTCCCTCAAAAGCTCATAAAGACAGCCATTCGCAAGCATGACCAGAAACGAGACACCATAGGCGCCGGTAAGATCTGCCACCTGGATGAGGGGAAGCATGCGCCACTGGGAATAGCCGAGGAGGCCCCATCCGAACCCTGTAAAAAGAGTGCTCCTTAAAAATTCAAGAAAGACCCAGAGGGGAGGGATCCAAAGGATCGAATGCCGCCTCAGAAACTTCGTGCCGAGTCCAAAGAGGGCAAAGTAGAGTGAGCAATAAAGGACCAGAACGATCGCACCCGCCCATGTGACACGGCCGACCCAATAAAGAAGGCCAAAGAAAAAAGTGAATCCTGTAACGGCTGAAAGCCAAAAGGTCTCTAGGACGCTCTTGCTTTCGGTGGCAAAGAAAAAAGGGACGAAGGCAAACCACGCGAGGAATTCAAGATCGATCTTCGGGAAAGAAATGCTCAGGAGAATGGCTGAGAAAATAGAAAGGGCGGCCGCCTTCAATTAGGCACCATGACACTTTTTATATTTTTTACCACTTCCGCAGGGACAAGGATCGTTCCTCCCCACCTTGGGTCCCTCTCGGTGGTAAGGCTCTAGACTTTCGGGAGTCGCTGCTCGGGCAGAGGCAAAAGGATCCGAAAGTGGCGGCGGAGTTCCCTCCCCTTTCGCAGAGATCCCCTCGAATCGTGTCGCCTCCGCATGAATGAACTCCTGGGGAACGGTCTCAAAGACGCTTAATACTTTCTCGAGACCGACCGCCCTGAACTTCAAGATGTACTCGAGGGCATCTTCTTTGATCCGCCGGATCATCCCATGAAACATTTCGTAGGCTTCATGCTGATACTCCACAAGAGGATCCTGTTGACCATAAGCCCGCAGCCCAATTCCTTCCCTGAGACCATCCATCTGATAGAGATGGTCTTTCCATTTGGAATCGACCACTTGAAGAAGGATCATCCGCTCATGAGGGCGCATGAGTTCTTCTCCCAATTCTTTTTCCTTTGTCTCGTAAGCCAGTTTAAACTGCTCTAAAATTTTCTGTTTCGCCTCTCCTCGCTCTTTCTCCTCCAATGCCTTTGAAAAAAGGCCGAGCCCCCATTTGGTACGGGCCCATTCCGCGAGTCCCTCGAGATCCCACTCTTCCGGCCGCTGCGCCTCGTTTAGGAAAATGTCCACCTGTTCCTCGATCACTTCCTCCGCCATTTCGAAGAGGTGAACTTTCAGCGTTTCTCCTTCAATAATCGCCCGTCGCTCTTCATAAATCACCTCCCGCTGCCGATTCATGACATTGTCAAATGAAAGAAGTTGCTTACGAATCTCGAAATGGTGGCCCTCTACCCGTTTCTGCGCAATCTCGATCGATTTGGAAACCATCGCATGTTCAATGGGAGTATTCTCTTCCCATTTGAAGAAATCCATAAACTTTGCGATCCGGTCCGAGGCGAAGATCCGCATGAGGTCATCTTCCAGAGAAAGATAGAATCGTGAGGAACCGGGATCCCCCTGGCGACCTGAACGGCCTCGAAGTTGGTTGTCGATCCGGCGCGCTTCGTGACGCTCCGTTCCTAAAATATGAAGCCCTCCAAGGCCAACGACCTCCCGATGTTCTATCTCCACCTCACCCTTCTTCTGGATAAGGAGGGAAGACTTCCCCTCTTCACTTAATTTTTCCTCCTCTTTTTCCCGCTGTTGAATGAGATCCCGAGTCAGAAACTGAGCATTTCCACCGAGGAGAATATCTGTTCCCCGACCGGCCATGTTGGTCGCGATGGTGACCGCATGCTTCCGACCCGCTTGGGCCACAATCCGGGCTTCCATCTCGTGATACTTTGCATTTAAGACCTGATGGGGAATTCCCCTTTTCTTGAGAAGATCGCTTAAGACCTCCGATTTATCAATCGAAATGGTTCCCACAAGAACAGGTCGCCCTTTTTTGTAAAGATCGATGATCTCCTCGATCACCGCGCGGAATTTTTCTTTTTCTGTCTTGTAAATAACATCGGGGTGATTGGTCCGGATGAGCGAACGGTTCGGCGGGATGACCACGACATCGAGTTTGTAAATATGTTCGAATTCAACGGCCTCGGTGGCGGCCGTCCCGGTCATGCCGGCAAGTTTTTCGTACATCCTGAAATAATTTTGGAAGGTGACCGTCGCGAGGGTCTGGTTTTCTCGTTCGATCTTTACCCCTTCTTTCGCTTCAATCGCTTGATGAAGTCCGTCTGACCACCGCCGTCCCGGCATGAGTCTGCCGGTAAACTCATCCACAATCAGGACCTCATTGTCCTTGACAACGTAATCCACGTCCCGTTTAAAGAGGGTGTGTGCCCGAAGGGCCTGATTCACATGGTGGACGAGGTCGATATGGGCATCCTCATACAGGTTCTCTACCCCCAGAAGTCCTTCAATCTTGTGTACCCCTTCTTCCGTGAGATGCGACGTTTCATGTTCTTCATCGACCTGATACTCCGTCCCCTTATGGAGTGACGGGATGAGCCGGTCGATCTTGTAATATTTCTCCGTAGATTCCTCTGCCGGCCCTGAAATGATAAGAGGCGTTCTCGCCTCATCGATGAGGATAGAATCGACTTCATCGACAATCGCATAATGCAAAATACGCTGGACCCTTTCCGATTTGTCATGGACCATGTTGTCCCTTAAATAATCAAATCCAAACTCGTTGTTGGTCCCATACGTCACATCACACCCATAGGAGGTCTGCCGCTCTTGGGACGACATGTCATGTTGAATCACCCCGACGGTGAGTCCCAAAAATTCATAGATCGGGCCCATCCATTCCCTATCTCGCCGTGCCAAGTAATCGTTGACCGTAATCACATGGACCCCTTTTCCCAAAAGGGCGTTCAGATACACCGGAAGTGTCGCTACAAGTGTCTTCCCTTCTCCCGTCGCCATCTCGGCGATCTTTCCTTGATGAAGCACGATCCCCCCGATGAGCTGGACATCAAAGTGACGCATCTGAATCGTCCGCTTCCCCGCCTCCCGGACTACCGCAAAAGCCTCGGGAAGGATCTCCTCAAAGATTTCGTTCCTCTTCCTTTTAATTTTCTGCTTGATCCTCACCCTTTCCTCCGGGGAACTGCTTAAGACAAACGCCCCGTTGAGCTCGTCGATGTCCGGTGCGATATCCTTCTCTTTCTGCTGCAGGATCGTTTTAAACATTTCTGTCTTAACGCGCAACTCGGTATCGGAAAGAGAAGCGACCTCTTTTTCAAGGGCGTTGATTCTTTGAATGATGGGAGCGACTCTTCTCAGTTCCCGCTCGTTCTGCGTTCCAATAAACTTTAGTAACTGGTTAAGCAAGTTGTCCTCAGCTGCGTATCTCGTGAAGCGTATCTCGTATTTCGCTTCACGAACGACGCTTCACGCTTCACGTCCTTTGCGTTTCACTCGAGATTCCCTTCCTCTCGGTTGATGTAGTCTTCAAACCGCATCTTCCCCTCGATCTCCTCGTGGACGACCCGAACACGGTCTGACACAAACGGATGGGTCCTTAAGTAAGTTCCCGGGGCGAGTTTATCCCGATGGATCTCTTTAAGTTTCTTAAGAAAACGGGACATGCCATACGGATCGTAACCGGCGCGCCGCATCGTCTTGACCGCCAAACGGTCCGCCTGCAGTTCATCCCCTCGTGAATAGGCGAGGAAAATCTGCGTGAAGGCGATTTGGGCCCCCCGGATCGCCTGACGGTTTGTTCCTGTTCCCACGGCGAGCGCCTGGAGAAGGCCATATCCCATGGAAGCCTGAAGCCGTTTCATCGCATGGCGTGCCGCAATGTGACCGATTTCATGAGCGAGTACACCCGCCAACTCATCGTCGCTTTTGATCTTCTCAAGAAGACCCCGATTCACGTAGACGTAGCCGCCGGGAAGAGAGATGGCATTCACCTCTTTAAGATCGAGGACTTTGAAATAATAGAGGAGTTCTTTACGGTCGCCGTGCGCGGCCAATTTCTGTCCGATGGTGTTGACACGGTCTTGAGCGGTTTGATCCTCCAGCACTTTGAGGCGCTTCTCCAGTTGCCTCGAAATCTTTCGACCCATTTCCACCTCTTTGTCGGTCGAGTAAAGGACCCACTCTTCACGTTGGGTGGCGAGATTATAGTAAGAAGTGCTACACCCGGCCTGAAGCAAAAGGGCAACACACACAACAAAAATGATCACGGTGCTTCTTCCGAAGGGATGACGGGCCTTGGTTCATACTCTTTGAGGAAGGCGCCACAACCGCTGAGAATGAAGGACACAACAAGCAACAAGTAACAAGCAACAAGATTGGCCTTTCGTCGCTTGTCTCTTGTCTCTTTCATACTCTTAGTCCGTAATCAGGTTATAGGCCTCTCGGGCACATTCCAGAGGATCGGTCAGGATCTGCTCCCGGGTGAAGCGCAAGACATGGTAGCCATCCTCCTTGAGCGCCTTATCCTTCACTTCATCCATCATCTTCTCTTCGTCGCCCTTTTGAGAGGCGGGCGCATCATCGCACTCGATGACAATACGGACATCTTCTTTCTTGGTCTTGTAAATCACAAGGAAATCGACTTCAAACTCCCCGATCTTCACGGCATGACCGATCGCGAGGCGGAGCATCACCTTCTCCACCACCTGGCCTTCTTTCGTCGTCTTGTAGATGAAATAGTCATTCATCAGGTCCCAGTAAAGGTGACAGAGCGCAATATACATGAATTGCTCCGTCGGATTCTGGATATCCCATTCATCCAAAAGGGCATATATTTTTGTTTCAAACGAGATCGCTTGACGTTTGCTGACCGCCTCCAAAAAGTATTTCACATTGGCAAGCATCGTTTTCTATTCTTTCCTTTCTTCCCAGAGGCCCCTCTTCTCTTTTTGCGCCTTCAGGGCAAGGGTCTTAAACCGATCCGCATAGCGGACATTCGGCGGAACCAATAAGGGTCGCGCAAGACCTTTTTGAAGGAGAAGCGCATTTACGAAAATCTCGTGGCTCTCCAGCATCACCTCTCCATCATAAGAAGCATTTCCGAGAAACGCGATCGGGACATACACATAGGCGAGGAGCCTCCCATAGGGATCCCGCCTCTCCCGGTCAAATTCAAGACGGACCTTCTTGCCTTCCACGAGGGCCTGATTTTCCTGAGTGGCTTCCGTCGCATACGGCTCAGGGTCATAGAACCACGCCTCCCCCACGCGCTTACGCTCCTCTGGGGCATCGATACCAATGTAACGAACCTTCTCCCCATTTTCAAGTTCAATCGTATCCCCATCGACCACGTGGCGGACCCGAAAAGAATTCTTTTCCCCCAGAGGAATGGAGACTTTGACCCCCGCCCCCTCCCCTGTTCCATAATACAGTTTTCCACCCGCATGGCTTAGGGGCGTTGAAATAAGGAATAGGATAAGAAAGAGGGCGTCATAGTTTCCCTTCATGAACGTTTCTCCGACCGAGCCTGCCATTCGAGAAATGCCTGGAGAAAAAGATCGATGTTTCCGTCCATGACGGAGGTTGCGTTGGAGGTTTCTGTTTCTGTCCGATGATCCTTGACCAAAGAATAGGGATGGAAAACGTAGGAGCGGATCTGGCTTCCCCAGGCGATCTCCCGTTTTTCCCCGTAGGCTTTCTGCAGTGCCTCCTGCCTCTCCCGTTGACCGCGTTCGTAGAGGCGTGCCCGGAGCACCTTCATCGCTGTCACCTTGTTCTTATGTTGAGACCGTTCATTCTGACATTGCACGACGACCCCTGTAGGAAGGTGGGTCATCCGGACGGCGGAATCGGTCACATTCACATGCTGACCTCCTTTGCCACTGGAGCGGTAGGTATCAATCCGGAGGTCTGATTCTTTAATATCGATCTGGATATCATCTGAAACTTGCGGAATGACATCTACGGAAGCGAAGGAGGTGTGACGACGTTTGTTGGCATCAAAAGGAGAAATACGGACAAGGCGGTGGACTCCCACTTCCGCCTTTAAAAAGCCATAGGAAAATTCGCCCTTGATAAGAATCGTAACGTTTTTAAGACCCGCTTCTTCGCCAGGGAGAAAATCGAGCGTCTCGACCTTATACCTCTTCCCTTCCGCCCACCGTTCGTACATCCTGAGAAGCATTGCTGTCCAATCGCACGATTCAGTCCCACCCGCACCCGCATTGATGCTCAAGATGGCGTCTCGGAAATCGTCCTTTCCTCCAAGAAGTCTTCTTGTCTCGAGGACGCGAATTCTCTCTTCAAGAAGTTGCAACTCTTTTTCACATTCTTGAAGATCTGAAACATTTTCCTCACTGGCCACCGCCAAAAGGTCGCGAAGGTCCTTCGCCCCCTTCTGGCATTCCAGCCACGGTTCGATCCCCCCTTTCAGTTTCTTGAGTGCCTGGATGGTTTCGTTGGCTTTCTTGGCGTCGTTCCAGAAAAGGGAACTTGCCATGTCCGTCTCAAGAGAAGCGATTTTCTTTAGGGCCGTCTCGACGTCAAAGATACCCTCGCACTTTCTCAAGGGTTTCTGTGAGGACTGCGAGTCTCGCCTTGATATCCACAAGCATCTGTTTAACCTCTTTTAAACATTTCTATTCTACTTCAGACGCCCCCTCCAGGCAAATAAAAAGACCTTCTCAGGGAGAGAAGGTCTTTTTATTGAAAAGGAAAATTACTTAACGTTTTGTGCTGAGGAGGCGGTTTGGAAAGGAGAACTGTCCGTATGTCTACGGCGAGGAGCGTTGAACCATGTCTTTTCCCAAGCCACACACCGTTTCTTGAAATTGGCCTGTCTTGAGGCGGTGGTAGAGGTATCCGTATGTCTACGGCGAGGAGCGTTTAACCAGGTATCTTCCCACCTCGAGGTCCGTTCTTGGAATTCGGCCTGCCTTTGTGCGGTCGTGGAACTATCCGTGTGTCTGCGGTGAGGAGGATTGAGCCATGTCTTTTCCCACCTCAAGGCCCGTTGTCTACGAGACGACGACTTCTCCTCTGCCTGCGCCAGATTCAGAGAACCGATCACCACTTCCAAAAGAAGTACGATGCAGAGCGTTTTAAAAAGTCCCTTTTTCATCTTGCCCTCCTTCTAAGTCGAATTTGAAAGATTATACCATAAAAAGAGTTAAAAGTAAAGTCGCTTATAAGAGCGCTCCTCCCAAAAACGTTTTTGGGTCTCGGAGAATGAATCACTTTCCAGATCCACCCCTCCCAAATCGCACAAGAGGCATTTAACCGACCCGCCCCCTTTACTGGAAAATTCCGACACATCCACGACTACAGGCTTCACCCCTTTGGATGCAATGCGCTGTAGCAGGCCTTTAGAAACAGCTGCAGGTAAGAAAAAATAAGGAGTTGCCTTAAGGAGGACCTGAAAACCGTTTGCGGCAAACGATCGTGCATCCTCTTCTCCAAGGGGAATGAGCCGATTTTTAAAAAGGGCGAGGAGTTCTTTTTGAGAAGAACGCTCAAGGGCTGGAAGATAGGCCAAAAGGTGCTCTTTCTGAGGACCCAACGGAGAAAGGGCCGTATCCCCATGATAAAACGCTTCGTCCACGAGTGCGAGAGACAAAATAGAGTGATTTTCCACAATCCTCTTCAAGAACTCAAGATTCCGGACATCGCTTCGAAATCCATAAAGACGCCTGTAGGGAGGAAACCCAAACCGCGGGACAAACCGTTGTTTCACAATTTTGCCGGATGTGAAAAGAAACGCAGAAGATGTCTCGATAAAGTCGGCCTCTCCTTCAAAAGGAAAAGGAATTTCTCCGATTCTAAAACCGAGTCGGCTCAAGAACGCTTCGTAGAGAGGCCGCTCCCCTTTTCTTCCAGGGGTGAGGTTACTTAAGTAAAAGCGCCCCCTGAGCCCTGTGTTTTTCGGATAAAGAAATCCGGCATTTGCGGGAAAAACAGAACCGGGGTTTTCTATGGAAGGAGGAAGGACAACGACGTGGACGCCGAGATCGGTCAAGGTCTTCGCAAAGGTGTGCCACTGTTCTTTGGCCCTCTTCAGATCGACCTTTTTGCGAAGGCCCCAGATATTCCGTGTGTGGGGATTGCTTCCCGAACGGATATGAAAATGTTCAGGATCCCCCATGAGAACGGCAGGCACAAGGGCCATCCCCCCTCCTCTTTCAAAGCCAAAGCGGGACTAAGTCCCAATGACGGTTAGACCTATCCCCGATGAAGGCGGGACTTAGTCCCTCCTCCCGAACGGTTTTTCAAGGACAGCGACAGGATAGGTACAGAGATGCGGCACAAAGGCACCGACCGGGTGATGGTTGCCGCTCCGTTTCACCCCCCCGAAAGGAAGACGGGCGCTACTATAGATCGTCGCCTGATTCCAATTGAGAAGACCGACCTCCAACTCACGGAAGATCTTTTCGTATTCTTCTTTCCTCTTCGAGAAGAAACTGGCGATAAGACCGTAGCGGGAGGCGTTGTGGATGCGAACCGCCTCCTCCAAAGCATCCACAATGTAGATCGCCACATTCGGTCCGAAAATCTCTTCCTCTGTATAGGGACCTCGAGGGGTCTCTCCTTTCTTCACCTCCCTTAAACAGACAGAAGGTTGAACATAATAGCCTCGTCTCTCTTTCTCAAGAGGGATTCCCTTTTGAAGTACCTCGAAATTTTCCTTGGGGGCCAAGGCGGTGTGATAGAGGTACTTCTCAACCGCATCTTGACTGACTAAAGGACCCATGAAATTCTTCTCATCGAGTCCGTATCCGACCGTGACACTCTTTGCCTTATCCATAAAAGACTTAAGAAACGGCTTTGCGATTTTCTTTTCAAGAATGATCCGGCTTGTGGCATTGCACCGCTGCCCTGAAATCGAAAAGGAACCGAGCAAACAGTTCTCGACGGCGTTTTGAAGGCCGGCATGCCGTGAAACGATCGCCGCATTCTTCCCCCCCATCTCCAAGGCTACAAGTTTATCCACCTGATGCACTGTCTCTTCCCGAATCTTCTGTCCGGTGGCATAGGAACCGGTAAAAATAATGCCATGAATTTTCTCGTGGGCTACAACGGTCTTCCCGACACGCCCATCCCCCTGAACTAGATTAAAGATTCCTCTCGGGAGGCCAGTCTCATGCCACAACTCGGCAAGCAACTGTCCCACAAAAGGAGTGAATTCCGACGGTTTAAAGATAACGCTGTTTCCCAAAAGGATGGCGGGGAGGATTTGACTATTCGGAATATGTCCCGGGAAATTGAAAGGACCAATAATCGCTAAGATCCCTCTCGGTTTGTATCGTAAAACGCCTCTGACTCCTCTTTTGAGGGGATACGATTTTCCTTCGGAAAGACGTCCTGCTTCTTTACTCGCTAAAGGAACCCGTTCGATCATCCGATCGACTTCCTGCAACGCATCCCGTATCGGCTTCCCCATTTCACGGGTGATGAGTTGCGCCAGTTCTTCGCGCCGCCGCCTCAAGGCTTTGTGAAATTGGAGAATGGCTCTCCGACGAACCGTAAACGGTTTTTCTCTCCAGACCGAAAACCCTGCTTGGGCCGCCGCGACCGCTCGCTCTACCTCCTCCTCTGAAAACGCAAATGTCCCGACCGGATGGTCCAGGTCTCCAGGGTCCTCACTGAGAAGCGTCTGGACATTTCCTTGCGGCTTTTGAAAATGACCCCCAATATAATTTCCTTTAAAAATCATCTTTTCCTCTCCTTACTCAAATGGGACCGCAATGATTTTTCTTCCCTCTTTCATTTTTAAAAAATCTTGAGCGACATAGGCCATTACTTTTCCTCTTCGGGGGACCTTCCCCTTTTGAAACCTAAATTTTTTTGCTTTTCGGATTACAGAGATTTTCTTCCGTTCCACTTCGTAATAGGGACCTCCATCAAAAGGCTCTATCCTTCCATTGGGATGGAAACCGATTGCTTGAAGCATCCGACAGGCGGGAATAGCTTCTTTCCCCACTTTTCCAAGAAGCGCACGCACCTTTTTCGGGAAATGGGAAAGATAGACTTTACCTTTTGGAAAAAGATCGAAAATAAATTTCTTCGTGTAGACGCTCAACCGATCTCCCTCGCGGTAGGAAAGCCCTGTGAAGCGCCTCCCGAAGGCATCCCAAAAAAGACTTCCCTTCCTTTTCTGAAGAGGCGGGAGAAACTCTGCAAGGACTTGGCGTTCAAATCGTTCAGGATGAAGCGCCATATAAAGGAAGCGGGCCCAGGAAAGTTGCTTCCCGAATTTCTCCTTTCTTCGCCGATAGGCCTTCTTGAGCACAAGGCCCCCGATTTCAGTAGGACCCTGTTTCGTCGCACCGAATTTGAGATACCCCCCTTTTCGATCCCTCCCCTTTTCCAAATAGATATGCGGTGAAGAAGGGGTCCCTTGTCTTGCGATAATTAAAGAGGAGCCGAAAATCTTCTTCGAAATTTCTTCTTCGATCACGAAAAGGTATTTTGCTTTTGTTCTGGGAAGTTTTCCCTGAAAGGAGAGAACGGATGTCCGGATCAGGTTCCGGATGACCTTCGGGTCATCCGGCAGGTTGTAGGAATCAAGTTCCTTGGCCAATGAAAGAACAGCGGGAAAATCTTTTTTTTCAACGCTCCTTAGAAAAACCATTTAATCCTTCAGACAATAGGTCTCAATCAACGCCCTGTAAAAATACGTTGCTTTCTCAAGTTGCTTCAACTCATTATACTCATTGGGCGAGTGGATGTTTCCTGCCGATTTGCCTGCCCCAAAAACAAGTGCAGGAATTCCCTTCTCCCAAAGATATCCCGCCTCCGTACAAGAAGGCTTCTTCGTCAGACGAAAAGGAATTCCTGCCTTGCGGCTTGCTGAGCGGCCCAAGCGGATAATGGGGCTTCCGGGGGAAACGGAAAGGCTCGGCCCATCCCGTTCGATCCGAAAACTCCCGCGGAGCCGATAGTGGCGAAGGACCTCTTTCGTTTTTTTCTTGAAGAAGGCAAGGATTTCCTGATTTTTATCTCTGGCATGCACGCGGAAATCGACGAGCACCTTAAGGAACCGACCCTCGACCCTGATCACCCCGACATTCGATGTCATCGGCCTCTGCCATCTTCGAATCCCCCGATCAACAGTAGAAAAAAGTTCCCAGAGCGCCTTCCAGGGAACGGTGTGGGAGATGGGGTATCTGTTGGCAATCTTCTCAATGTGGAGGTGAGGAGGGGAGGGAATTTTTTGGGAAGAGGCCGCAAAAAGCGCCATGGCTTCGGCAGGAACCTGATTGGGTGAAGTTCCACCCTCGATAAAAAGAAGGACCGGGTCAGGATCTTGAAGTGAAAGTCTCTTTAAGAAATCAAAACAAAGGCGGATGGCATTCCGTCCTTTTTCAGGAGTGCTGGAGTGGGTAGATTTCCCGACCGCCTTCATCCTATAAATTTTCTGGGACGGCGAAAGACGTGAAAAAGATCTCATCGGAATGGAAATTTCAAGAACAACGTATCCTCGATGTTCATGAACCCATTTGAGTTCGGAGGGTTCACCCACAAAGGCGATGCCTCTTAGTCCCTTCATCCGTTTACAGAAAACCCTTACGCCTAAAAGTCCCCTCTCCTCTCCAAACGTTCCCACAATGATGAGAGGTCTTTTGAAAGAGGAGGTAGGCATGTCCGCTGAGGCAAAAATTTTTGAAAGGATATCGAGTTTGGTATCCGCGCTTCCGAGGCCGTAGATCTTGTTTCTCTCACCCACAGGATTCCATGGATTTCCTTTTGTCTTAGTCCAGAGTGGATGGGGTCCGGGCGGAACCGTGTCGAGATGAGTCATCAGAATGAGGGGACGTTTCCCTTTTCCTTTCGCACCGATCACATTATAAAAAGGAATTTTCCCTATCTTTTGACTCTGGTAACGGACACGAAACCCTCCTTTTTTCAAAAGAGTCCCCACATGATGGGCGATCGCGCGGTTCGATGCTGTCGTAACCGACCGAAGCCGAATCAGTTTCTTCGCCTCTTTTAAAAGTTTCTTCCGGTTTATATTCATCTCCCTTGGAGCGTTTCTTCAATCCTTTCTGCCAATTTTTCAGTGATGCCCCGAACCTCCATTAATTTTTGCCGGGAGGTTTTTTTCAGTTCCTCAAGACTCTTAAAATGACAGAGAAGTTCCTGTCTTTTTCGGGGACCGAGGCCTGGGATCTCTGTTAAGATGGATTCTTCCTGCGATCTTTCGCGCAAGAGGTGGTGATACCCGATCGCAAAGCGATGGGCTTCATCGCGAATTCTTTGAATGAGATGAAGGGCCTTGGAGGTTTTCGGAAGAATGATCGGATCAGATCGGCCCATCTGATAGATCCATTCATGACGTTTCGCGATGCCGACCATGGCAAGTTTCCCAAGACCCAGCTCCCGCAATACGCCGGAGGCTGCGCTCAAATGACCGCGACCGCCATCAATCAGAAGGAGGTCGGGTGCCTCGAGATGCTCCCTTTTCACGCGGCGATACCGACGCCGAACGACCTCCCGCATCATCTGGTAATCATCGATCCCTCTCACCTCTTTGATCCGGAAGCGCCGATACCCGTCTTTGTAAGGAATACCATCTACAAAAGAGACCATGGAGCCGCAAGCGGAGGTTCCAAAAATATTCGAAATGTCAAACGCTTCGATGCGATGGGGGATCGCCTCCAAACGAAGTACTTCTCTTAACTCCGAAAGTTGCTCCAGCCACCCTGACCGCTGATCCCGCGAGGCCACGCCACTTAAGGCCTCGATCTCATCCCGCACCTTGGCCGCCTCTTCAAAACGTTTCTCGTGGGAGAACTCCTGCATTTTTTGTGAAAGAGAGCGCAAAAGTTCCTGGCGCTTCCCTTCCAGAAAAAGTTTTGCCTCCTCCACAATATTCCCATACGCCACGCGATCAATGTACCCCACGCAAGGGGCAAGACATTGACCGATGTAGTAATCAAGGCAGGGTTTCTTCGGAAACTTCCGGCAGTTTCTGAGCGGGAAATTCCTCCGCATCGACGCAAGGGCTGAGCGGAGAAGTTTCGCATCGGTATATGGACCAAAGTAGAGGGAACCATCCTCGGCCTTGCGGCGCGTAATAAAGATGCGCGGAAATTCCTCATGAGTGAGTTTCACCCAAGGATAGGTCTTGTCATCTCGGAGGGCCACATTGTATTTCGGCCTGTGGGTCTTGATGAGGCTCGCTTCATAAAAGAGCGCTTCCGCTTCCGACCGGGTGACAAGGGTGTCCACCTCCCTGACCTGTTCCAGAAGAAGGGCGATCTTCGACGGGTGGGATCGGGAAACTTGAAAATAGGAAAGCACCCGCTTTCTGAGCGAGGCGGCCTTGCCTACGTAGAGGATCTCACCCCCTTTCCCCTTCATCAGATACACACCGGGCGCCTCGGGAAAAGATTTTACCTTCTCTTGAAGATCCATCGCGTCAACCGATCCGCTTCTTCCACCTTGAGTACAAGGGAGAAGACAAAATAAGAAATAACGCCGACCCCTATGACCAGCACAAAAGGGATGACCCGGAGACGACTTTCTCCCCCTGACATAAAATGAATGGAAAGGAAAAGGGAGAACGTCATGAGAAGACTGGCGCCACAAAATTTGCAAAAGGCCCAAAACAAGGTGCGACCGCCGAAGGAACCGATCCTTTTTTTCAAAAGAACGTAAAGAATTAGAAAATGGAGTGTCGAAGAGAGGGCTGTGGCCAAGGCAAGCCCCCCTATTTTCATCGGAAACATCAGAATGGCATTCAGTACAGCGTTTGCGATCAGGGAAACGACGGCCGCTTTGACGGGAGTTTGTGTATCTTGAAGCGAGTAAAACGCGGAAGAGAGGATTTTGGATCCTGAAAAGGCCAGAAGTCCCATCACATAAAAGGAAAGGGCTTGTGTGGTGATGTCTGTGGAATAAGTATCGAATTGTCCTCGCTCAAAAAGAATCTGAACGATCGGTCGCACCAATACGAGAATTCCGACGACCGAAGGGACCATCACAAAGAAGGCTGACCTTAAGGAAAAAAGAAGGGTCTTCCGGAATTCCTCAAGACCTTGGTCATGGGCTTGGGTCGAAAGGGTAGGAAGTGCGGCGGTCGCCAAAGAAACACCGAAGAGGGCAAAAGGAAGCTGCACGATCCGATTGGAGTAATAGAGTGCGGCCACCCCTCCTTCCCCCACAATGTGACTTAAGGAAGCAAAAACCCGGTCGATGACGACGCTCAGCTGATAGACGGCAGAGCCGAGGATCCGGGGAATAAGAAGGCGGCCGGTCTGTCTGACGCCCGGATGCTGAAATGAGAGTTGAGGACGATAAACGAATCCCTTCTCGCGCAGGATCGGCCACTGAACAAAACATTGCACCGCCCCACCCACCAGGACGCCGATCGCAAGACCGAGAACAGGGGGATGGGTATAAGGAACCAAGAAAAAGAAAGAGGCGATCATTCCAATATTTAAGAGGGTGGGCCCGAAGGCGGGCATAAAAAAATGCTGCAGGGTGTTTAAGACCCCCATGGCGTAAGCGCTTAATCCGACAAGGAAAATGAACGGGAAGAGAACACGCGTCAAAAAGACGGTGAGTTCAAACTGTTCAGGATTCCTCAGGAAACCAGGTGCCACCAATGAGACGATCGCTGGAGCAAGAATGACCCCTAAGACACTCATCGTTCCGATGATCAAGATGGAGGTATTCAAAAGATAGAGGGAAAGTTTCATAAACTCTTCCTTCCCCTTCCGCAAATAGGAGGCGAGGATCGGAATGACCGCTGCACTCATCGCCCCCTCAGCCACGAGGTCGCGCAAGAGGTTGGGAATGAGAAAAGCGACCACAAAGGCCTGGGCGGCGATGCCGGTACCGAAGAATCGGGCGATGAGGACATCCCGCACAAATCCTAAGATGCGGCTTAAGGAGGTGGCGAAGCCCATGACGACGGCGGAACGTGCAAGGTGGTGGCGTGGTGAGGAAGTTGTCTTACTCATTTCAAAAGTCCTTGACATCTGTGGGGGGATATGTTACTCTTTCGCACAGCACAAAAGGAGTGTTCTCATGCCGATCAAAAAGGCGGCACTTAAAAGCATGCGAAGCGACCGAGGGCGAGAAGCCCGGAATAGTTCTGTTTTGAATGAACTGAAGACCCTTTCAAAAAAGATGGAGAGTCTCATTTCGGCCAAAGAGAGGGAAAAGGCCAAAACGCTTCTTAAGGAAGTGATCGTGAAGCTGCACAAGGCTGTCGCCCATGGCATTATTCACAAGAACCGAGCTTCACGTAAAATCGGACGCCTCTCGCGAAAACTTGCCAAGCTCTTAACGGCATAACTCAAGCACCAGTCGTTCTGCCTCCCCCCTCCCCTCACGAGCCCCCGTCTTCACATGACGATCTACCGTAAGCAACCGCCTCAGTCCCTTTTCAAGTTCTGAATGTTCGAATCGTGAAAGAGAGGCGAAGAAATCCTCCCGAAGTTCCCACCGAATCCTTAACGTTCTCCCCACCTCATCGGGGGAGATCCCTTCTCCCAAGAGCTCCTTTGCCCTTACCATCCGCCGAAGGTACCATCCCACCGTGCCGAGAATCTCCTGAAGATTTTCCCTTTCTTGGAGGAGACGTGAAAAAATCGTGAGCGCCTTGAGGGGTTCCCGAGAAGCGATGGAGCGGGCCAATTCAAAACTGGTATGGGTGAGCGAAACTCCCAATAAGGCCTCGACCGACTGTTCCTCAATGGAGGAGTTCTCCCCAAGATATGTACTTACTGTTTCAAGGGCTTTATCGAGTCGTGAAAGATTTTCCCCCACTTTTTCAAGAAGGAGTTCCCTTGCAGCAAGCGAAATCCTCTTACCATAGAAGGTGGCCCTTCGGTCAACCCATGCGGAGACCTCCGATTCCTTCAATTCTCTAAAGGTGGAAACCTTGGCAAGAAAAGCGACCTTTTCGAGAAAATGACCACGAAGATCCATTTCCTTCGTCTCCAAAAGACAGGTTGTTTCTTTGGGAAGGTGGGTTACGATTTCAAGAAGGCGTGCCTGAAAAGGTAGGGGGGTCTTGTCGATATCCTTGATGCAAACAAACCGTCCGTGAGATTCGAAGGGAACCGTCACGAGGTCTGAAAGGACCCTTTCAGGAGAAAACTCTTTGGACCTCCCCTCGAAGGTGTCGCACGCCATGGAAGAGGGACCTTCCGGGAAAAGGCGCTTACGAAGCTTTTGCAGCGCTTCGTTCTTTTCCCATTCGTTCGTTCCTGCGAAGAGGTAAAGGTTTTCTACTCGGGCCATTCTTCGACCGTACGGTCCACAATCCGTCGGGCCAACCGAGAGATCGCCTCCTGTCGCGCTTTCTCCTCGCTTTTTGCAAGAGGTCCTGAGACAAAAAAACTGGTATCTCCGACGAAGTTCTTCTCTTCCCAGAGGACCGTCTGGGTGCGGGTGTCCCACAGGGAAAGTGCGACCGCTAAAACCAGGCGATACTCCTCGATCTCCTCCGTACTGGTATACCGGAGTGGTTCCCGCACAAATTTCGTGAGTCTCCCTCGCAAAACGGCATCAGCCTCTTTTTCGCCGGTGACCCGGAGGGATCCATCAAAAAGAAAACGGGAGAGGATGCCATTGGTGAGATCGATCTCAAGACCTGGTTCATAGGTCTCATTCTTGAAGGTCTCCACGTGGATCGTCTCAAGGCCATGGGGAGGCGTTGTCTTCAAGGTATAGCCGCATCCTGACCCTGCGGCAAGAAGGATGAAAAGGATAACAAGGACTTTCTTCACTTCTTTTTTTCTTCTTTCTCAAGGACCGTCAACTTTTCAAGCGCAAGGCGCGCCCAAGATGTTTCCGCATAGCGCTCAATGACTTCGTTGTAATAGGTCTTTGCAGCCGCAAAGGACTTTTGTTTCGCGTAGAATTCCGCGATTTCAAATGACTTCTCCGCCTTCCGGCCCTGCAGTTCTTGAATCGCCTCTTTCGATTCCTGAACGAGTTCGCTTTCAGGATGCTCTTCAATAAACAGCGAAAACTCGGAGATCGCCTGATCCGTCGCCTGCTCGTCGTAGCTCGCCCCCCGGGACATCTTAAAGGAGACCAGGGCGATCTGATATTTGGCATCACTCACCAATTGACTCTTCGGATAATCTTCCATCAGCTTCTCAAAGGCCTCGCGCGCCTCGCGATACTCCCCCCTCTTCTTGTGACACTCTCCGATCTTATATTGGGAGAGATCGGCATAAGGACCGTAAGGGGCATTTTCAACAACCCGTTTGAAGATGTCGATCGCTATGCCGTAGGAAGGGAGAAGTTCTAACCCTACTCCTGGCACCCTCCGTTTTTTCCCGCTATAGAAAAGATTGGCGATATGGTACTCCCGTTCGATGATTTCCTGAATTCTGCCGCTGTTAGGATATTTCCCGATGACCCCTTCATAGGCCTTAAAAGCGTTTTCATAATTTTCGAGGGCTTCATGGCAGAGGCCGATGGTGTAAAGCGCCTCCGCCGCCTCGGCACTTTTCGGGAAGCGGTTCATCAGATTCTTCATCTCTTGAAGGGCGCGGGGATACTCTTTGGCTTCGTAGAACGAGAGGGCCCACTGGAACTGATCCTTCGGCACCGGTTTGGACATCTTTCTGGGACTCGTAAACTTGGAGGTCTTGGGGGACCAGAGCCAGAACCCGAAGGCTGTTCCTTGAATAAGGAAGAGAAGGAGGGTGATCGTCATCAGAGAGGTACGCCAATCACGCATGAGGTTTATTATGGCATACCCTTTGACGGGTTGTCAATCCATCGACGGGCTCAGGATTGACCCTGAGTGAAATCGAAGGATCAACGAAGGGGAGGTCTCCCCCTCTAAGGCATAAAAGACAAGAGGAGGGACGGCGCTCTTATGCCCTAAAGGGAGACCGTGTAAGGAAGGTCCCGGTAGACATCCTGCTTCGTAGCCGAAGGTCTCTCGGAGGGTGCAATATTCTGTTCCACAAAATGAGAGATCCGCTTCCGGTTGGGGGCAGAGATGTCCATAAACTGGATCCCCACATCGTGCTGATAACTGTAAGGAAGTTTCTGAATCCAGACCACTTTTCCGACCGCCGTGAGCCCCTCACTCGCTGGACCCAAAAAGAACTCGATCTTCAGTTTTGAGTTCACTGGCAGAAACTCCCGTGAGACCAGTCGCACACCACCGCCCCCAAGATCTTTGGTCAAAGAATCTTGAAACCGGCTTTCCTCCCCTCCGAAACGGACCGGGACATGCAGATTTAACCGTGGAAACTCACGCCTTCCCAGCACAAACGCTTTCTTTTCCATTCTTTCTATTCTGTTCTCCATAGATGTATCCTTTTAAAATTAAATAAGTTAAGTTTACTTCGTTAATACTTTAAAAAACTACGGGGAAACAAAAAACCCTATTCTTCCCATCGAAAGAATAGGGTTCTTCGGGTGTGCCAAACCCGATCAAGAAATGGCCATTTATTAACTTTTCAAGGTAGCCCTTTTAGGGGCCTTGAGACCCCATCCTTTCGAATGGGGTTCTAGCTGTTACAAAGTATACCACAAATGTGACAAATGTCAAGAGCTATTTAAAAATTATTAACATCTGTAAAGTTAGATTGGTCTCATAGGCAGTTTTATTTTACCTCTTTCCCCTCCAGGTGTCCATCTGGATTCTCCTTCCCTCTGAGATCATACGGATCGCGCCGGAGTGGAGGGTTTGGTAGGTTGGAATTTTGAAATCATCAAGGAGAGAAATAATTTTAGGTGAAGGAAGGTTGTAAGTTTCTCTTTCTCCAACGCTGATCACGGCCGCATCCGGTGAGACTGCCTTCAAAAATGAGACCGCCTCTTTGCCCAAGTCTCCTCCATGATGCGGCATCTTCAAGATATCTGCATCAAGATTCTGTTTGGAATCTTCCAGACTCCTGATCGCATCTTCTTGGATGTCGGCTGTGAAAAGAAATACATTTTCTCCATGCGTCAGTCTGAGAACCACACCGTTATTATTCTCTTCCTTCTTGATGCCACTTAAAAAGGGATGCGGCGGATGAAGCACTTCGAGGTGAACGTCTGGGAACCCAGTGATTTTCTGACCTCGTTGAAGAAGAATGGGTTTAAGGCCAAGTGTTTCAATGGTTCGCTGATACCTTCGGTAAGCAACATTTTCCTTGGGAAATCCACTTTCAAAGACATAGGTCGGGTGGAAAGTTTCGAGTATCGTCGGAATCCCCCCAACATGATCTTGGTCCGCATGAGTCACGAGAACTGCGTCGAGTCGATGAATCCCTTTTTTGCGAAGAAAAGGGGTAATGATTTTCCGACCGGCGTCAAACTCGTCTCTCCGGTCTCCCCCATCCATCAAAAGGTTTCCCCTCCCAGGAAACTGGAGAAAGATCGCATCCCCGTGACCCACGTTCAGAAAAGTAACCTCCAATTTCGGAGTCTTGAAAAGCGTCGACCAGACCCAGAAGTTACAAAGCGCAAGACCCAAGACGACCGCTTTCCACCTGAATCGTTCCAATGGCTTCAAAAGGAAAACGCCGAGGATCGCATAATAAAGAAAAAGAAATGCGCCGGGAATTGAGGTGTGAAATGATCCGAAAGGAATCTTATCAAAAATTTTTGTACCGTGGATGAGAAGCGAGATAAAGAAATTTTCAAGTGTGAGAAGCCATTCCGATAGGACCGGAACGAACTGGCCCAGGAGGAGCCATAAGATGCCAACGCCCACAATTGGAAAAAGAAGGGGGATCACGAAAAGGTTTGCAATCCAACTCACAGGGCTCACCACATAAAAATGGTACGCGACGACCGGCCAGATCCCGATCCAGACCCCGACGGAAATCAGAAACAGATTAAACGCGTAGCCCGCAACGCCCTTTATCTTAGCGACAAGCAACAAGCGACAAGTGGCAAGTGACATCCGTGCACTTTGTTGCCTGTTGCTTGTTGCTTTCAGAGAAATGCGCTTACAGAGTTCACTGCTAAGAAACAGGAAAAAGACCGACAGAAACGAAAGCTGAAATCCTACTTCAAAAAGGGAAAAGGGATTCCACAGAAGAAGGGCGAGATAGGCAAAAGAGAGGGTATTTAAAAGTGAAACTTCCCTTCCCAAAAGAGATCCCAGAAGGTAAAGAGCGATCATGACGGTTGCCCGCACAACCGGCGGAGAGCCGCCCACAAAGGCGGAAAACCCGACGAGAAAGAGAAGCGTTAGAAGAAATGAGAGCTCTTGGCGCATCCAGCACCACTTCAAGAGAAAGTAAAGGAGCGCGGCAAGAACCCCCACATGGAGACCGCTTATCGAAAGAAGATGAACAGTTCCTGTCCGTGTAAAGAGATCCCAAAGATCTCCCTCCAAACGCGTCCGGTCTCCCACCACCATGGCGCCGAAAAGAGAGGCCTCTTTTGGGGGGAGAAATTCATAAATCTGCCGCAATGCTTTTTGTCTAAAGGAAATGAAACCCCTCGCGAGAAAAGAAACATGATTTTTGCCGAGCGGCAGAAGTCCATGATGCGACCTTACCTTTAGGATTCCGTCGATCCCCCGACCGTTCAAATAAGAGGCAAGATCAAATTCGCCCGGATTTCCTGGACTCCGGAGTTTCTTAAGATCCCCTTCAAGCATCACCTCCTCTCCATAAGAAGGAAGGGAATGGCTTGAGACGAAAAGCCGAAGTCTTCCTGAAACCGGCTCCCACCTCTTTCCCCTTTTTAAGGCGAGACAGCGAAGGGTTTCATCTTTGTCAATCATTCCTATGATGCGGTGTGTTCCCTGTTCTCCCGGAATAAAATGGGAAATATTCAAGGGGCTTTCAAAGAAAGCAAGTTCCCACCGGAGCATACCGAGAGAAAGAAGAACAAGACTTAAGAGCGGCGTCGAGGCCCTGGACTGGCGCAGGCAAAAACCGAGGAGACAAAAGAGTAACGCAAAAAGGAAGATCACCCAGAAGGGAAAGTGAAAATACGAGGAGAGGAGGAGGCCCAGTGTAAAAAAAAGAGCGGCTAAAAGGAGGGAGGATTCATTCAAGAATGAGAAGGTCCTTCAGTTCCTCATAGGTTTTGGCTCCTATCCCTTTCACTTTCAGAATGTCTTCTTTCTTTCTGAATCCGTTTGCTTCTCTGTAATCGACAATCCGTCTTGCAAGTTGAGGACCAATGCGAGGAAGCCGAGCAAAATCCTCTTCCCTTCCCTCACTTAAAGAAACCTGCTTTGCGATTTCAAAATCTTTCTCAACCTTTTCGACCGCTTCCAAGGAAGGAGTGACCTGAAGAGAAAGTGGTGCATTTTTCTTGGTGTAGGAAAAGCCGAATCCTAACAGAAGTGCACTACTTAAAACAAGGAGGGCGATCTTTTCGGAAGAGGGTGGAGAAGCCATCTGGATCCTAAGTCACGACGAGATTGACTAACTTTTTCGGGACAATCACCCACTGTTTGACCGTTTTCCCGTCAAGCCATTTTCTGATCGATTCATCGTTAAGAATTTTTTCCTTGAGGAGCTCATCGGAAAGATCGACAGCGACATTCAGTTTCGAACGGACCTTCCCGTTCACCTGAATGACAATGGTCACTTCCTCCACCGCAATCGCGTTGGGATCATAGGAAGGCCAAGAAGCGCGAAAGACGCTTCCCTTCCGCCCGAGGGAAGACCAGATCTCTTCAGCCAGATGAGGGATGAAAGGGGCAAGGAGAAGGACAAGGAGCTCAAAGGCTTCACGAAGGAGGACCCGTTCGTTCTCTTGGAGAGTTTTTTCTTCTTCACCCAAATACCGATAGATTTCATTCACGAGTTCCATCATGGAGGCGATCGCCGTGTTGAAGCGGAAAGAGCCCTCCATGTCTTCTGTCACCTTTTTAAGGGTGAGGTGAAGTTTTCTCCGAAGAGAGACCCCTTCTTCATTCAAACCCGAAACGGCCGAGGAGACCGGAACTAAGGCTCCGCGCTTTGAAAGAAGCTGTGAAAGGCGCCAGACTCGATTCAGGAATCGAAAGGCGCCTTCGACACCCCGATCGCTCCATTCGGCGTCCTTCTCGGGAGGACCGATAAAGAGGGTGTAGAGCCGAACGGTATCTGCACCAAAGCGCTCGATGAGTTCATCGGGGCTCACGACATTTCCCTTTGACTTCGACATCTTAAATCCGTCTTTGATGATCATCCCCTGAGTAAAGAGCCGTTCAAAGGGTTCATCGAAACCGACATATCCCAAGTCATGAAGGACCTTCACGATAAAGCGGGAGTAAAGAAGGTGAAGAATTGCATGTTCTACGCCTCCGATATATTGATCGACGGGAAGCCAACGATTGACGAGCGCCGTGTCAAAGGGTCGCTCGGCATTCTGCGGAGAAAGGTAGCGGAGAAAGTACCAACTGGAGTCGACAAAGGTATCCATCGTATCAAATTCACGTTTCCCCTCCCCTTTGCATTTGGGGCAACGGGTTTTGACGAATTCGGGAGCGTCCTTTAAAGGAGATTCGCCGGTCGGTCTGAAACGAACATTTTCCGGTAGGAGAACTGGGAGATCCTTCTCAGGAACCGGAACAATCCCGCAGGCATTACAGTAGAGGATCGGAATGGGGGCCCCCCAATAGCGCTGCCGTGAAATAAGCCAGTCCCGGAGCCGATAGGCAGAGGTGCGTCGGCCCATCCCTTTTTTCTCCATGAAATGGGCGATCTTCTCCATCGCCTCCCGGTTTCCGAGGCCGTTGAAAAGTTCAGAATGGACCATGATCCCTTCCTCTATATAGGCTTCTTTCATGGTGAGCGGGTTGAGCGGGTTTTCCGGTTGGTCGATGACCACTTCGATGGGAAGACCGTACTTCTTGGCAAATTCAAAATCCCTTTGGTCATGGGCGGGAACCGCCATGACCGCCCCTGTTCCATATTCAAGAAGAACATAATTTGCAACCCAGAGCGGAATTTTTCTGCCATTTACAGGATTCACGACATGCCAGCCGGTAAAAACCCCCTCCTTCTTGACTTCAAGGGCAGAGCGTTCTTCCTGGGGTTGCCGCAAGATCCGTTCCACAAACTGTTGAATCTCACCTTTATTTTTGGAATCACGAATCAGTTCTTGAAGGCGGGGATGCTCAGGGGCAAGCACCATATAGGTTGCTCCGTAGATCGTGTCCACGCGTGTTGTAAAGCAGGTCAGCGGCTCTCCTTCGCCGTCTACCGGGAAATGGATTGCAACTCCCTCGTTCTTCCCGATCCAATTTCGTTGCATCACGCGAACCCTCTCGGGCCAATGGGTGAGTTGAGCGATATCCTTGAGGAGCCGTTCTGCATAATCGGTGATTTTGAAGAACCATTGTTCAAGAAATTTTTGAATGACCGGTGTTTCGCACCGCTCACAGGCCCCGTTTACAACCTGTTCATTCGCAAGGACGGTCTGACAGGAGGAGCACCAGTTGACGGCCGCCCGTTTTTTGTAGGCGAGACTTTTTTCATAGAGTTTCAAGAAAATCCACTGGCTCCACTTGTAATAATCGGGAAAGCAGGCGGTCACTTCCCTCCGCCAGTCGTAACAGACCCCCCATTGCCGGAGCTGCCGCTTCATGGTCGCTATGTTGTTTAAGGTCGAGATCTTCGGATGGAGCCCTCCTTTGATCGCAGCGTTTTCTGCCGGAAGACCAAAGGCATCCCATCCTATCGGGGCCAGGACGTTAAAGCCGCGCATCAGTTTGTAGCGAGCAACGACGTCTCCAATGATGTAGTTCCGACCATGTCCCACATGGAGGGTAGCAGAGGGATAGGGGAACATGACAAGGCAGTAATATTTCGTTTTATCCGTCCGGGAGGTATCGACCTCAAAAAGTCTCTCTTTTTCCCAGAAAGATTGCCATTTCGGTTCGATCGTCCTAAAAGGATAGATTTCTTCCATAGTTGTAAATGACGTCATCTTTTCGTATAATCGGACACCATGGGGCTGTGGTGAAGCGGGATCACACGACAATGGCATTGTCGGGTCACGGGTTCGATTCCCGTCAGCTCCACCATCCTAATACTTTACTCATCATAACGGAAGAGAGTGCTAAAAGTCAATTTGGAGGTGAAAAGAAAAGGAGCCGATTAATCGGCTCCTTTTCTTTAGAATACACTCGAAAAACCGCTATCTTCTTTTTCTTTTCTTGGCGGCTTTTTTCTTTCTCTTTTTCGCCAAAGGTATCAGACCCCCTTCCTTAAGCGAACTTTTTACCAATCCATTGACACTATATTACACGAAAAATCCCATTTTGTCAAGGGTCGTTGTGGAGTATCTGGTATAATATAAGGAAGGGGGACGACCGCAATTTGCTGAATCTCCCTTAAAGACAAATTGCGCCATTAAGGGGGAAACGCTGTTTCCCCCTTATGGGGAGCGAAGGCCGAGCAGCGACATTACGGATTGTCTCTATTTGGTCGCGCGGAGGCCGAAGCGACGCCGAAGTGGCGGAATGGGTATACGCGCCGGTCTCAAAAACCGGTGGGGGCAACCCTGTGAGAGTTCGACCCTCTCCTTCGGCACCACTTTAGTGTACGGTTTACGGGTAGTTTAGACAGAATTGAGGTAGGTTTCGTACGCTTTGCGGTACTCCGAACCAATGGGGATGGGTGCAGCCTGAATCATATTTCCTTCCATTTTTAGAAATTGAGCCAGTTCCCCCAAATTCCCGCGTGCCTGCCAAGTGTGCTGAACCACAGAGACTTCTGCCGCAACATTCACAAGAAAAGAGGCAAGATTTAAGGCGTTAGGAGTTGCCGAATCGGATGACCAATTAAAAGAAGGATCAAAAACGACCATTCTGACCTTCGACTGAATTTTCGGCTTTGCGCCCGGCGTTTTAGATTCCACAAGAGCCAGTCCCGTTTGCATTCGAGGATTCGGCATTGATACAACACCGGAACCTTTCCATAGATTTATATTGTCACGGGAGGCAATAACCACGACATCCGGACTTTCAAGCAAAGGAAAATCAATATTTTGATCTGCAAATTTTTCCCAAAGTAAATCTTCTAATGTCTTGGCATAATATCTCGACCGAATGGCGCTGCCATACCACATGCTTGCCTCTTCCTTCATCTCGACGAGAATTTGCTCTCGTGTTTTTCCATATGCGCGGAGGCGGTATTCAAGGTTTTCAGGTGAAATTCGCAAAAATTCTGCAATCTCCTCGTCGGTCCCTTTTATTCTCAGTTTTTCAAACAGCATACCTTGAGTGACAATGACGCTGAATTGCTCGGGGCGCAGAGCGTGTTTCGCCAAATAAGCGTCAATTTCTCCGGAAGTCACCGAGGAATCGTCGATAATCAGGGTATTCTTAAAAAGACTCTTTCGATTGTCTCGAGGATTTCCGGTAGCGTCCGCCAGATGGTCTAAGGCAAGAGAAAAACTCTCCCCCAGATCTTCCCTTAATAAAGATGAATGGTAGAGGTGAAATTTGGGTTTGGCATTTCTTTTGAGCTCTTCGCTCGGCGTGCGATCCGCATATTTTCCTTGTGCCATGAGCCACTCTGGATCTCGAGCCACATACCGCTCGGCACCGTCCCGAACCGCAATCGTCTCCGGCTGATGGACGATGAGGACTCGGTTGTCGTTCCATTCTCGATGGCTCTTTACTTCGGCCTCCTTCGACAATTGGTCGTTTCGGCGGTTGAGAATCGCGTTTGCCGGTTCACCGCGCCCCGCCCATCCGGCAATGTTCTCGGCAAGCCACTGCCGTTTCCCTTTCAGGTCGTACGCGACACCATCATCTCCAAGAAGGACCGTACTTTGATCTCCCAAAGGAAGCTCTCCTTCCAGAAACCATGCCTCCTCCCGTAAATAGGGTCTCATCCGCCGATCCCCATAGGAATTGGTAAATCTCCAGTAAGGACCGACCCTCGCTGCCCGCCCGAAGTCCTGACTCCCTTCATGGTAAACCGCTCCCTTTGCAAGGGCAATGTTTCTTCCCTCTTCATCCAAAGCCGGGTTCTGTTCGGGAGTGGTGAGTCGAATTTCTCCCTGATCCGCAATCATGAGCCACGCATCCCCTCTTCCGAATCCGGAGACCCTTCGTTCATCCCCTACCTTCCGGATAAAGGCAACGGCGACGAGTGCGCCCGAATCCATCTTTTCGACAAGAGCGAGAAGGGCGCGGTCTGTTGTCTCATAAACGTCGCGGAAGTTTTCTCCCTTTTCACGAAGGGCATTTTCAAAAATGGAAGGGAGTTTCCGCTTGATCAGGTGCGCCGCCTCTTCGTCATAATGCCCATCGATCACAGCGATCAAATCTCCCTCAATGTTTCCTACCCTCACCGGATGAACAAGGGTGCGGCTCTCTTGGCCTTCCCGTCCCGTGCCGATATCGGCCACATAACTGACTTTTCCGCCCGAGACGGCCTCTTTCTCCCCCGCTTCGTACTCCACATTCCAGCTGTACCGACCGTCCTTAAAGAGCCAGAAACCGTTCACAAACTTGTGGTTTTCCATCCGCCACCGGCCGTCGAGATTATCCTCAAAAATATCGATTCCCCGTTTCAGTTGTTCTTCCGAATGGAACGGGTATCCCAAAACAGGGTGGTGGGTCTGTCCCGCCCGGACCATCGTCAGTTCTTCGTGTACCTGCTCGAGCGCTTCTTGAATTTTGGCCTCCATCAAAAGATCCACATCCAAAGGGTTTTTCGTTGCACTCTTGGTTTTACTGAGAATGTGCCGCAGCACCAGATCGGGCCGGAGGAGAACCCCTCCGATGATATCGTTTTGAGGACCGGGTCCGAGTTTTTGGGTGAAGTGAATCAGATGCTCCCCTGCTTTGACCCGCTGTGCCACGATACTTCCAAAGCCGAGGTACGTTTCTTCCCCATCTTCCACTTCAAAAATGGTGTTCGTTCCGACAAAGGTCGTCTCGAGAATAATTCTCCCGGAGGAATCCGGTCGGTCCGGCACCACCGTGGAGCCGCCCCCCCAGTTGGGGGCATTCGCCACCTCTATGGTTTTTCCTTTCGCCCTGAACGTGATCGGCCGTGCGACGACATTCAAAGCCCTTCCGGCAAGATGGTGGTTTGTGTAAAGTCCCGAGACGAAAACGTTCACATGGAGGGAACCGATGCCCCGATTAACCCCCGGCGTCGAGTCGTCGAAATGGCTCGAAAGGACCGTCGCATAGGGCTCGAGCAGATGGTATTTTCCGATATTGCTGAGTTTCGCCAGAAAGAGACTCCCCTCTGTTTCGTCTCCGATAAAAGTATTTTGAACGCGGCCCATGCTCAAGCGAACCCCATTTCCGATGTCTGAGATGTTTCCCTCCGTTGAATCGATGAACATCCGGACAAGACGTGCTCTTCTTCCGATTCTCGCGTATTGAATGCCGGATCCCCAAACGAAAGTCTCTTCACCAACGGTGGTATCGATCAGATGGGAACCGAAAATTTTCGCTCCCTTCCGGATAACCGTCTTCCCTTCCAAAATCACGCCCGGGCCGATAACGGCCCCTTCCTCAATTTCAACCTGATTGCCGATGACGGCGGTCGGGTCAATATCGGCAATGGCACCGAATTTCTCCAGAGGATTGACCGTTTCTTCGCCCCCCCTCGGCTCAAATGCTTCCGGAAGATGCTCTGCCGTCAGAATCGGTTCATAGTCGGACACCCGGTCGCGGGGGATCTTCGGGTCGTTTTCAGGAAGTTCTTTGAAAAGGGTCTGGCGGTAATCCGTTTCGGAAACGCCCTCTAAGGCGGTCCTCTTTAAATCGAGCGCTTCATGGGTCCATAGGCCATTCTCAAATTTCCAGCGGGGGTCTTTCTCTCCATTCCGATATCGCCACGCACCGCTATCGATATGGAGCCGGTATGCGTCCCGCCATTTTTCAAGAAGGGCGATCCGTTCGTGGTCCTGGTCATCCCTGAATTTTGCCTTCTCCTCTGCAAGCTCCGCTTCCACCAACGCCTTCCCGGTCTCAAGCATCTCCACCGGAAAATCATCACCCGTTGACTTTTTCTCGTCGGGCAGGGCATCCACCATCTCCTGCATCAGGGTAAAGATTGTATCGGGACTGTAGATAAAAAGGAAAGGAACAGAAACCGCTTTCCGGCTCAAACCGAACTTTGCCGCACCCGGAAGTGCCATTCCCCAATCATCCCACGCCGGTTTCCCCCGAACAGGAGAACCGATCAGGGAGAAGGGCGTCGCATGCGTGAGATTCCGGTTTGCCATGAGCGTCAGGGGATCGGCAGAAGGTTGTCCTCCCCCAAGGGCGATCCACCGTAAAAACGGACTCAGGGTGGAGAGAGGGTCTACTATAAGATAGCCGTGGGCACTCGATTCTGAGCCGTCGATTCCTCTGATCCGGACCGGCGGAAAAAGCGCCTTCGGGTCCCGTGGAACAATCCGAATCATCTCCTCTTCCTTAAATTCTTCATAAAGACCGTGCGTGTGCGCTTTAAGCGGATTCAGGGTGCCGAGGTAACTTGAATCGACTACGTTCCGTCCCATATGGGAGATCGCGGGGAGAGAAAAACTCTTTTCGACTTTAAGTTTCCGTGTATCTGGATCAAACCGGAGAGAGACGATTTCATTCGTATGGAGCGCCGAATCAATAAAAGCCTGCTTGTCCGCGTAGAACTTGTAACCGAGCCACGCCTCGCTCACTTCAAGCGGAAGCTCGGGCGTCCCTTTCAGGGTTATTTCATGCTCCGTATGCACCAGCGTCATTTTGATATGCCGCAGCCGGTTGTTCCGTCCGATGTCGCTGTTTTGATAGACGCCGCTTTCGATTTCCGTTCCCCGGCCGACAGTCGTGTTGACCACTCTTGCGCCACTGATCCGGGCTTCCGGCCCGACCCGGGTCTGGTTCCCGGAAACCGTATAGACCCTTTTTCCGGAAAGATCTTTCCGGTCGAAGGACCAGTCGTCAAAGTTACCGGTTGTCTCCAAAACAGTATCGGATAAGACGGCGTTGTCCCCAACCAATGCTCCTGAAACAAAACTTGATTCAACAGTTGCCTGAACACCGATCTCCACGGCGTGGTCCTTTGTCGCTTGGATGTAACTTCTTCCGATAATCCGGGCGCCCGGAAGAATTGCGACAAACCCTTCCCTCACATCGAAGACCACTTGATCGCCGACGATAGCGGCCCGTTCCAGACCGATGATATTCCGCGGATCCCCGAGAATCTTATACCCTCCATCCCGGGCGGTGGCAAATTTTTGGTCTTCGGTCTTTGGTCTTTGGTCTATCTTTTCTCCCCCATCCCGGGCGGTTGTGGGGCCCGAGGAGCCGCGACGCCTACGAAGTGCGAGTTCATTCTTAAGAGTTTCTATTTCTCTCTCCAACAAAAATTTTGAAGAGGGTGAGGCGGTTTCGATCTGTGAAGTTAACTGGGCAATTTTGTCTTGCAGTTCCTGGGCTGTTTCTTTCCCTCTTCCTCCATCCTTGGCATGGGTTCTTTCAGTATCGTCCTCGGCGGCGCCAAAGGGTTCGATGCGAATCCCTTCAACGGACCAATCCTCACCAAATCGCGGCTTGGACCCTTTCCCTTCGACGGTCACAACTTCCCTTGCGATGGTTGCAAGTGCCTTTGAACGCAAGCGGGCCGCTTTGACTCTCGCCTTCAGTTCTTCTGTAGGACCGGTGATCTCTGTCGCCGTTTTAAAAGGGAAGAAACCATTGAAATTTTCGCCTTCAGGAAACGTGAGATAAACGAGTTGCAACTCTATCCCCTTCTCCTCTTTTGAGAAATCTTTCAATATCTTCATCGATTCCTCATAAACCGCCCTATGACGCGGATGGGGATCATTGGGATCGTTTAACAAAATGATGATTTTGCCGCCCCGGCGGTACATCCCCAAAAAAGTTTTGAGGTTGCTTCTCAGTTGCGTCGCAGCCTGCCGGACGATTTCCTCATCAGGCATTTCCGGGTTTTGGCGAAGGATATCCGTGCCGATAAGGTTTGGGGGATCGGTTCCCAACCATCGTGCTGCATTTTTTTCTTCTTTTTCTCTTATTTCAGCCTTCCTCAACCGCTTTGTGGACAAGGGGATCGTTTCATCCTCGTCTATCTCTGGCATATAAGCCCCGGATCCTGTCGATAGAATCCAGCTCTGAACATCCATTCCATATTTCTTAGACAGATACACCAGGGCTCCTCCCATGATCGCAATATCATCCGGATGCGCCGCAATCACGAGGAGGGGAACCTTTCCTCTGGAAAAGGTCTTGAACGACTCACGCCCCCACACCATTTCTCTGGATGAAAAAAGAGGCTTACCCCCTTTGAGAGTCACGGTGACATAGATTTCAGCATGAGGATGCTTTAACCCAAACTCCAGGGCATGCGCTGTGTCCGCATTTCTCGCCATCAAATGATAGGGGAGGCGGCTATGCTGGCTGAGGTGCGCCTTGATCGCTTTCTCTTTGATCGCCGCGACCTCGTTGGTGAAAGGAACGACCAGATTAAACCGACCTTGAACCTCAAGAGATTTGTAAAAAATGAAAATGGCCGACCGCCCCTGCGACCCCAGGACTTGTTCAACGTTGTCCCGTAGGATCAGGTCATGCAAAGGTAAAAATACAAAATCGGGACGAAACTTGCGCAGATTTTTCCGAAGGGCCTTGAGGGCCTCCTCGTTCCTGTCCACAGTCATCCGGATGATGGTGTTTCCTCTCTGTTCAAAAGCACCGATAAGGTTTCCTGCATAGAAATCAGGATCCCATGCTTTCAACTGGACAACAGCCACTTTTTTATCTTGAGGAATCGAGAATTGATGAACCCCTTCCACCTCCCGATCACCCAGAAGCACCTTCAGGTTTTCTTCCAACATCCTTCTCACACGACTTACGGTTAATTCCTTCTCCCCTCCCTCTTTGGCATACTTCTGTCCCAGCTGTCTCCCCTGCCCATCCTGGGCTGCTCCTCTTTCTAAATCACCCTTCAAGAAGCGCGGGACACCCCGTTCGAGGGCGGGGAGCTGGCGAAGGTTTTCATCGGCAGGCGTGGCAGGCTTTGCCTTTTCTTTCAGGATCTCGTGATAAAGTTCAAGGTTTGAAGGCTGCGTAATTTTAGGAGCGATGACCATGTAGGAATAGTTCTGCTCCCTTAGAAGTCTCGTGATCTGAGCCGTATGAAAACCTCCTGCAATAAGGACCACCACATCGACATGTTCCCCATTCATCTTTGAGATGGCATTTTCCACGAGGGCATTATCCCGCTTCATCCCGGTTTCATAAAAAGACTCCAGAAGGGCGAGATGATTGTCAATGGGAGAGGTGTCTTCCGGGAAAGAAAGGGTGAGTTTATACTGCTGCATTTTCCCGACGAGAAATTTCTTCCACCCCTTAATGGGGAAGCCTTGACGATCTTGCTGATACGCATGAAGGTCTTCGGGAGAGAGATTTAATTCCAGAAAATTGAGGAGGATGTCCAGTCTATCGGAGATTTCAGAAAGGGTTCGTTCGTCATTCGATGTATACAAACGCCCCTTGATCTCTTTTTCAAGGATCTTTCCCTCTCGAAAAAGTTCTACATGGTCGCGGTCTGCATACAGAAGGATATAGTCGATATAGAGGTCAAGATCCTGATGGCTTCCTTTGGCCGGGTCTTTCTGCTTCAGGATCTCTTTTAAGAAACCGTAATACTCTTTGGGCCCCGCTTCATTGAGTTTGTATTTGAGCCCCTTCTCTGCCAAGGAGGTGAGTTCTCCTTTTGAAAGGACCTGCGTCAGTTTTCCAATCAAGGCCTGATGCTGGCCGTCTACCTTCTGGAAGTCGATTTTCTTCTCTAAGACCGAGGCCTCGAGGAAATTCTTGAAGTTGGGATAGCGGGAAAGATCGACCTTTTCGCTAAGGGCCACTCCTCCTAAATACTGGTAGTACTCAACCGCCTGCCCCTTCCCTTCCTCATACGCATATTTCTCACGCTCAAGTTCCTTGAGCCTCGGAGAAAAGAGGTTCACTTTGAGTGTCTCGACGATCGCCTTGACCGACCGTGCCACCTTAAGGGCTTTTTCTTTAAAGGCATCCACCTTAAAGAAAATATCGAGATTTTTGTCATAGAGCTCTTCATCTTCAATCCCCCAGAGGGTGATCGGGTTATCCGATGTGATATCGAGATACTCCTCCCCTGAGATCTTTCCCGCCTTGAGGTATTTCTCAGCCACTTCAAGGCGCTTTTCTTTACTCGCTTCGGACCTTAGGAACGAAAGACTGGTATCTCCGCTTCCTCCTTCCACCAAGATGAGGCGGAGTCCGTTTTGTTTGATCAGTTTGTCGAGGATGTTGGCGAGGTTCTTTTGGGCTTCGTAATGAACATGGACATCTTGGATATGGATGACAAGGGGTTTTGGATTTCCCTGGTAGGTTTCGGAGATGCGGCCATATTCAGGGGGGACCTGAACCGCCTGGACCAGTGTTTTGGGGCGATCCCCCAGAAGACTTAAAGGATCGAGGGCGGGCTTGGGTGAACCTCTGTTTTCTTCCGGCTTAAATTCTAAATCTTGGGTCTCTCGTTCTTGCTCTTTCTTTTCTTCAACGGACCGGAAGATGCTCCGCTGGGCGTGGGAGGAAGGAACGATTGAAAAAAGAAAGCATGCCCCTAAGAAAAGGAGGAGGAGTTTCCGTGCCATGTTTTCTCACCACCCATCCTTCTGGAGAACCTTACAAGCCAGCCAAGGTGTTCCGGAGTTCGAGAAGCGTGTTCCTCGCTTGTTCAGAGACATTGATCGAAGGATTGACAAAGTCAGGACCCTCTTCAAGTTTGGCTAACAGCGCTTTCTCCAGGGCATCGACACCGGCTAGCTCTTCTTTAAAAGGAAGATCGAAGACAAACGCGACCAGCGATGTTATCGTTTTAAATGCTTCAGCCACCTCTTTCCTCGCAAAAATCTTTGTCAGTGGATGACCACCCGTGCGTTCTTTGACATAGTCATGGGTGCCGCCGGCATAACTCAAAAGTTCCGGAGGAACGACGATTCCAAAGTCATCCGGGTTCAGATCTACTTCTTCCCCCGTGTGGCGACTGGCGAAGACGTTAAGCGCCTGAATCGCATCGTCAATATTCTGGGAATCGATCCCAGCGAGGAGTGGAGTTTCTTCCCTCATCGCGTAAGGAAGGAGAACGGATACGAGACCACTTCCCACCTTTCCAAAGGTAGGATTCCGCCGAATATGCCGCCAATAGTTGACATAGGCATCCGGATTATAGGCAAAATAGGCGAGGTCAAATCCAACGACCTCTGGGGCCTCCTGGGCTTGCACCTGATTCAGAATAATCCTTGAAAGGGGGCCTTTGAAGGTAGGAAAAATCTCCTGACCAACGGAAAGCCTCTCGATTTCTGTATCAATGGCAGCCACTGCTCCTTCAAGATGCGTTGCGAGTCCCACATTTCCTGCTTCTCTGCGAATTGGGAGCTCCTCTGCCAGCTTTCTCTTCTCCCTTTCAAGTAAAGCGATCTTGACTGCAAGATTCACTCCTCTTTCTCCACCATCTGTGGAGGTGAGGTCATCCTTCAATCCCTTCATCATGCCGGGGTTCTCTTCTGCCATCGAGGGACGAAACGTCTCCTGCGTGAGGGCATACCCCCAGGCGGGGAGAATCGCCGTCAGCGTAAAGCATACGCCGATAAAAAATGACGCTCTTCTTTGAATTCCTTTCTGTGCGTTCTCTTTCATCTAAAACCCTCCTTTAAGGTTTTTATTCAACCAATCCTTCCGATCTTTGTCTGACCACAGAGTAGTAAAGTTCCGGATTCCCGGCTTCCGTAATCCTCGGGGAGATCACGATGTAAGAAGTCTTTTTATCCTTGAGAATCTGGGTAAGCCCCGGCGTATGAAATCCACCCGTGATGAGTACGGCAAACCGGACATGCTCCTTGTCCATCTGTTTGAGAGAATTCTCGACAAAGGCGATATCACGCTCCTGTGCGACGTCGTAAAAATGATCCAATGCCTTCATATGGCTGTCGATCTCCGCGGAGCCTTCCGGAAGGGATACGGCGAGACGGTGTTCAACGCTTTTTATCTCAAGGAAAGGTAGAAAGGTTTTTACGGAAAAGCGAAGGCGGTTCTCGTGATACGTGGTATAGTCATCCGGTGAGATTTTTAGCTGAAGAAGATTGGATAAGAGTTTCAGGTGTTTTGCGATAGAGACCAGTTGCCGTTCATCCTCGGAGCGGACAAGTGTCTCACGAATCGCCTCTTCCAAGCGGTCCCCCTCTTTGAAAAGTTCCGAGTGATGAATGTCGCTATAGAGGGAAAGATAAGTGACGTACTTTTCAAGATTCTGCGCCTCTTTGAGGGATACCTCCTTTTGAGTCGCCAAGGTCTTGAGCGCTTCATAATACTCTTTCTGAGAAAGGGTTCCTTCTTTAAAGGCGAGACTTTGATCGACAAAGGATTCCATCTCGAGGTCACTGAGCTTTTCCGTCAAGGTCTTCATGATCGCGTCCCGCTCATCATCCACCTTCTCAAAATCGATCTCTTTCTCGATAGCGGAAGCCTTGAGGAGCCGCTCGACATTCGGAGTCCCTTCCGGCGATTTAAGGGAAGCGAGATATTGGTAATACTCCACCAGTTCCATCTGTTCGGCATCATACGCCTCGCGCTTCCTTTCCAGCTCCCGGAGTGAAGGGTTGTAGATATTCTGTTTTAAGGTCTCAACGACCCGACGGATCCCCTCGACATTCTCGAGGGCGTTCTTCTTAAACTTCTCCACTTCCATAAAGGTGCGGAAATTCTCTTTGTAAAGTTCGGGGTCTTCGATCCCCTGCCGGATCATCGGATAATCGCTCACCAGTTCCAGATATTCGTCTCCAGACAAGAGTCCTTTCTTAAGATACCGTTCCGCCACCTCCTCGCGCGCCTTTTTCGAAGCGAGTTTTCGAAAAGAGGAGAGTTCTCCCCGGCGCTTTCCCCCTTCGACGAGAACCAGTTTCAATTGATTATTTCGGATGAGAGACTCCAGAATTGAGGCGAGATTTTTCTGCGCTTCATAGTGAACATGGGCATCCTGAATATGGATGATCGTTTTGTCCGAGTTTCCCTCATAGGCATCGATGATTCTTCCATGCTGTTCGGGAATCTGGAGGGCGTTAAAAAGGACGGGTCTTGGGAGATGAAGCGCCGAAGGAGGAGCTTCAACCTTTGCAACCTCTTCAGTCTTCTTGACCTGTTGAAAAATGCTTCGTGAAGGTGGCTCCGCCCATACGGTCGATACAATCCCTAACAAGACGATAAGTAATTTTTGAATCACATGGCGGGTCCTGTCTCGGCGCTTTCCCATTCCTTCTCGCTCCACCACTCCCCCAGTGGGGCGGACGGAAAGTGCTGTGGCCCCTTCCGCTCGTCGGAATGGGAGCCCTTGCGCCTCGCCACCCGCCATCAGCATCCTATTTTCTCTTTCCTCTATTCTATAGTTCTCTCTCATTTTTTTCACGAAGAGGGTCGCGAGGTGGGTTTAGGTTGGGAAGGATGGGGGTCCAGGCCCAAACCCTATCCCACCTGCGCGTCCCAAGTGTTTATAAAAGTTCTAAAGAAAGTGGGTAAAAAAATAACCCCCGATCCTGTGACAAGTATATCATTAGGAAGAGGGATTGTCAAGGGTTATAGGAGCTATCTAAATTTTATGTAACTATAATGTTTACAATATATTAGTTTAAACTAAAATCAACATTTTGCTTCGACTAACTCACTCCCCTCCTTTTTTTTGTTCTATTTCAAAGATTCCCATCTTTCGGAACTTTTCATACCGCTCTTGAAGAAGTTTCTCTTTTGAAAGTTTTTGAAGGGGAGTCAAATGTTTGAGGAGGACCTCTTTGAGGGTGGCCGCTGTCTTTTCTGCACCCCGATGGGCCCCACCCAAAGGTTCCGGAACAACTTCATCGATGATCCCTAATTCCAAAAGATCTTTTGCCGTGAGTCTCAATGTGCTCGCCGCTTCCGGGGCACGAGAGCGGTCTTTCCAGAGAATCGCCGCGCATCCTTCAGGAGAGATCACTGAATAATAGGCATTCTCCAGGACAAAAACTTTGTCTCCAACACCAATTCCAAGAGCTCCTCCACTTCCCCCCTCTCCAATCACTGCGATAAGGATCGGGACCGGAAGATCGATCATTTCCCGTAAATTGTATGCGATCGCATGGGCCTGTCCCCTTTCTTCCGCACCGACGCCGGGATAGGCACCGGGTGTGTCTACAAAACAAAGGATGGGGCGGTTGAACTTGGCCGCAAGTTCCATGATGCGCATCGCTTTCCGGTATCCTTCGGGATGGGCGCTCCCGAAATTCCGCATGAGATTTTCCTTGGTATCGCGGCCTTTCTGATGCCCAATCACCCCTACCACTTTTCCGTCCAATTTGGCAAATCCGGTGATGATCGCCTTGTCATCTGCAAAAAGGCGGTCTCCATGAAGTTCCGTAAAGTCGGTCATCATGAGGGTGATATAGTCAAGCGTGTAAGGGCGCTTCGGATGCCTTGCCAACTGCACCCGTTGCCAAGGCGTGAGGGTTCCGTAGACCGTCAGACGGAGCTCTTCCAGTTTCTTCTCGAGGGATTTGATCTCTCCGTCGAGACCGATCCTCCCCTTGGCGGAAAAATCCTTGAGTTCCAAGATCTGTTTCTCAAGGTCCAAAATCGGTTTTTCAAAATTAAGATCCGCCATCTGTTTTCCTAGTCGATAATAGTGACTTCGGTACCGATCGGGACGATCGCATAAAGTTCCTCCACATCTTGATTGAACATCCGAACGCATCCTTTCGTGCCTTGCTTACCGATGGATTCCGGTTCCCGCGTCCCGTGGATCCCGTAGCCTGGCTCGTTTATTCCCAACCAGCGGGTCCCGAGAACATTCTCCGGACTGTCCGAAGGGACCACCGCCCCAAGCGTATACCAAACAGGATTGACCAGTTTATTGACGATCTTAAATGTCCCGACCGGCGTGGAATTGTTCTCTCCCGTGGCTACGGGATAGACTTTGAAGATCTCCTCCCCCGCCTTGAGGGCCAAAGTGTTTTGGGATTTATCCACCACAACGCTAAAACGTGTGGCGGGCACTTTCAGTTTCATGCCTGGGCGAATCAGGTCGCTCTTGAGTTGATTCGCCCTTACGAGGAGTTCAACCGTCGTCCCGTGTGACTTTGCAATTTTCGCGAGGGAATCCCCCGACTGGACCTGAACCGTTTTATCCATAGGAGTGACCGCGGGAGAAAAAAGGATCGCCATGTTCACTTTTCCAAGTTCCTCCTGGACGAGAGGGGCCATATTGGAATTTGGGAATTCATGAATGATTTTTTCGTAGGAGCGCTTGGCCTCAAGGAAATTCTTCTTTTCAGACTGCACCGCCCCTATGCCAAAATATCCTTCATCCTTAAGATCGGGAGGTGCGTCCTCCGCCGTCATCTGTGTATAAACCTGAAGGGCCTCATCCAATTTCCCTTTGGAAAAAGCCTCTTTTGCTTGTCTCTGAAGCCCTCCGAGGAAAAGACCCCGACCGGGCCCTCTTTTTCCCAAGACAAAGTTCAGTCCGAGTCCGCCCGCAAGAAACAGAACAACCATCGCCACGACCTGCCATCGTCTCGTCATGTAATCCCTCGCTATGATAAGTTAAAAAATAAAAGCGATAGAAAAATCCCCAAAAACGCGCCCATGATGACCTCTACCGGCGTATGTCCCCAGAGTTCCTTCAAGCGATCTTCTCGAATCCCCTTCTTAAAATAGATGTCATCGATCATCTTGTTTAACAGTTCCGCCTGCTTCCCGCTGGCCCGTCGCACTCCCTGCGCATCAAACATGATGATAATGGCCACGACGGCTGTCACTGCAAAAATAGGAGAATCAAACCCAGAAACACAACCCACCGATGTGGCAAGACTCGTCACCCCCGCCGCATGGCTTGAGGGCATGCCACCCGTTTCGACGAACCAGTTGAAGTTAAACCGTTTCTCCCGAAGCACCCCCAGGACCACCTTCAGCATCTGCGCGGTGAACCAGGTCAGGAGTGTCACGCCGACGATGCGGTTTGCGCCGATCTCCCTTAAGAAATCGTGCATTTCTTGGGAAGGAACCGTCATCTTAACGTCCTGTAAAACCTTTTGCCCCGCTGTGGAAGCCCTTCAAAGCGAGATCCAGCTCATCCCGGTTGTCGGCATTCATCCGCGCATCCTCCAGCGTGATCTTCCCGGTTTGATAGAGGGAGATGAGCGCCTGCTGAAAAGTCTGCATGCCGAAAATCGCGCCATCCTGGATGAAGGATGGAATCTGAATCGTTAACCCATCGTGGATGAGTCCTCGGATCGTGGGGGTGAGAAGCATCACTTCGCAGGCAGGGATCCTTCCCTTCCCGTCCTTCCGGGGAATGAGACGCAGGGAGAGTACCCCTTTGAGAAGAAGGGAAAGTTGTAATCGCACTTCGTGATGCTGGTAGGGGGGAAAGAAATTAATGATGCGCTCTACCGTTTGGGTCGTGTTGATGGTGTGCAAGGTGCTTATCACGAGCTGCCCTGTCTCGGCCGCTTGGATAGCGCTTGTCATCGTTTCCACGTCGCGGATGTCTCCGATATAAATCACATCCGGGGTCTGCCGCATGATGTGGCGCAGGGCATAGTAGTAGGAACGGGTGTCTCCACCTATTTCCCGTTGACTGATAATCGATTTTTTGTCGCGATGGACGAACTCAATCGGGTCCTCGATCGTGAGAATGTGCTTTTCCATATTGGTGTTGATATAGTCAACGATACTGGCCAGGGTGGTTGATTTCCCACATCCTGTTGAGCCTGTCACCAGGACAAGCCCTCGACTCTCCTGACAAAGACTCTCCAACACCTTGGTAGGGAGACCGAGCTCTTCAAAATTGGGAACGCTACTTTTAATGGAACGGAAGACCATGCCCATGGTTCCCCTCTGGTAGTAGACATTGGCGCGGAAACGTCCTACGCCCCCCACACTCATCGAGGTATCCAATTCAAGGTTATCTTGAAATTGTCTCTCCTGTTCCTCTGTGAGGATCTCTTTGACAAAACCGGTCATATCCGTAGGGGTAAGGTTCTGGTCGCCCTCCGGAAAAAGTTTCCCATAAACACGAAAGCAGGGAGGGCAGCCGACCTTTAAATACAGGTCTGACGCCTCCTTAAGGAGCATCATCTTGAGGAGATCTTCTACTTTTCCCATACGTAAGCTCCTATTATATCACTTCCCAATGCAGAATTGGGAGAAGATTTTGTCGAGGAGGTCTTCTGTGAAAACTTCCCCCACAATCTCCCCCACGTTCTCCAAGGCTTCTCGAAGATCCACCGCCACAATTTCCGGGGGGGCCGGATGACAAAGGTGCTCCATCGCTGAGTGTAACGCCTCCACGGCACGCGTGAGCGCCTCCTGATGGCGGACATTCGTCACGAGCGACCCTTCCGAAGAAAAGGTCTTCCCCTGCCACACCATTTGAGAAATCGCTTCTTCCAGATGAGCGATCCCCTCACCAGTAATGGCTGAAACGTTCACGACTCTCTTTCCGTTCTTTACGTCAAAGAGCCTTTTCAAATTGAGTTGCTGCGGAAGATCTTTCTTATTGACCACGCAGAGGCTCGGCCGGCCTTCGATCTGATGAAGCAGTGTTTCATCTTCATGGGTCTCCGGCTCACTCCCATCCAGAACAAGAAGGATAAGGTCCGCCCGTTCGAGGTAAGAGCGGCTACGGCGGATCCCTTCGACCTCAATCTGGGAATCGGTTTCTTGAATCCCCGCCGTGTCCACAAGACGAATAGGAATACCACGGATATTCGCTGTTTCCTCTATGGCATCGCGGGTGGTGCCTGCAATCGGAGTGACAATCGCCCGGTTCTGGTGAAGCAAGGCGTTTAAGAGACTCGACTTTCCCACATTCGGTCGGCCGGTGATCACGGTCGTGAGCCCTTCCCGAAAAACGATACCGGTCGAGGCGCTCTCTAGGAGATCTTTCATCTCTTGATAAAGACGGGACAGTCGTCCAAGAAGTTCACGCTCACTTAAAATTTCAATATCCTCATCCGGGAAATCGATCGCCCCCTCGAGGTGGGCAAGAGACTCCAGGAGTTCAGCCTGAAACGTTTTTACCCTCTTTGAAAGAGCCCCTCCTAGCTGCTCGACAGCACAGCGAAGACTCGCATCGGTCTTCGCGTGAATGAGGTCCAACACCGCCTCCGCCTGTGAAAGATCGATCCGCCCATTTAAAAAAGCACGCTCGGTAAATTCGCCGGGCCGAGCGAGTCTCGCGCCCTCACGTATTAAAAGTTCTAAAATTTCCCGCAATGACACGGATCCTCCATGGCCATAGATCTCAATCATATCCTCGCAGGTATAGGTGCGGGGAGACTTCAGCACCAACACAAGCACTTCATCCAACAGGCGATCCTTCTCAGGGTCCGCGATATGCCCATAGAGCGCTCGGAAAGATTCGACTTGGGAAGGGAGAATCCCTGTTTTTGAACGGAAGACCCGATCGGCGATTTCAAAACTCCTTTTCCCACTGACACGGATGACCCCGATGGCCGCTTCTCCAATCGGCGTTGAAATCGCTGCGATGGTATCTGCGGTTTCGTCTCTGACTTTTCTCATAGGAATTTCAATTTCGGGACTAAGTCCCTTTTCGCCTTAGAAGCACCTCCAGGGAACAAGTCTAACCGTGAGAGGGACTTAGTCCCGCTCTTCCTCTGTGTCAATTCTAAAACCTCTCCAACCAGATACAACGATCCTGTGACCAGTATGACTCCGTGAGAGCCGAGTCGAGCCCGTGCCAAGGTAAGCGCCTCCTTAAGGGAAGGAGTGATTTGAAGGTCTCTGGAATAAGGAGAAGCATGTTCCTTCAATATCTCACCATCGAGTGCGCGAGCCGTTTGCGCCTGGGTCACGATCACCGTCTCTGCAAGGGGACAAAGTGTTTTACAGACTGCGGCGATCTCTTTATCGGCAGAGATCCCCAGGATAAGGACGAGGGGTCGATCCTTAAAAAAATCTAAGAAAGTGTTTTTGAGAACCGAAGCGGAGGCGCCGTTCTGCGCCCCATCGACGATCAGGGTCGGGTTTCTCTTCAGAATCTGAAACCGTCCGGGCCAATCAACCTGTGAAAGCCCTTTCCGAATCGCCTGTTGAGACACCTCTACTCCTTTTTTGGAAAGGGCTGTACAGATTGCGATCGCCACAAGGGCATTGCGTATTTGATGTTCCCCTAAAAGGGGAAGAAAAAGGTCGGAAAGTTCCCCTGCCGGTCCTCGAACATGGAAACGGGTCCCCGCTTCACTCTTTTCGATGATCCGATAGGAATAAAGAGAAGGAACTTCGAGAACTTCGACAGGAACCTCTTTGGCTACCCTTCGGATTTCCAGGAGGGCCTCCGGTTCCTGGTGAGAAATGACCGCAAAGGCCCCCCTTTTCAAAATCTGTGCCTTCTCACAGGCGATGGCGGTCAAGGTTGTGCCAAGTTTATCCATATGGTCAAAACTAATCGGTGTCACGGCCGCCGCCAGGGGATGGATGAGGTTCGTCGCGTCGAGACGCCCTCCCATTCCAACCTCTACCACCGCGACCTCGACGCCTTGTTCCTTAAAGAAAAGAAAACTGAGCGCTGTGAACAGTTCGAAAAAAGTGAAGGAACCTGCCGGTGAAAGACGTTCAAGGACCGGTTTTATCTTCATGACAAGGGAAGCCAATTCCTCATCCAGAATCATCCGGTCTCCCATGCCCTTCTTTGAAATCCGAATCCTTTCCCGTCGGGTGACGAGGTGGGGAGAGGTATAGAGTCCGACGGAAAGGCCCGTCTCGCGAAGGATATGATAGACCATGGCACAGGTCGATCCTTTCCCACGACTCCCTGCCACATGAATGCTTTGAAACGAGCCCTGCGGATTGCCGAGTGCTGAAAGGAGAAGACGCATCCTCCCCAATTTCATCACATCATAGGAATAGGTGGTGATCTTTTCGTAGTCGATGAGGGAATCTAAAAACTGCAGCGCTTCTGTTTCAGTCATCTTAATGTTTAAAATGCCGGAGGTTCGTAACGACCATCGCGATCTCGGAGCAATCACAGGCCTCGATCACCTCACGGTCGCGGATCGATCCCCCCGGCTGAATGATGGCACGAATCCCGGCGCGTGCCGCCACTTCCACATTATCCGGAAAAGGGAAAAACCCGTCACTCGCCAAAACCGCCCCTTCACTCCTCGGTCCCGCCTTCTCAATTGCAAGTCTTACCGCGCCTACGCGAGAGGGTTGGCCTCCGCCGATTCCGACGGTCGCCTCCCCCTGGGCAACCACAATCGCATTGGAACGAACATGCTTCGCCACCTTAAAAGCGAAAAGGAGTGAACGGAGTTCTTGCGGGGTAGGTCTTCTTTTTGTCACCGTCTTAAGCTGCGACGCCCTTATTTCTCTTTCATCTTCCGTCTGGACAAGAAGGCCCCCTGAAACCTGCTTAAACGCCCTTTGAATCTTCCCTGCTCTTTTCAATGTGTCGAAGGGAACGAGTCTTAAATTCTTTTTGTTTTTTAGAACCCTGAGTGCGACCGGTCGGATAGCAGGGAAACCGATGACCTCCAAAAATCCACTTTCAACGATCTGTTTTGCCAAAGAAGGACCGAGCGTTCGATTCACTCCGATGACCCCGCCGAATGCCGATTCAGGATCAGACTCCCATGCTTTTTGAAAAGCCTCCTCAAGCGTCTTTCCCGCACCGACGCCGCAAGGTCCTGCATGCTTTACAATCGCGACAGCCGGTTTCCGGAAATCGGTCACAAGCCGATAGGCGCTATCCAGATCCAAAAGATTATTAAAGGAAAGAGGCCTGCCCTGAAGCGAAAACTTTCCAGAGGAAAGGCCTTTCTCAACATCGTGGTAAAACGCTGCGGACTGGTGCGGATTCTCTCCGTATCGGAGCGTTTGAACTTTCCGAAAAGAGAGTTCAAGGACATCCGGAAACAGTTCCGCCCCATGCTCTCCGAAAAAGTCCCTGATGGCTCTGTCGTAGCGACAAGTCCTTCGGAAGGCCTGATAAGCGAGCTTCTTGTTTGCCGATTCCTGGATTCCAGAGTTCTTTTTCAGTTCACGAAGCACTTCCTCATAAAATTCGCAACCGGGGACGACGGTCACATGACGATAATTTTTCGCGGCGGCGCGAAGAAGGGCGACCCCGCCGATATCGATGAGTTCAAGGGCCTTCGAAAGGTTCATCTTCCCTTTTCCGATTCCCTCTTCAAAAGGATAAAGATCGACGGCGACAAGGTCGATCGGTTCAATCCCCTGTTGTCTGAGAGACCGGCGGTGCGACCGATTGGAACGGTCGGCTAAAATCCCTGCATGGATTTTGGGATGAAGGGTTTTGACTCTTCCGTCCAGAAGTTCCGGAAAACCGGTATAGTCGGAAACTTCGGTGACAGGAATCCGATTCGCCTTCAAAAGTTTAGCGGTCTTTCCGGTCGAAAGAATCTCGACGCCCAACTGCACGAGGGTCTTGGCAAAGGGCACGATTCCCCTCTTGTCGTATACGCTTAAAAGGGCCCTGCGAATTTTAGGCACCTTCTCTTCCTTTCTCCGCCTTCAAGGTCTGAATCATCTTGCGTGTGAACTCTCCTACTTTTCCCCTCCCCACCATTCTTCCATCTATAGAGACGACCGGCATGACCCCCATCGAGGTATTGGTCAAAAAAATCTCATCTGCCCCATAAAGATTAAATCGGGTAAAAGGTTCTTCTTGAACGGCGATCCGCCGCTCATGCGCTTTTTCAATCACCTGACCGCGAGTAATTCCTCTTAACACGCCCAGAAAAGGTGGAGGGGTAAAAAGGGAGCCTCCTTTCACAAAAAAAATGTTTGAGATTTTTCCTTCTGTCACATACCCTTCTGAATCGAGATAGATTTCTTCAAAAGGACCCTCTAAAAATAGACCGTCCAGGGTCGAGAGAATTCCATTCATAAATTCTTTCACTTTCATCTGACCGTCGAGGGCAAGGAGGGCATTTCGTCGCGTCGGAGCGGTCCTGACAGAAACCCCTCTTTCATAAAAAGAAGAGGGGTGCCGCTTCGCCTCCTTCACAATGAGAAAGAACCGCGAGCCCTTTCCTTCCCGTAAAAACGCCATTCTCACATAGGCATCCGGATAAGGCTTCGAAGCGAGTTCCCGACGGAGACGAAGTCGAATCTCCTCTCTGGAAAGGCCAAGGGAAAGTTGGAGAGAGCGGCTTGATTCAAACAGGCGGTCGAGATGTTCGTCCATCGCAACCAATTGTCGCCGATGAGACCGTAGCGTTTCAAAAACCCCATCCTCCCAGAGAAGGATTGCAGGAAGATCAAACAGCATGAAGTGGACTCCTCTCTCCTCTCATCGCCTCGACGAGCGCCTGTGCCTTGTGAAGACTCTCTTCGTATTCTCTCAGGGGATCCGAATCCGCAACGATACCGGAACCGACCTGAATGTAGGCATCGTCTCCTTTCAGGATAAAGGTGCGGATCACGATATTAAGATCCATTTCTCCGTTAAATCCTAAGTAACCGATTGAGCCGGTATAAATTCCCCGCGCCACCGGTTCCAGTTCATCGATAATCTCCATACACCGGACCTTGGGAACGCCTGTGACCGTCCCCCCGGGGAAAAGGGCGCGGAGGATCCCAAAAAGATCATTTTCCTTTTTCAATTTTCCGACGATATTGGAAACGATGTGGATCACGTGGGAATATTCCTCGAGAGTCATCATCTCGTTCACATGAACCGTTCCATAGTCACAGATCCTTCCAAGGTCATTCCGTTCAAGATCGATGAGCATCAGATGCTCCGCCCTCTCCTTGTCACTGAGGAGGAGTTCAATGCTTTTCTCCAGAGTCTCAAAGGAATCTTTTCCTCGAGGACGGGTCCCGGCAATGGGGCGGGTCTGAAGCCACTCCCCTTCCTTCTTTAAGAGCCTCTCCGGTGAGGAACTGACAATGGAAAAATCGCCAAAGTCAAAAAAGGAGGCGAAAGGAGAAGGGTTCACTTGCCGAAGAGCCTCATAGAGCAAATACGGATGCCCGACAAAGGAGCTGTGAAGGCGCTGGGAAAGATTCGCCTGAAAGATATCTCCTGAACGGATATACGCCTTCGCCCGTTCCACCATCCATTTGAATTCGGTCTCCGACATATTGGAAGAAATGGGAGAGCAGGTGAGAATTCCGAAAGAAGGAGGGAAAGTCTTGCGGAGTGCACCTTCCATCTCCTCCATCGCTTCCAGGGCTTTGGGGTACCCCCTCTCCCCTTCTTCCGTCGGGACATTCACAAGGAGATACGTCTTATTTTCAAGATGATCGAAGGCGATCAGGCGGTCGAAGAAAAGAAAAAAGGCATCCGGAAGGAGAAGATCGTCTTTTGCAAAATTCGGGAGCTTCTCAAAAAAGTGGCGGATTTCGTAACTCAAATAGCCGACCGCCCCCCCAGCGAAAGGAGGAAGTCCCCGAAGCCTCGGCGATCGATGCTGCGACAAAAGCCTCCGAAGAATCCTGAGGGGTTCTCCGCGCATCGATTCCGTCTCATCCCTTTTTTCCAGCCAGACCCAATCCCCTTTACTTTTAAAGACAAGGTACGGATCCCATCCTAAAAAGGAATAGCGGCCGGTTAAAGGGTGGCAACGGGCACTTTCAAGAAGAAAAGGATAGCGATGCGTGAGGACCTTCGAGAGAAGTTCACTTGGTGAACCTAAATTTGTAACTTCTTTTACAATAGGTACTAAGGAGAATTCTTTGGACAGCTCTAAAAATTGGGTGAGGGAAGGTGTCGCCATGGCAGGATGATTGTAGCACAGGGAGTGATGAGAGACAAGTGGGCTCTTCGTCGATTTAGACGCCAAATTTAATGTTTAAAACATCTCCCTCCTGAACGATATACTCCTTCCCTTCCAGACGGAGACGCCCCTTTTCGCGCAGGGTGTGGAGGGAGCCATGGGTGAAAAGTTCTTCACAGGAAAAGACCTCGGCCTTGATGAATCCCCTTGCCATATCGGTGTGGATTTTCCCTGCAGCATCCAGAACATTTTTCCCTTTTTGAAGGGACCAGGCTCTCGCCTCCTCCCCAACCACCGTGAAAAAGGAAATGACATGAAAGGCCTGAAAGGCGGCGCGGAGAAAACTTTCCCTGGCGAGCTGTTCAATTCCGAGGTCTGTTATAAAACTTTTCCGCTCCGATTCCTCGAGTTCAAGGAGTTCTTTCTCAGTCTTTGCGCAAAACGCAATCCAAGGAAACCCAACTTTTGCAATGTCATCAAGGACAACACCTTTTTTTCCAATATCCCTTTCTGCAATGTTCACGATCAGTGAAAGAGGTTTTTTGGATAAAAATTCATAGGGCTTAAGCCATTTTTCTTCCTCCGGCGTAAAGGAAATTTTCCTGAGCGGTGTTTGTTTCTGAAGGGCGTCTTGACACTTCACAAGAACCGGATGTTCTTTTTCCCTTTCTTTCCTTCCCTTTTTCAAATCTAATTCCAATTTCTGAAGAGTCGGTTCCAACACTTCTACATCTTTGAGTAGAAGTTCAGAGGAAATCGTTTGAAAATTCAGAATGGGTTTTGCGTCGGGGCTGTATGCGTTGAGGACAAGGGTAAATCCATCCGCTTCCCGTACCTGCGCAAAATTGAGTCCTTTATCAGGGGTGGCACAAAGCTGCGGGGAATCGAGGAGCTCTAGGTGGAGATACGTCTTCTTTCTGGAGTGAACGATATCCGCAAGGCGATCAAGCCGCTCGTCGAAAAAGGAAAGGGTTGCAATGGAACTTTTTTGATGGTCCGAAGGATGGGATTGAGGGCCAACGATGGCAAAAAAAGTGGTTGTCTTTCCGGATTGTGGAGGCCCGATGAGTGCGATTTTCATAAAGATATCTTAACACAAAGGAATTTTTTTGCTATGATGAATTGCCTATGGAGGAAAAATGGCACTTTTGGTTTTAATCCGCCACGGACAATCCCAGTGGAATCTTGAAAACCGTTTCACCGGGTGGATCGATATTCCTCTCACCGACATAGGACGTGAGGAGGCCCGCAAGGGTGCTGAGAAAATCAAGGGGACGCGGTTTGCGAAAGCCTTCACGTCTGCCCTCATCCGCGCCCATCAAACGCTTGATATTGTCTTGGAGGTCATCGGACAAAAAAATATCCCGGTTGAAAAAGATCAGGCCCTCAACGAACGGCATTACGGCGCACTTCAGGGTTTGAACAAAGACGAGATGAAGAAGAAATTCGGTGAGGAACAGGTGAAACTTTGGCGGCGGAGTTACGATGTCGCCCCACCGAACGGGGAAAGTTTAAAAGACACGGCGGCACGGACGCTTCCCTACTTTAAGGAAAAGATCCTGCCGGAAGTCAAGGCAGGCAAAAATATCCTCGTTTCAGCGCACGGAAACAGTCTCCGCTCCATTGTAATGGACCTCGATAAACTTACTGAAGAAGAGGTCGTGAATCTCGAAATTGCGACCGGCGCCCCCATCGTCTACGAAATCGATCCCTCCGGAAAAATTCTTAAGAAAACCGTTCACGCCCTTTCCTAACAATCAATTGGTTTACTGTTTACGGTTTACAGTGTACGGATCACAAGAGACAAGCGACAAGAGACATGTTGCCTGTTGCCCGTTGCTTGTGACACTGTATACCGTTCACCGTACACCTCTATGTTTCCAAGTGTTTTCTCACATACGCGTACAGGTACTCCTGCGCGTAACCCGCAGCGCCTCTAAACTTCTTTCTCGCGAAGTGCTGCATTTTTCGAAACGTCCTGCGACGGCCATGAAAATAGAGTTTCCTGAGGGCACGCTCGACCCAGACATCGATCGGGAACGCATCCATCCTTCCATAGGCAAAGAGAAGGACGCAGTCCGCCACCTTCTCTCCGACGCCGGGAAGGGTGAGCAAGGTTTTCTTCGCTTCCTCTGCCTTTATCCGATGGAGTTTCTCCAAGTCAAATTTTCCCTCTGCCACTTCCCTTGCCGTTTCCAAAAGATACCGGTCTCGGAATCCGGGCCGGATCGGACGAAGGTCTTTGGGTGTAAGGGATGCAAGTCGCTCCGCCGTCGGAAAGGTGTATTGGCCCAAGCCATTTACCCCGACCGGTGTCCCGAAACAGCCCGACAAGTTCTCTACAAGGGTGCTGATTCTTGAAACATTATTAAAGGAAGAGAAGATATAGGAGGCAAGGCATTCCCACGGGTCTTGACGAAGGATCCGAAGGCCCCAGAATTCCTTGATGGCAGGAGCAAGAACCGAATCGCCTTGAAGCGGTGTAAGGATTTTTCGAAGATCCGAAGATAGGGAAAAATAATGAATCACTTCCTCTTCGGAGGCAGGTGGGTCACTTTCAACAGTGAGGGTGCTATCTTTCTGAGAGACTTTCCAAACCGAGTCCCCGACGACACCCACATATCCTTTCTCTTCCCGTCTCCAGCGGAACGCCTGGCCGCATTCAAGGGTATGTTGCAAGTTAAAATCGGTAACGTGGAGTCTTAACATATTTTAACTGTGCCCACTCGTGGCCGAGGGGTGGCTCGGCGGAAGGGCTCCCATTCGGACGAGCGGAAGGGGAACCTCAGTTGCAGTCAGCCCCCACGGGGGGATGGGTGGAGCGAGGACGAATGGGAAGGAGCCGAGACAGGACCCCGAGGCCAAGCGTTTAACCTTCAATTTTGGGAAGAGTAATCTCCTTCTGCGCCTGGTATCTTCCCTTTTTATCCTTGTAGGAAACTTCGCAGACTTCGTCCGCTTCGAAAAAAATCACCTGCCCGATGCCTTCAAAGGCATACACTTTTGCCGGAAGGGGGGTCGTGTTAAAGATCTGGAGTGTGGCATATCCTTCCCACTCCGGCTCAAAAGGGGTCACATTGATGAGGATCCCGCATCGGGCATAGCTCGATTTTCCGACGCAGAGGGTGAGAATATTTCTTGGAATCCGGAAATACTCAGCCGTCCTCCCAAGGACAAAAGAGTGTGGGGCGATCGTGCAGATCTCCCCTTTAAAATCGACGAAACAGGCCTGATCCAAATGCTTCGGGTCAACAAAGGTCGCCCGTGTCGGGTCAAACACTTTGAATTCATCGGAGAGGGTGATGTCATAGCCATACGAAGAGAGGCCTGAAGAGATGACCCCTTGGGTGATCCGACGCTCCCCGAAAGGAGTGATCATCTGTTGCGTCTTGCACATCTTACGAATCCAGGCATCCGATTTAATGGACACGGTCACTCCTCAAGGATCAGTCTCCTTAAAAAAGGAAAAGGAAGGGATCCTTCTTTTAAAAGTCTTGTGTGAAACTCTCCGAGACGGAAATGCCGCCTGCGTCGGTATTCCTCCCGCAGTTTCAAAATCTCCTGCTTCCCGATCATGTAACTGGAAGGTTGCGTCGGCTCCAGGAGATACCGACGGATCTCTCGGACGGCAGAATCATGTGCCATCGAAACCTCCCGCTTCAGAAACGCCACCCCCTCCGCCGACGTCATTCGTCCTGTATGCAGTTGTGAATCGAGGATCACACGGGAGGCCCGCCAGAGGTGGTTTTTCATGAGGAGAAGATACGTTTTGGAATCAGGGTCAAACCCCTCCTCCAGCATCATCTCTTCACAATAGAAGGCCCACCCCTCCGCCAATACATCATCCTGAAGAAATTTCCGAATGGGAGAAGGATGGGCATTTTGCCACACAAACTGTAGATGATGTCCCGGATAGGCTTCGTGAATGACGGTAAGACGCACTTCCTGAACGGAATGTTCCCGCAAAAGGGCCTGAATCTTACGGGTACTGCCGAAAGGAGGGGTCACATAGAAGATTCCGCGGGGGTCTTTTTCCAATGGGGCCGGTGGAAGATACGCCGCATAAGGAATAATCGGCCGCTCGTAAATCGGGGTCTCTGTCAAAAGGAGTTTATCTTTTGCAGGAATCTGGGCGATCCCCTTTTCTTCGATGAAACGCTTCACCTTTCCTAAAACTTTCTGATATTCCTGGACAAGTTTTTTGGGATGCGGGAGATCAAGGTGGCTCTTGTAAAGGATGGCACGCCAGTCCTGCCTCGGATCGATCAGCCGAGCAACCATTCGGATCTTTTTCTTCGCCTTCTCCAGTTCCTCCTGGCCCATTTCCAAAAGGGTCTTTGCATTATAAGGAAGGAGATGAACTTCTCTCAGCATAAAATCGAAAAGCTCGCGACCGACGGCGCTGGACCCTTTTGCCTTTGGCAAAAGGGTCCGTTTCAAAAACTCGCCATATGCCTGAAGGGCCTTGAGGGTCTCTTTTTGACTTTCGGAAAGATCTTTTCGCAGCGAGGCGGGTAGTGCACTTTGATGAAGCGCAAGATCCTTAAAAAAAGTAATGGAACTTTCGGTAATTTCGTAGGCCGTCAAAATAGAATCTCTCGGGCAGACCTTAAGGTTCCTTTGGGCCTGCTTCAAATAATGGGGGATTTTTCTCATCCGGAGCGCAAGATTTCTCAAACGCTCCTCCCGAGGAGCAAAGACGCCGATGGAAAGGAGGTAACAGGCATCTGTACAGCGGCTGACATAGGAGGCGGGATCGGTTTCCCAGTCTCTTTCCCGCTTCTCCAGTTCTAGACCTGCCCAGAGATCCTGACAGAGCGCCTGGTAGTCGATCCGGTCAATGGGCTTAAGTCTCGATGGACCGATCTCCTTTCTGAAGGCGGATAAGAATTTTGTCTCTCCTTCCAGATACTCCTCAATCCCCTCTTTCGAGAAATCGCCCAAGAGGTCATCGTAAAGATGAAAGCCGTAGTGGGTCGCCTGCATCGGACGGGCCCTGAAAAAGAATCGCTTGTATTCCCAGAAGAGTTTATAAAGTTTTTCTTTCTCGGTCATCGCTCCTCCATCATACTACAAAGTTGCATTTTGATGCAATCCCCTTTCTCTTTTTGGGTTCCGAAAAAATGGTGGACAGGAGGAGAGGAACTGGTTAAAATAATTGACCATGGAGAAAATCCAAAAAGCAAACTGGCTCCACGAACTCCTTCTTACACTTCCTGCAGCGAGACAGCGAGAGCTCCTCCGTTCTGTCCGGAAGATTAGTCATAAGGAAAGAATCCTCTACGAAAAACATCGCGGGGGCCATAAAGTCATTCCCCTTTTTGTTCGGCCACGCCTCCTTAAGCCTTTTCAGCTCCGGTACTGTCGAGGCATCATCCTAGAACTCCAAAAGGCGATCCAAATCATTTACAACCACTATTTCGAAGAGCCCCTTTTTCAAGAAATCCTCCCGTTTCCTGAAATTGAAAAAGAGCATTTCATCCGATTCTACCAAGCCCAGGGCCGGGCGCAGACCGTCATGAGCCGTTGGGACGCCGTCTCCGATTATAGCGGAGCGAACTGGAAAAAGTATCTCCGTTTTGTGGAATGGAACGGGGTCGGGATCGGTGGCCTTTATTATGCCATTGCCGCACAGACCATCATGCAGAAAGCGCTCTTTCCTCTCCTTAAAGAACTGAAACCGAATTTTAGACTCGTTAAAATGGTAGATTCCCGAGAGCTTCTTTATCGACAGATCCTCCGTCACGCCAAAAAGGTAGGGATCCGTTTAAAACGGGTGGGCCTGGTGGAGGAGCTCCGCGAACTTGGAGGGCCGCTTGAATTCGAGGAGTTCCGGGATTATTTCAAGAAAAGGGGCCTGGATGCAGTTCTCTCAGACCCTCGCGATCTTTCCTTAAATAAAGGTAAGATCCTTGCCCGCGGAAAAGTCGTTGAGATGATCTACCGGGACTCTGAACTTGAAGAGATACTCGATATGGAGAAACATGGAGACGACATGCGCGCCTTCAAGGAGGCCTTCCGGCGGAACGCCGTGCTTTCTTCTTTAATGGGAGAGTTCGATCATAAAAGTGCTTTGGAGGTTCTCACCCGCCCTGATCTTGCGCGATATTTTACGCCTCGGCAACGGAATATCTTCCGCTTTCATGCGGTCTGGACAAGACTTCTCCGTCCCATCTTTACGACTGGTCCTGATGGAAAAAGAATCGACCTCTACGCCTATGCCAGGCGTAAAAGAGAAACGTCGGTCATTAAACCAAACAGGGAATTTGGCGGTAAGGGCGTCACCTTCGGAAAGAATCTCTCACAGCGCGAATGGGAGCGATCTCTTGAAAAGGCGTTCCGTCATCCAAGTGGGTGGGTGATTCAGGAACAGGCTGAAAACCGGCAGAAAAAATTTATCACTTCAAGGAGGAGAAAACTTCAGGAAGAATCTTTGAACGTTGTGGATGGACACATTGTGACCCCTGACGGAATTTCCATTATCGGCCGGGGTTCCCGCCTCGAAGTTGTGAATGTCGCCCGCCAAGGGGGACTTGTTGCTACATTGGTGTATCGGTAGGATCAGTCTTCTGGATACTCGGGGTACTCAAAGATCTCCCCTTTGTAATTCCGGAGGATGACTTTGCCGTCCCCCATACTGACCACGTAATTGGGACTGATGGGGATCTTCCCTCCCCCGCCCGGTCCATCAATCACGTAGGTCGGCACGGCATAGCCGGTTGTGTGTCCTCGAAGCCCCTCGATGATCTCGATCCCCTTCTGCACAGAGGTCCGCATGTGGGTCGTCCCTTTGACAAGATCGCACTGGTAGATGTAGTAAGGACGAACGCGAGCCATGAGGAGTTTGTGCATTAGTTCCTTCATGATAGGCAAGGAATCGTTGATGCCTCGCAGAAGTACCGTCTGGCTCCCCAATGGAATCCCTGCATCGACGAGCCGCTCGCAGGCGGCCTTCGATTCAGCGGTCACCTCTTTGGGATGGTTCACATGCACACTCATCCAGACAGGGTGGTATCTCCGGACCATCTCGCAGAACTCCGGTGTGATCCGCTGCGGCAGTGCAAACGGAAGCCGCGATCCAATTCGCAAAAACTCGATATGTTTAATCGAGCGGAGCCTCTTCAGCATGTATTCGATTTTAGCATCACTCAAGAGAAGAGGATCTCCGCCCGAAATCAGCACATCCCGCACCACAGGCGTCTTTTCAAGATACTCACACGCACGATCAAAATCTTCCTGAATAAACAGATACTGTTTTTCCTCGCCGACCAAGCGGCTTCGGGTGCAATAGCGACAATAGACCGCACAGCGGTTTGTCACAATCATGAGCACCCGGTCAGGATAACGGTGGACAAGACCCGGCACCGGGGTATGGCTATCCTCTCCGCAAGGATCGGTCATCTCCAGAGGAGAGACGATTGACTCCCTGACGTTCGGGACAAACTGCTTCCGGATCGGACAGTTTGGATCCTGAGGGTCGATGAGTGTCGCGACATAAGGAGTAATCGCCATGGAGAGCTTATGCTTTGGAAGTTTCATCCCCTCTTCCTCATCGGGCGTCAGTTCAATCACTCTCGCTAACGCCTCTTTGGTTTTGAGGCTGTTCCGAAGTTGCCATTTCCAGTCGTTCCACTCCGCATCCGACACGTCTTTCCAAAGCGCGCGTGTGGTAGTACTACATGCCGCAATGGACATTCTCCCCCCTCCTTTTTGGGTTGCCTAATCTCGCCTCTTTGCGAGCAATTGCACATTCCAGAATCTTCCCAATGACTTCTGGGTATGATAAGCCGGCAGCGTCTGCCGAGCGGATGAACCCCGCATCCGATGAAATACAGGGATTCGGGTTCACCTCGATAATATAAGGGGTTCTTCCTTTAAGCCGAATGTCGACCCGGGCATAGTCACGACAACCGAGAATCGTGCAAGCGGAGAGCGCCAACGAACGGAGCGTTTTTTCAAGAGAAACCGTCAGAAGGGCGGGACAGATCGGCGGCGTTTTGCGGTACTCCTCAGAAGATTCATCCCACTTGGAGGCGTAGGTGAGAATCTTGGGCTCCCCCTTCTTTGCGGCAGAGTGATCGATCTCCGAGACAGGTAGAATCTGAGTCTCTTCACCGTTTCCGAGAAGGGAGATGTTGAATTCCCGGCCGTCGAGATACTCTTCCGCAATCACCGGTTGGCGGTATTCTTTGACGATCTTCTTGACTCTCCGATGAAGGGCTACTTCATCATGAACGACCGATCCCCTATCCAGCCCCAAGCTTCCATCTTCATGGAGAAGTTTGACGATGAGAGGAAAATGGAGTCTTTTCGGCCTCCCGTTCGCCTCTTCCAACACGGCATGGGCCGGCGTGGGGAGGCCGTGGGCCGAGAGAAGTTCCTGCGCCTTCGCCTTGTCCAGACAGAGCCCAAGGGTCAGAGGATCTGATCCGGTATAGTCGATCCCTAAAAGTTCCAGAAAGGAAGCGACATACCCTTCATAGATCCCTTCTCCTTTAATATCTTCACAAAGATTGAAAATCACCTCTTCCCGGTGGCGGAGGAGGTCTTCGATAAATGCATCAAGCCGTTTATAGTTCATTTCGAGGCGACGGGTCTTATACCCTTGCTCCAAGAGTGCCTTCTCTACCGCCTTCACCTCTACGACGATATCTTCCTGAGAAGGAAGGTACCTCCCCTTCTCAAAGGCGCTATTATCGTAAAGAATAGTGACGCGTTCTTGATACCTCATCACTCAAACCCACCCGTTTACAGGCGATCGAAAGAACCTCCAGAATCAGTTCTTCATACTTCATTCCTTGAGCCCGTGCCGCCTTTGGAAAACAGGAATTCTGCTCCGGATTCGGCAGAATCCCGGGAAGCGGATTCACTTCCAATACGTGCGGCTCCCCTTTTTCATCCAGTCGCATGTCGATGCGGCACCAATCCCTGCACTTCAAGACCTGAAAGGTCCTTTTGGCAAGATGAGACAGTTTTCGTTCAAGGGTATAAGGAATCTTTGCGGGACACTCAAAGATACGGAGAGGGGACTTCGGGGTATCCCACACCCACTTCGCTTCATAAGAATAGATCGGATGGGCTCCTCTTGGGAGTGTGTTCAAATTGATTTCGACAACCGGAAGGACTTCAAGAGAAGAGTCGTTCCCCAAGAGGGCGAGGGTAAATTCCCTGCCGGGAAGGAATTTTTCAATAAGAGCGGGCTCTTGGTATCGTTCAAGGACAAACTTGACCTGCTTCCGGAGCTCCTGCGGCGTTTCTACAACCGCCTTGTCCAGAATCCCTTTGCTGGAACCTTCCCAGAGCGGTTTGACAATAAGAGGAAAGGTGAGGCCGTTTAAATAGTAGTCGGTCTCTTCGCAGACCAGAAAATCGGGGGTTGCAATTCCGAATTGGCGCAAGACCCGCTTGGTCCAAGCCTTGTCTAAGGCGACCGAGAGGGTTTCTGGACCGGAACCGGTATAAGGAATGCCGAGGGAGTCTAAGAGGGCTGGGATTTCTGCTTCGCGGAGAGGGCCAAAGCGTCCTTCCGCAATATTGAAGACGATGTCGGGTTCTTCCCTCCTGAACGCCTGAACCGACCGTTCATCCGCTTCGATCAGGACAACGTCATGGCGCTTCCGAAGGGCCGCGGCAATCGCTGTGATCGTCTCGGCGTCATCCCACTCTAAGTAGGTGTCTTCCGGAAGAGAAACTCCCCTCCCGTTTCTGCCGCCCAGAAGGGGCCTTTTTTCGTTAAACGTTAACCCAACCTTCATCGTCGCGTCACAGCTACTCTTTAGAGACTTTCTCCAAAAAGCGAAGCCTTTTCTTTCATGGTGCTCTTTAAGATCGCATTCACCAGCCTAAGCACCCGAAAGACCCGATCGTCCGCCACCGAATAATAGACGTTGGCTCCCTCCTGTCGAGAAACGAGGATGTTGGCCTGCTTGAGAGCCGCGAGGTGACGCGACACGTTGGATTGTCCGATTCCAATCGTGGAGACGATGTCTCCGACAATTTTTTCTCCGTCTTTGAGGTATTCGATGATTTCAAGCCGTACCGGATGCGACAGCGCCTTCAAGAAATTGGATTTGAAACTCTGCCGGGCGACTTGAGCGTTCACCATCCCAAAACTCCTATATCTACATATCCCTCTTTCAACCTATAGAGATATTAGCATATGGCTATTTGCTTGTCAAGTCCTTTTTGCAATTTTTTCGAAAAAAATTACTGGGAGGAACGTTCCGGAAGGATTTCGGAGGGAAACCAGTCCAAACGGAGGGTTTTTTCGAGTTCTTTGAACACTTTTTTCGCCCGTTGGCCGACATCCGCCACCCCAAACGCCTCCGAAGAGGTCTTCACCATCTCCCCTACCCCTTTTTGGAGGGTCCGGGCCAGGCTTTGGCGAATCGTGTGGGTCAACAACTCTCCCAATTCAAACTTCGGATCTTTCAGATGGCCGGAGACCCTTACAGGAAAGAGGAGTTCCCCATCGGCATCTGCGAGGAAGGCGACCACTTTCTCTTGGGAGATCCCGAAAACCGTCTCAAGGAGAGCGGTGGAAGTGGAGGGTCTCAGGGAAAGCTCGCGGACATGGATGAGCCCTACCCCCCGGAGGCTCTCCGCTTCAACCCTCACCTCGCCATCCAGAGCCATCTTCCCGCTCTCAATCCCCATGGGGATGGAAGCGTGGAGGTAGGGGTTTAAGACCGGAAGATAGAGGTTACGGAGGGCCACATCGAAATGAAAATCCATTTTCTCTGGGTTGACCCATCCTGTGAGCTTCAAAGAAGCGAAAATAGGAAAATCCCCTCCTCCGAGCAAACCTTGCAAGGTCACGGGGCTCTCATGGTCCCGTGGAGGAAGGAGGATATTCTCGGTTTTCATGGAGAATGAACTGAGGCGGATCGGATAAGGTGCTTCTTCCACCCATCCATCTAGAAGTTCTACTTCTCCTCCTTGGAGGGAAAAAGTGTGGATAAGGATCTTTCTTCGGGAGGGTCCCTTTCGTAAAGGTCTCTGGCTTAAGAAGCGGAAAAGATCCACCGTCCCATCGGGGTAGCGCCTAAGCCAAAGAGAGGGATTTTCAACCGTGAGGCTTTCGATTTCGATCGTTTCGGAAAAGAGGCTTCGGAGGCGGAAGCGAAGTGCGACCTCTTTGGCATTCAACCGCTCTCTCCCTCTCCAGGTAAGGCGGAGATCCGAGAGGACCATAGAGGAAGGGAGATGAAAAGAGACCCGCCCCACAGATGCCTCGAGGCTTGTTCCTTTTCTCAAAAAGGCCACGAGGCCTATCCGGATGAGAAACGGGAGACTCCAGATGGCTAGGAAAAGCCAGACGATCAGCAGGGTCTTAAGGAACGGATGTTTTGATTTTCTTCTCCAACTCAAAGACGCGGGATTCCAGGACCTGTTTTTCACGAAGGAGTCGGTCATGCTCATTTTTTAAGGTGACTTTTTCGTCGACGAGACGATCAAATTCCTGACGGAGAGCCATCTTTTCTCCCAGCGCTTTCTCCAATTCGGTCCTTGCGGTAGAAAGCTCCGTTGTCAGTTTTTCATTCCCCCGTTTGAGATTCGCCTTTTCCGCCATCGCCATGGTCAGTTGGTCATTTAATTCGTCTTTCTCCCTCAAAAGTTCGTTGTACCTATTCTTGGAAACCCCACACCCGCTCACTAAAAAAAGAAGTATTACAAAAATAGCCAAGCGTCTCATTGTTGCGTCCCTTCTGAGAGGTGCTTCTCAAGTTCCCCCCACGTCATGGGGCCTACTTTCCCGTCGACCTTGAGTCCTTTGGAGCGCTGGAAATCCTCAATGGCCTTTTGCGTGAGAGGTCCGACCTTTCCATCAATGCCGCCTCCATAAAACCCTGCCTGCTGGAGCGC
>JACQQV010000045.1 GCA_016206785.1 Candidatus Omnitrophota bacterium
CTCTGCCATTGGGATGTAAGATTCATAATCCAGATAAGGAATTTGACGGTCTCCTTCCTTTCCACGAACAACGCCGAGAAACTCCACGGAGGCCCCGTCCTGTACATTCGCTGTCTCTCGATGCCAAACTTCAGCATCAATAGGATCTTCTGTTAAATATCTCATTTTCTTATGTACCGTATTCCGTAGTCCGTATTCCGTTCAAGGCCATCGGACGACGGACGACGAATCAACCCCCACTCACCGGCAGAATAATCGCCACCTCGTCCCCTTCCTGTAACACTTGGTCGAGGGAGGCGTATTCACAATTCACGGCAAGACGCGAGATGGAAAGGAGCCCTCCAAGCCCAGGATCCTGCTCGGTCAGTTTAGCAAAAAGCCCGCGACCTGTCGCACTGTTTGGCAAGACCAAGGAAAACTCCGATTTTCCAAGTCGATCCTTGAGCTGCGCAAAACAAAGAAGGCGAACGACCATTGACAATTTCCCCTCCTTCCCTGCTTTAAAAGGTAAGCACCTTGTCTGATTCGGCTACGATGCGATACAAATCTTTGGTTCTGGCGTGCGCCAGCAAAAACTTCACGATACGTTCCATCTCAAGGGATGAAAGTGCATGAGGTCCTACGCCGATGCGACAAAGTTCATGATCGATGGAAACGGTGGTTTTGGTTCCGTGCTCTAACAAAATTTTCGGACCGTCGAGCGCCTTGTACCCTTCGACCAGGATCAAATCGACATAGGGGGCCATCTGTTGAATAGTCTGACGGATTGCGATTTCCTCCTCCGTCCGGAGAAGAAACGCGATCTGTTTTGGAGAAACGACCGTGACAGCGTCCGCCCCTGCCTGCGCATGCCGCCAACTGTCCTTTCCGGGGTGATCCATGTCAAACCCCTCATGGGCATGCTTGACGGTCCCGACCCGGATTCCACGTTCCTTAAGTTTTGGAATCAATCGTTCGATGAGAGTCGTCTTCCCGCTATTCGACCGACCCGAAACAAAAATGATCTTCGGATGACTCTGGGTTTTTTTAGAACGGCAAGACATCGACCAGTTCTCCTGTTTCCAGTGAATTCCTTTCTTCAGGGACAACAATAAAGGCGTTGGCCTGCGCAAGAGAAGCGAGCATCCCTGAACCCTGTTTTCCCGTCGGTGTTATCACAAAGTGTCTATTTTCTTCCCGAAGGATCGCGGTAAGGTAATGCCGCCTCCCGTCCGATTTGGAGATTCCTTTTTGGAGAATCGCATGAACAATTGGGTGCTGGGGATTCTGAGTTCCCATCATCCTTTGAATGGCCGGTTTCACAAAAAGAAGAAAACAGACCACACACGAAATCGGATTTCCCGGAAGACCAAAGACCCACCGATGATTCAGGCGGCCGAACAGAATCGGCTGCCCCGGCTTTATGGCGACGCGCCAAAAAAACGTTTTCATGCCGAGTTCTTGTAACACCTCTTTCACATAGTCATACTTTCCGACGGATACACCTCCTGAAATGAGTAAGAGATCCGAGGTAGCAGATTTTTGAATCAACGTTTTTAGCCTTTCTGGATCATCTTGAACGGTTCCAAGGTTTCGCGGAGTGATACCAAGGCCTTCGAGTAATTTCTGAAGTATAAGCCCATTGGTATTATGAATTTTTCCGGGAGGGAGTGCCTCACCGACTTCAACCAATTCACTTCCTGTGGTTAAAAAAGAAACGGATGGACCACGATAAACTTTGATGCCCTTTCTCCCAAGACTTGCCAAAAGTCCAAGATGTTGAAGACGAATCGTTGTTCCTTTCTCAAGGACAGTCTCTCCGACGGTCACATCCTCTCCTTTTCGACGGATATGCTTTCCTCGAGGAACCGGTTCATGAATCTCAACCTGCTCCCTCCGAAGCCGCGCCTCTTCAAGTTTCACGACCGCATCGGCCGTCGAGGGAACCGGTGCACCTGTCATAATTCTAACCGCTTCCCCAGAATGAATCGGCCTTTCAAACGAAGAACCTGCTGGGACTTCGCCAATGAGCCGAAGCCACACGGGATTCTCTGGGTTTGCCCGTGCTACATCCTCGGTCTGGATGGCATACCCATCCATTGCCGAATTGTCGAATGGAGGAAGTGGTGTTGCCGCAACAATCGTCTCCGCCAAGGCGTATCCCACACTCTCGCTTAAGGGTCGCTCAATCGCCTCAAGCGGCATGACAAATTCTCTCACTTGTTTTAAGGCTTCATCCACAGAAATCATTTCACATCTCCTTGACTCATAGGATGATCAGTTTCATGGCAGCGATAACTAAGACAACGGCTAAGAGGCGACAGAGCGTTATCCCAGAGAAATGGTTCGCTCCCAAATGTGAGCCGATCCATCCCCCCAACAAAGCAGAAACAATAAAAGGAAACAGGTTCCCGATTCCAAAGGCGCCGCCTAAAACACGCCCGAAGAGCCCGGCGATGGAATTAGCCAGAATAAAACAAGAAGAGGTTGCCGAAACGACTTTCGGATCTCCCCATCCTCTTAGTAGAAGGAGTGGGCTTAAGAAAATACCTCCGCCCACCCCGACCATTCCTGATAAAAATCCGATTCCGCCCCCCAGAGGGAATGCAGTGACAAGCGGAACGGGATGGCGAAGGGCGCTGGAGGTCTTTCGCGTCGGACGAAGAGAAAGCCGGAACGCGGCAAAAAGGAGGGTAACGGCCAGAAGAAACTGATACAAAGGTGCAGAGACGTGCAACATCCCTCCGAGGAACGCGGCAGGAATCGATGCGACCACAAAGGGCCACGTCAACCGATGAGAAAAATATCCCGCACGGAAGAAGGCGATAAAGGCTGTCCCGGAAACCAAACAGTTCAAAATGAGGGCACTCGTTCCCATCAGGGTAGGGGCGACAGAAAAGAGTGAGAGAATGGCGAGATACCCCGATGCGCCGCCGTGACCGACGGATCCGTACAGAAACGCCACGATAAAAAAGCTAGGAATGAGCCAGAGAAGATTTTCGTTCATGGTTTTTCCCATCCAACATGTCTTGAATATGGAGAAGAAGTGGAGAAAGAAGCGCCAGTTGTTCTAAAACGGCCTTTGGATTTCCTGGGAGATTCACGATCAAGGTCTTTCCCCGGAGACCAGCAATCGCACGCGAGATCACTACATGAGGATTCAGGATTTGGGTTTCTCTTCTCAAATATTCGGGAATCCCCGGCACGGTGCGATCGATGACCGAAGCGGTCGCTTCAGGAGTCACATCCCTCGGGCCAAGCCCTGTTCCACCAATGGTGACGATGAGATCGAGATGAAGTTTATCCGACATCTCAAGAAGGGCATTCACAATTTCTTTGCGTTCATCTGGAACGACCTTGTGTCGAATCACCTTTTCCTTTCCGGCAAAGAAACTCCGAGCGAAAGCACCGCTATCATCCGACATCTTTTGTTGAGAACAACGATCGCTTACTGTAAGAATTCCGATCCTCATTTTATTTCTCTCTTCCACGCCCCACTTTTCCCACCCGATTTTTTCAAAAGCATTACATCGGAAATCGTGATTCCCTTCTCAAAGGATTTACACATGTCATAAATCGTGAGGGATGCGATCGCCACTGCTGTGAGCGCCTCCATCTCCACCCCTGTCCGATCCAATGCCTTCACCGTTGAGATGATTCGGATTGAATCCTTGTGAAGTGTGACATCAACTTCAATGTGATTCAGTTGAAGCGGATGGCACATCGGGATGAGTTCATGTGTTTTCTTTGCTGCCTGAATCCCGGCTACTTTTGCGACGGAGAGAACATCTCCCTTTGGAAGCGCCTTCTTCTCGATCAAATGGATGAGGTTTGGGCTTGCAAAAACAGTTGCGGAGGCCTTTGCTTCCCGAAGGGTCGGTTTCTTCCCGCTCACATCCACCATCTTTGCTTCACCTTTGCGATTGAAATGCGTAAGAGTCTCCATCCTATCCTCCCACCCCTGCCATGCAATGATAAGGAAGTGTCGTTTCGCGACCGACCATCGTGTGAGACTCGGGTTTAATCCGAACCGCCTCCCTGAAAAGATTGGAAAGTTTTCTCCTATTCACAAAAGGTCGCAGTGCTGACTTCAAGTCAACGCCCGTTTCATCGTCGAGACAGGGTCGAAGTGTTCCTCGGGCGGTGAGCCTCAGCCGGTTACATGACGCACAAAAGGTCTGTGTCACCGCGCCGATGATTCCGACCGTTCCCTCTGCCCCTTCCCACCTCCATGACCGTGCAGGACCGCATCCTGTCAGGCCTTCCATACTTTTTAAAGGACCAAGGGTTTGTAATTTCTCAAAAATTTCTTCGGCAGGAATAACACGCTCCGGACGGAAAAAGTCTCCGATCGGCATCAGTTCAATGAACCGCACATGAAATGGTTTTTCGAGGGAAAGGCGGGCAAGATCGAGAATTTCATCGTCGTTCACCCCGCGCATCACAACCACATTGAGTTTAATCGGGGAAAGTCCTGCTTCAATGGCCGCATCGAGTCCGTCGAGAACATCCTCGAGCGTTCCAAAACGGGTGATCTCTTTAAACCGATCACATTGCAACGTATCAAGACTCACATTCACCCGACGAAGCCCCGCGTCTTTCAAACGTTTCGCATAGCTGGAAAGGAGAACCCCATTTGTGGTCATAGAGAGATCAAGAAGCCCTGGAATTTCTCTGATCATCTCCACCAGTTCAACAATCCCTTCTCGAACAAGTGGCTCTCCTCCTGTGAGCCGCACCGAACGGATCCCGAGTGAAGCGCCCACCTGAACTACATCCTGGATCTCCTCAAGTGTGAGAATTTCACTTTTAGGCGCAAACGGAATCCCTTGAAGCGGTATACAGTAAACACAACGTAAATTGCACCGGTCGGTCACGGAGACGCGGAGGTAGGATATGTTGCGGCCAAAAGAATCTTGTAAGGCAGGCATTTCTATCTCCTTTCCAAGTACGAGGAGGCGCCTTCGTTTCCTAAAAGCACCCGAATCGGTCCCTCCCTCATGCCTTTCGGTTTAGAGGGGGGACTCGGAGATCTTCAATTCTATTTTAAAGTGTACCGAAGATTTTACGGATTCACTATGATCTATGTCATATTTTAATAATTTTTATAACCCTTTACTGTAAGGCAAGTTCCAACCATAGTGATGAGGAATGGACCCTACGCTCTTCACCATTTCCGCCATCCCAGATAGCCATCGCAAAGACTACCGATCGAGTTGGAATGAGCGGACGCCGGATGAGTAACGACCATCTCCCCTCTTCATACGTCGCTTCCCCCTGCAAAATTTCTGTGGGGATTTTTCCAGTGGCAACCGGTGCAAAACCGACAGAAACACCTCTTCGAATTTGATTCGATTCAGCCGACCAATAGATGACATCCAGAGCGGGCGACCTTGTAAGAGGCCAAACAGTTAAACTTCCAATATCACCGATGCCCTCTGGCTTCAGCACAAGGCCGAGCGCGTCAGGAGGTGTCGTGCGCTCCTCTATGGGATCCTTTGTTGGATCGTCCCAGATCAAGCGGAGAACAAATTCTTGATCGTTATAGAGTGACTGAATTGAAACGGCGTTCACCGTCATGGGAACGACTGAACCATCTTTATAAATAAAACTTCCAAGACTCACTGTTGTAGATTCGATGGTTGACCATACAGGATCTGCAGTGGATTTTGGAAGCGACCCTGAAGAAGCAGCACGTACGACGGTATTCCAATGAGGCTCTTCTTGGAGTGAGTGGACATAATAAGCAAGATGCCAGAAATCTTCTGCCGGCATCGCTTCGGCGTAAGAAGGCATCGGGGTCCCATCGATTCCTGTCAGCATTCGCGCAACAATCGAAGAAGGATCGCGACCGCCTCGATAGGTCCAACGTTGCGTGAGATTTGCTGCACGAATGGGTCTACCCTGATCATCCACGAGTCCCTTGGCCGATGGACCATTCGCCCGACCCAAAGCTCCATGGCAGGCGAGACAGCCGAGGTCATTATAAAGTTGTTTCCCTTTTTCAAAGTCTGCATTCGCGATGCCGGGATCGAATCCCATGGCGACAGGCCGAGGTTTTTTCTCTGTGAAACTCTGAGAGAAGCTCTTGATGTAATCAACAAGTTGCTTAAGTTCTGCCTCAGAAAATTCCTCAAATGCCGGCATCGCACTTCCTGGAAGTCCGCGGGAGATGGTGCCAAAGAGATCCTCGTCGAGTGGGAGGCTACCGCTTTCAGTTGAGCGAAACTTATAGACACCTGACGTAAGGTTCCGAGGCTTCGGGAAGATCCTTTTGGCATCTGATCCTGTTCCTTTTCCATCAAACCCATGGCATCGGGCACATTGTTGTTCGTAGAGAACCTTTCCTGCCTGAGGTGTTGCAGTCTGATCTTCAGCACATGCGCCGGTGTTAGGAAATGACCAAACACCAAATTCCAATGACCAAATAATAATCAATAACCAAATGCCAATAACCAAACCATTTGGTGATTGGAACATTGGAATTTGGAATTTATTTGGAACTTGGAATTTGGTCATTGGTGATTTTCTGGTGCTACCACGTTTCCGCTTCCTCAGGGAGAAGACTCATGAGGTACGCTACCACTGCCCCAAGTTTCTCGTCATCCATCACGGGATGCCAAGCACTCATCAAACGTTCTGGCGCAGTCCCCCGTGGGTCTAATCTCGCTGGTGTTGAACCTTGGCGAATTTTTTCCTTCAGTTCTTCCTTCGTGAAACCCTTGGCGACATAGACAAGGGGCGGTACTTCCTGGAATGTTGCGGCGTTCGGATTTCGAATGCCGCCTCGGCCTCCGGCTCCGTGGCAGATGATACAACCGTAGTTGAGCACTTCCGATTTTCCTTTTTCAATCATTGCTAAACGGATCTTCTCCGGCGTTTGAGAAGGCTCTCTTCGGAAAAATCCTGTAACCCATTGAATCGTCTTTTCCCACAAGGCCACAGGCTGTGCAAAGATAAGGGTCTGCCAGACAGAGATCGATTTCATTCCATTGCGCTCTTGGTTCGCCCCATCCCACACAGCAAATGCGATGGGAAGTGACTGCGCACCCCGCAGATTGACTTCGACGGCATCATCCTGTGGCATGAGCGCGCGACGCATGACAACGTGCCAATGCCCATTCTGCCACACCCCGAGACCCTCGACGGATTGTGTCTGCGTCGGGGTGAGCGTGCCAAAACCCGACGCGAGAAGGTGCTCCACACTTTTTGCGCGAACCGTCTGTGAAAAGAGGTTTCCGACGGCTTCCCCTGTCCGAAATGTTGCCTCTTGGGCAAATGGTTCATCGTCCCGGACAGTACGCGGATATGACGGGTCCACCCCCAGAGCTTCTTGCCAACTCGCCTTCCAGTGCCAAATGTTCACAGGATGCTCCGGATCACCCATAAAGGGTGATGGCATTCCTTTTTCAGGGACAAGCGGAAGTTGGATGGCCACCGTGTCATCGAACCCCTCTGTCCGGTGCGCCTCTTGGGCCGTCGCTTGGGTGGCATCAGCCCATTCAAGACGCACATAGAGAAAATTTCGCGTGTAAAAGGTCTGGACATGAACTTCTTTTGTGGCGCCTCCCCCCCGGGGAGTAAACAATGTCTGAGGGATGAGAGGAATTTGAACTTTCGGAATCCGCTGCCAGATAGCATCAAACGGATCGAGTGAGGCTTCCTGTTTCACGAAAGAAACACTGATTGATGCTTCGACGACGGGAATATCGAAGGCGCACAGGCACACCCCTATCACAACAAGGAAGGCGACGCGCTTCAAGGGCATCCTGCGCCTCCACAGGGAAGTCCCGTCTCCCCTGGGATGTTGCCCGAGGTGGGGCATCCTTCATCAACAGAGACCGGACGTTGCGCATCCGTGTTAAAGAGTAAAACCTCAGGCTTCACACCGAACGCTTGACACTCCCGTGTGATGAATCGCACAAGGGTCTCCGCCAAATGCGCGTATGCGCCGTCGGGAAGTTTGGCGCGGATACGACCGGCCCATGCGCCCACCCAGCGGCCCAAGTGGTCTTTGAGGAACTTCGCTTGAGCGTCACGGACGATCGTTTGATGCGCTTCATCGTGTCCTTGTAAAGCATAGACCTCTTTGAGGGCCAAAAATCCCATGAACTCTAACTCCACCGCGAGGTGATCGACCCGCTCGTGGGCGGCCTCGGCCAACTGAAGACCAAACGCCCTGTAAAATCCTGCGATGTCGGCGAGCTGCTGTGATTGCCAAAAGACATGGTTTGAACCGTACTGGGTCTCGTACGGCGGAGAGTCCGGAGTCAGGGTGTAGCTGAAAAGTTTCGGAAATTCGTCGGCCAACTCCTTCTGATCCGGCTTCGTGAGGGTCTGAGAAAACCACTGATAGTTCATCGCGCGAGTGCGTGCAGTTTCAATTTTCTTCATATCGAGTTGTAACGCTCCTTCGGCCGTTCATGGATCGGCTCTTCGACGGCTGTGTGAAAGAGTTCCTGCCCCTCCTCCCCATAGGCGATGACCGTATCGTTGTAAAGCGTAAATGGTTTTCCCCGTACCACTGTCTCATAGACCTTCGGACCTTCCTTCAATTCGTAACGGAAGATGATGCGCCGGTCCCGGCGAAAGAGTTGCAAAACGGCTAAAAGTTCCCGGTCCGGAGTCATGTAGCGTTCAATGGATTCATCCACACCGGGCCCAAACATCTGCCGCAGATAGGGCCGGGGAACCCACCGGGGCGGGATGTAGTAGATGTTCGGTTCGGTGCCAAATTGGGGATAGAGAGGAAGCGCTACTTTTGCAACGCGTACAAGATAATAAAGAGGGTTGAAGCGATCCTCCGCCCACAGGCCTGTCTTTGGATCAATCTTCACAAGCCCCTGTAACCGGATCTGTCCGACGCAGGCGGTCATGCAGCGTGTTTCTGTGGGGACACCCCCCGTGAGCGGCTCCTTCCCTTCGATCCGCGGATAACAGGCGATACATTTTTCCGTAATCCTTGTCTGAAGATTAAAAATCGCTTTTTTATAAGGGCAAGCCGCCACGCACTTACGATACCCCCGGCACCGCTCCTGGTCCACGAGAACGATTCCATCTTCCGGGCGCTTGTAGATCGCTTTGCGGGGGCAAGCGGCGAGACAAGCCGGATAGGTACAGTGATTACAGATTCGTGCCAAATAAAAAAACCAGGCCTTATGTTCCGGAAGGGATACTCCGCTTTTGTCAATCCCGAGCGTCCCACCACCCTCGCTCTTGGTTGAACTGTCTTCATGAATATTCGGAAAGCGCCACTCTGCATCCGTCGGCAAATACCCAAGGACCTGCTCGCCAGAGGGAGCTGCTTCGAAGAGTGTCAGTCCTTTATAGGTTCCATAAAAGTTTTTCTCACCATGAGGTGCGGCTGAATTCCACAATGGTTGTACACCACGCTTTACCTGCGCTTCCTCAAGGAGTTTAAGCGTCTTCACATCCCAATGCTGCGGATAGCCGCCGTACGGCTTGGTCTCGACGTTATTCCACCAGACATGTTCCTGGCCCTTTGAGAATGTCCATGTGGATTTGCAGGCCATCGTACAGGTCTGACAGGCGATGCAGCGGTTCGTGTTGAAGACCGCCGCAAACTGCCGCTTTGGGTGCTTCTCTTCATACGGAAAATGCATCCGGCGTCCGAGATGCCAGTTGAACACCTTAGGCATGATGTAACCTCCGCAAGAAACGTGCCTTCAACCAATCCATGAAGTGATGCGTTCTCCGCCTAATCGGACATTCTATCTTGCCAAATGTTTGGCCCACAGGGCAGGCGTTACAGAGCGGACGATTTTCAGGCAAACGTTCAAAAATAAACTGTTGGATAAATGGTTCGCCTTTCACTTGGTAAATCCTATGGGGTCCCTGGTAGAACGGATCCTGAAAGAGTTTCAGAAGTTGTTCCCTGTTCCACCCCATCCGCGCGTACTCGTCGATAAAGGTGCGTGCCATCTCTTCTAAAGCGTCTTCCCCTATTCCAAAAGGTCCGGCGGCGATGAGTTCAAATGGATCGTCTTCTTCAAAATGCTTGTGCGCCATCCCGCATTCTTCCTAAGCTGAGGTCGTGAATGCACCCGCCAAATACCGACGCATCACGTCATTTTCTTCACCGGGCGAGAAACCACTCAGCGCCGGCTCCCAGATGCCCTTACCCTCCAAGCCGCCCGGCTCGGCCTTTACGATTCGCACGAGCGTTTCTTTCGGAACGGTATTAATCATGTGATTATCTCCCTCGCCGCCGAAAATAAATTCCATCCCGACCTTCGCCTTGTGGAAGAGGCTGTCGGTCTGATGCATCGGCATCGACCAGTCCCTTGTGATGGACTGTTGCGAGCCATATCGGAGGTTTGCCTGGTAACCGGTCCCTGACGAAAGGGCCCGTCCATCCGGACGCGTCTCGTGGGCCTTCACACTTTTTTCCGTCGCCATGAAGGCGCCATGTTTCATCATGATGATTGAAACCGGGTAAGCAGGATTATATTTAACCCTGAGCATGCAGCGCGAGGCCTTGTAGAAAGGGTCGTCCGGTTTCCAATTCCGATACGGCCGGTCTGCAGGATTTGCATCAACATACACATAGTCACCGTCATTTAAACCCAACTCCTTCGCGGCCTGAGGATTGATATGGAGCTGATGTTCTCCGACGCCGGGTGAGCGTTTGTCGGTTCGCCAGGGATCGCCGAAGTTAGACTCCCAAATCAGATTCCAGTCGGTGTCGGACCATTGGGAATGGACGCGGTGGCGTGTCTTGGGGGTCAGGCAATAGAACCGAAACCCTTGTTCCCAGAGGAAATTCTTGCTCTGTTTGGCCTCAACCCATGATTTCTTGATGTTGCGCACCGTTCGCTCGTCCCAATGTTCGGCGCTCTCCGCGATCCCATAATCCTCGGGCCGGATATAGGGATTCGAAGAGACGATCACATTGGGAAGATAGGGGGTCGCCTCAGGACCTTCACGATGAACAATGAAGTTTTCCCCGTATTCAATCGCCTCCGGGATATCGCAGTAGGCATTGAGGCGACCGGTGTCTGTGTAGAATGGGATGCTGTCATGGACCTGCTCATAGAAAGGGATTCTCGGATAGGTGCGAAAGAGCATGAGCGCCGCCCCCGGCTCCCCGTATTTGCCGGCCAGTATATCTTCAATCCGATATCCCCGGAGTGTGGCTGAAGCGTCAAGGAGGCGCTGGATATACACCTCGGGTTTCCCTTCCAATGCAAACTTCCAATAATCGGAAAATCGTTCATCCTTAAGGAGTTCACCCAGCCGCTTGGCGACTCCAGCCAAAATCATCACATCGTCCTTTGTGTCATAGAGCGGCGGGATCCCGCCTTTCCAGATCTGCACAAAGGGGTTCGAGCAGGAGGCGGTAATCTCATGGGTTTTGGTTTCCATCCACCAACTCGCCGGAAAGGCGATGTCCGAATACTCGATCGAGGCGGTCATCTGGATGTCGTTTGCCATGATGAGATCCACGTGCGGATTGACATTCTTCAGCATGTCGTAGGCATGCTTGGCGTTGTTCAAGAGATTCACGTTGGTAAACCAGATGACCTTCGTCGGCGTCGGCATGTGGGTTTTGCCTGTAAAGACCTTGCGACCCTGTTTGGGTGTGTTGACAATGAGCGGTTGATCTCCATGGTTCCAGTACGCGACCGCCTCATCTTTTGCGTGGGGCTTGACATGAATCTCTTTCCCATCCACCGTCGGGTCGAGGTTCGGATGGAAGGGATCTTCCGCCACCCAGGCCTTGAAACCCTTTCCGCTCCAAGGGGATGCCTGAAAAAGTGCCGCCTTGTAGTTTCCGGCCCAGGTGTGGCAGCCCGCACCCGGTTTACCGATGTTTCCGGTGAGCAAAAGCGGTAGGTACTGCGCGCGGTTCATCAAGGTGGCATGAAACCAGTGATTGATCCCTTCGCCAACATGGATCGCGACCGGCTTCACCGTCGCAATCGACTGCGCAAGCTGTTCAATCAGTCCTTTGGGAGAATGGGTGATCTCGGCAACGGTATCGAGGTCGTAATCCTTGAGGTGGATCTTATAAAGTTCCCAGAGGGTGACGATTTCCACTTTGGACCCATCGACAAGCGTCGCCTTCCCCCGATAGGAAAGCGCTGGATCAAGACCTTTCTCGGCAAGCCGCGTCCCTACCTCGTCGCGAGTGATCGGCTTAAAGCCCTTTGTCTGGCTATCAAAGATCACGAAGTCTCCCACTTTTTCATACTGCTCTTGTTTTAAACCTTGGATTGTGAAACTAGGGCCCTCCTTTGCCAGGCCAAGTGTGTAGTCTGAGAAGATGTCACTTGCGCGCAGCCGTTTCAGCGTATCGGTCCGCACCAAAAGCGGAAAATCGGTGAATTGTTTGACAAACGCCTCATCGTACCAATTCCGGTCCATCAGGATTTTTGTGATCCCTAAGAAAAGTGCCGCGTCCGTGGCGGGCCGAATCGGAATCCAGACGTCCGACTTCGTCGCAGGCGGGCTGTATTCCGGGGTGATGGTATAAATCTTTGCCCCGCGCTCCATCGACTCGATGAACCAGTGGGAATCGGGCATCTTGTTCTCAACGAGATTCTTGCCCGACTGGATATGGAGTTTGGTAAAGCGTAGGTCATTAAAGTCGCAATCGGAGGCTTGCAGGCCATGGATAAAGGGATGACCAGGTGCTTGATCGCCGTGCCAGGTGTAATTATCCCAGCTTCTGCCGCCTTTTGCGTGATCAGGAGTGACTCCTCGTACATGCGTATCCAATAGTGCGAGCATATTCGAGAAGCGATACATCCCATATTTGCCAATCACACCCAAAAGCCCCATCCCGCCGCGACACTTGAAACTCCTCGTTCCGGCGCCTTCCATCGCCTCGACCATCTCCGGCTCGTATCCCTCAGCCAAGAGACGCCTTTGAGCTTCGTCGCCGCTATAGTGTCTGGCGATAGCGATCATCCCTCGAGAGGCGTAGTCGAATATCTCTTCCCAATTCACCTTTAAGAACTCATCCGTCCCGCGACTGTCGAACTTGTACTTCGTCCGAAGCTCGGGTGTGAGATATGGGAATCCGGCGTCCGCCCACTCCTTCCAGCCTTTGCGAATGATGGGATGCTTCAGTCGATAAGGGCCGTAGAGGCGCCGATGAATCGTGTAGCCCTTAAGACACATCCGTGGATTCCAGTTGCTCGTCGCCTTGTTCCCATAGAGATCCGCGTAGTTCTGGATGTCATAGTTTTGCTCGGTGCGCACGACGATCCCGTTTCGCACAAAAGCGCGCACCCGGCAGGCGTGGGTGTCGTTGGGGCTACAGACGAAGGTGAAACTCGAGTCGTAGCGATACTGATCCCGGTAGATCGTTTCCCAGTCGCGGTTAGGATAGTAGTCAAGCGGATTATCAATTTCATCAATCGGCTTAAGGAGGGCGAAGACAGGTTCGCTGAATAAAAGGGCTCCGGCGGAAGCCCCTGTCAGTTTCAGAAATTCCCGTCGGCTGATTTCTTTTTCTTTTAGAAGTTTTCGAAAGAGTTTGTTAAGATTTCCCATTTCTCCCTCGCCCATTATCCAAAAGATCGGAAAGTTTCGTCTTGGAAAGGATTTCAATCATCCCTTCCTGCGCTTTTTGCCAAACCTCATGAATGGAGCACTCGGTCGATCGTGGACATTGGGTGGTGTGATTCAAAAGACATGTAGGGGAACGGAGTGGCCCTTCGCACGCCTCGATAATCTCAAGGACCGAAATCTCCTCTTTGGGTCGCGCAAGATTCACCCCTCCATGCATCCCACGCCGCGCTTCCAAAAGTCCTCCGTGAGTAAGAGACTGGACCAGTTTTGATAAAAAACTTTTCGGAATTGTCTCTTTTTCTGAAATTTCCCGAATAAAAAGTGGCGTATCGGACTGCGCCACGCGCAGAACTGCCCGAATCGCATATTCTGTACCGGCAGAGAAGCGAAACATTCTTAAAAAGACCTTTTTAGTCCCCTGATTGGGTATAAAAAATCCCGATCCTTTCGAACCGGGATTTACTTTTTCAGGTCCTCGTCGATCTCCTTGAATCCCTTTTTGAACTCCTGAATCGCCTTTCCAATGGAACGGGCAATCTCAGGAAGCCGCCCTGCACCAAACAATAGAAGGGCAATGACAAGGATTACAAGGAGTTCACTCATTCCGATATTCTGGAGGAACGCTAACATCTTCTTCACCTCCGTTCGTTATCTTAAATTACTTTGTTTGAAACAATTTGTTTATGATTCAGGTCATATTCAAAATATTTTTCCAAATACCCCCTGAGACCCTGCGCAACGGCTCGATAGAACTCTGAGGTCCTTTGCAAAAGCATCTTATCGAGAAATGATTCTATCCATCGACCCAGATGTTCTCGGAAGAATTTGTGGATCTCCTCCACCTTCTCCAATTCATCAAGTCTTCCGAGAAACTCAAGTTCAATAGAAATATGATCGGGGAGATCGTGGAAGGAAGGGCTGAGTTCAAAACCGAAGGTTTTGTAATACTTCTCAACCGATCGGGCCGATGGGCCACACAGAAAACCCCGAAGCCCCTCTTTGGGGAATGTCTCAGGTTCAAAATAAGCGGAACAGGCCGTCGAGGAATCGATCGTGAGTGTGTCACAGTAAGAGGATTCGTAGGGAGAAATCATTTTCTCTCCTGGTACAAGAAATAACGAGGCGAACTCAACGGCAATTTTTTCTTCCTCTCTTAAAAAATCTCGTACCTCTGTCAAAAGTTTGCACTCGGCAATTGTCCGCAATAGCTCCGCTGAGGGTGCTTCGCGGAAAAGACGGGCAAATAGAAAATAAATTTCCACTGTCTCCTTAGTACTTTCAAGCCTTGGTAACACGGATGCAGATCTCCTTATTAAGCGACTGACCCCCGATAGGATCGGCCTTTGTTTGGGCCAAAAATCCGGTATGGGCACCGCGGCCTTTGGCGACCCGGCCCATTGCCCAATGGCCCCAGCCATGTTGAGTTCCTACAACCTCCGGATGGATCCCTTCGGTTAGCTCCACCTTCATCTTGACTTTTCCGTAAGGCGACTTGACCCAAACCCAATCCCCGCTGCGAATGCCTAATTTCGCAGCAGTTTTTGTATTGATCCGCAGACCATCCGTTGCCTTTAGCTCCGCAAGAAATGCATTATTCTGGGTACGCGAGTGCGTCTGTGAGGCCTCCTTCCAGTTGATAAGAAAGAGCGGATAGTCTGGGCTTGGCTGCCAATTCCGCGGTTCGTAGATCGACAGGGGGTGTAAAGGGTTACCCTCTGCATCTTTCTTTCCCTCATGCTTTGCCGCATAGAGTTCGAGTTTCCCCGACGGTGTAAAGAACCCACGTACCGCCGTGCCC
>JACQQV010000047.1 GCA_016206785.1 Candidatus Omnitrophota bacterium
CCTCCGACAACGCTCAAATCAAAGCAAAGTTAGCCGCACTCTCAGGGGGAGCTGATTTTAAAGGAATTAGTCAAAGGCTCAATGAAAAACTGACCCTCGTTCTTAAAACGCTTGACCATAAGAAAAGCGCGCGGGATGGGGGAAGTCTTTTGAGCGAACGTCTTGTCAGCTTCTTCGCGGGTAGTTGGACGAACTATATCAAGGCGCTCAAGGACAATAAAGATGTGGCCGACGCCAGTAGAGCACTTGAACATGCCGCCGGCAACACTTCCCATGAGACGAGAGAACTCGCTGAACAACTGATCCGATATTCCAGCCAGCTAGACGAACCAGATATTCGAGAGGAACTGTTTCAGATGTGGGATTTCTATAATCAACACGTTCTTATACCCAACAACCTCTATGGGATATTGCCCATTGGCTACGATGACGAGAAAAATTGGTATTTTTATGGAAGTATTCTCTATAAAATCGAATATCAAGAGATCCATCGCATTAATGATAAGAAAAAAGTTGAAGTGCTCTTCGGCCGGAGGTTTTCCAATCCAACAGAGGCAAACATCCCACAGGCGGGGCACAGTCTTGATGAAATGCCAGTGGTATTCATTGATATAGACCAGATACAAGAAACTGTCTCAGCATTCAGAGACACTTTAGAGGGAAATTTGGTTCCCTATGGTATTCCCGAAGTCGCCGAGTGGATTCGTAATACTTATCGAGACTGGAATGATGAGCAAATTTTAGAAGAGGTTAAAAATAACACTGTTATCCATGAATTAGCCCACCAGGCCTTCGATGAGATGAAGTATCGCTATATCCAGGAAGATGGCTTCGGTATCTCACCAAAAGTGTGGAGGCAAATGCAACTCTATGAGAGCGATCTCATTGAACAAGAAGTAGGAGCTTATCTGGTGGAAATGGCTCTGATACGTGACCCCGCATCTGTACTTGAGATTCTTATCCGGCCTTTTTTAGAAGGTCGTCCGGAAGAAGAATCTTACGTGGGACAATACCTCTTCAATCGTCTGAGTGGGAAGAAAGTAGGCGACCCATGGGTGGAGAGAGGAAAAAGGGATGGCATCATTCGTCTTTTTACTGATTTGACCGCGTCCCCTCTTCTGGGCCAGCGTGCTGATCAAATTTTAAGGGAGGACTTCTCGAATTTTAACCTGCCTACGTTCGTCAAGCTCGACGATCAAGGCGGCGCGGCGCGGGATGGGGGATCCCAAGAGAAAAAATTGGCGGCTCTGAAGAGGGCGCTCAAGGAGAGAGAAAGAAAGGGCTACTCGAATCATCCGGCCGCATTTTTTCGAGGAGAACATGTCGACAGGGCCCTTTATCGGTTAGCCCTCGACCTGGAGAGGAAACATGGGGTAACCCTTTTACCCCGCAAACGTGTCTCTTTCGACCTGGATCATCCTGACACCGTCGTGCGTGTGCAGAGGGCATTAAAGAAGAGGGAAAAGAAAGGGTGGTCCAATACGCCAGGCCAGCTTCAGAAAGGAGAGCATGCGGACCCTCCTTTGTATGATTGGGCTATTGCAGTGGAGGAAAGAAATAAGATAACCCTTTTACCCCGCAAACGTGTCTCTTTCGACCTGACCGACCCCGATACCTTAGAGCGTGTGCAAAACGCCTTGAAGGAAAGAGAGAAGAAATGGGGGGAGAAGGCAAATTCTCCAGGCCAGCTTCAGAAAGGAGAACATCCCGACTACTCTGTTTACAATTGGGCCGTTACACTGGAAAAGAAACATGGGATTATCCTTTTATCGCGAGAGCGGGTTTCAAGGTCTTGGGATACACTGGAAGGATGGCGCAACTATATTGATGAGCGGATCGCTACAGGGAAGAAAATTACCTCTTCAGGATTGGCGAATGCAGTCTCTGCAGGTCCTCTAAAGAAACTGCGTCAGATCGAACGGGAACAGGGCGTCCAATTAATCCTTCGAAGACAAGGGGGTCTGCCGGAATTCGGTGCATTTTCAGCGCAAGTAGGACAGCTTGTTTGGGATCGCTTTCATCCAGCCAAGAAGATTGATCCTGAAAAAGGTGCAAGAGAAATTGTCCAGGTGCTTCAAAGTCGCGCTTGGCAAGAACAACTGATGCTTCTTTCTCTTTTTAACAGGCATGACCGTCTCAAAGACCGAACGCAAGCGTTTCTTAAGACAAAGGTTGGTCAGAAATGGCTCAAAGAGTTAAACGAGCCGATCCGAAAAGAGGTGGTACACATGGTCCTTTGGACGACTCAGAAAGAGCATCTTCAGGCTACGTATCGAGTCCTTGCGTGGATCACATTAGCACCCCATGGCTCAGAAGAGATGCTCAAACAAATCCAGAGCAGCGAGAAATTGAGAAACCGTTGGCCCCTATTCCTTGAAACTGAATTGGGGCAAAGAGTATATTCATCCTTGAAGGACACAGAAAGAGTGTCCGAACAAAAAGTGGCACTGACCGCTGATGAGGAGGAGTTACTGGCATATCTTCGTTCTCAGAAAAAACCGGTGAGCCCGAGCCGCATGGCACAAGAAGTCCATTTGAGTGAGAGAAATGGAAGTGTGGCGGCTGTGGAGGAGTTGGTGCGCAATCTCGAACGGAAGAAGATCCCCATCTCTCGCACAGAGGCGGGGAGCCTTTTTTTAACGAAGACTCAAAGCAGATCAAAGGCGATCCGAAGTGAGGGAGTAAAAGACGGTGCTGCCCGTCAATGGATCCCTTCCCCACGCATTTCTTCAATCCATCCTTCCAGAGATCTTCTACTAACCACATATCCATAGGAAAGTAATTGTTTAACTTTAATATTAAAATAAGGTTATGAACTTTATTATATATTACTTAAATAGTCATATTTATGAAAGAATTTTAAAATTTTTCTTGACAAAATAAGTTATAAATGGTACCCTTTCAAATGACGCTCGAACTTATGAAGCGAAAAAAGCGGACATAAGTTCGTTAGCGGAATTTGATCCGCCAAAGATCTTTGGCGGATTCATTCATATTAAGGAGATTGGGATGGAACAACATACCCCGGTAGGGGGGAAATTGATCAATCGGGTTCTAAAGGGGGAGAGAAAGGAGGCGGCGATTCAGGAGGCGGAAAAGCTTCCTTCCTTAAGTATTGATCGCGAAACAGCGATCCAACTTGAGATGCTCGCAACCGGGGTCTTGAGTCCTCATGAAGGGTTTGTCGGGAAAGAGGATTACCAGAGCATCCTAGAGAAGGGAAGGCTTGCAAATGGGACTCCCTGGACGCTACCCCCCACCTTCTCTCCCATTCGGGAAGAGAATGAAAAAATCGCCTCAGGCCTCAAAAAAGGAGAGAAAGTTGCCCTTCGGGATAAAGACGGAACACTCATCGCCCTTTTCCATTTTAAAGAGCGGTTTAAACAGGATAAAGATGAAAGAGCCCAAAAGCTTTTCGGGACGAAAGAGAGAGTCCACCCCGGCGTCGATAATATTTACCGGAATATGGGGGATAATCTTTTGGCCGGATCGGTCGACCTTGTGGAGAGGCAACATTGGGGACCTTTTGAAAAATATCGGATTCCCCCTGAAGAAACCTGGAAACTTTTCGCAGATCGGAAATGGAAGACGGTCGTCGCGTTCCAGACCGCCAATCCGATCCACCGGGGCCACGAGTATCTTCAGAAATGTGCCCTCGAAATTTTGGACGGCCTTTTCATTAATCCCATCGTCGAGACCACAAGGCGTGCCTATTTCCGGAACGAGTTTCGCCTAAAAGCGTATGAGGCGGCGATTGACAATTATTATCCGAAGGACCGTGTGGTGCTGGCGGCACTCCGCGTCACGATGAACTATGCCGGTCCCAAGGAAGCGATTATGCACGCCCTCATTCGCCGCAATTTCGGTTGTACCCATTTTATCGTCGGCCGCGATCATGCAGGATTCCGGAATTTCTACGATCCGTACGCCAGTCAAGCCATCTTTGACACCTATGAACCGGAAGAACTTGGGATTACGCCTGTCTTTTTTCAGGAATCGTTTTTCTGCACCCGTTGCGGCAACATGGCTTCGTCCAAAACCTGCCCTCACGGGAGGGAATTTCAGATTTCGATGAGTGGGACTGGCATTCAAGATATTATTCGATACGGCTACGTTCCGCCGAAGGAGGTCATGCGCCCGGAAGTCACTCAGATCGCATCCCAGGGGATTCAACCCAAGGGGGTCGGTCCGGATGGCAAGGCCCTTAAGGGTCCTGGGGATACCGTAAAAGGGCTTTTCCCTTTTTATGTGACGCACTATCGCCTCGGCGGGTATCCGCGGAAAGAAAAACTTGATCCTGCGAAAATGTCGCTTCACGATTTAGAAGCAGCCCTCTTGGACGCACGTGAAAATGCGAGCCGAATTTACGAGGATATCTACAACGAGATCACTCAATTCTTCGATGTTTCCCGTAACATCACGGCACGTCAGAAGGCGGAGGCACTTTCGGAAGCGATCCGTCGGCAGGAAGACCTTGTGAAGACACTTGAGGAAAAGATCCAGATCGCCGAGGAAAAGGTGAAGGATCCTTTCATGTATCAAGACAAGGAAGAGGCAAAGAGAGAATTGGAAGTGGCCAAGCGGATTCGGGATGAGATCGGTAAACCGGTCGCCCACCCTGAGCAACTGAAAGAAAGGATTTGGAATCCTTTCGACTATACGGACTATAGCATCTAATGTTGTTTTATGTTTTGATTGCATTTTGGGGATTTTTTATAGGGGCCCTGGTCGGCTTAACCGGCATCGGCGCCGGATCGATGAGTACCGCTGGCCTTCTTCTCCTTTTCCACCTCGATCCTGCAGTGGTCGTCTCAGCCAATCTCATCAATGGAGCGCTCATGAAGGGGGTCGGGACGGTTAAACATTTTCATCATGACCACCCGCAGGTGGATATTGCGGTTCCTTTTATTCTGGGGGGAGTCCCCACCTCCATCGCGGCCAGTTTCTTAAGTGGTGTGATCCCCAAGATGCTTTTCCGCGCGATGATCGGGGGGATGCTTGTCTTTGTGGCATTTCTTATTTTCTGGGAGGCGTGGTATCTTCCGAGGCCGACGGAGAAAAACGGGAACGGCGATGGGAATGGCATGGGAACGAAGAAAAAGATCCTTGCCTTTTTTTCCGGGGCCCTCATGGGATTTGTTTCAGGGCTCACCTCCATCGGGACCGGTTCGATTATTATTGCGGTTCTCCTTGTGGTCATCCGCCTTAAGCCCAAATATGCGGTCGGGACCGCTGTCTTGGAGGGGGCGATTCTTCTGGGGGTTGGCGCTTTGGCCCACATCTTCGCGGGGCATGTCGATTTCCGGATTGCAGGACTTCTCCTCGTCGGTTCGATCCCCGGGATCTGGCTCGGCAGCCATTACTGCGCCAAGGCCCCGGACAAGGCGCTGCGGGTTATCATCAGCCTTCTCCTTATGTATGCGGGCGGGAAGATGATTCGGGATTTTTTTGTTCTTTAAATGCTACGCATTCGAGAGGGGTGTTATCAGTTTATGATCCAAGATGCCTTTCGACGATTTCCGAATGAGGCGTGCGGGATCCTCGCCGGAAAAGATGGATTGGCAAGGACTTTTTTTGCCATGAAAAATACCGATGAAAGCCCCCTAAGCTATCTCATGGATCCCAAGGAACAATTTCATGTGATGAAACATATCCGGGAAGGGAATGAGGAGATGCTCGCCATTTACCACTCTCACGTTGCAAGTCCTGCCTACCCTTCTTCAAAGGATGTACAACTTGCATTTTATCCAGACGTTTATTATGTTTTGATTTCTCTTCAAGATCGGTCGCGTCCGGTGGCCAAGGCCTACCGGATTCAAGAGGGGCATGTGAGGGAAGAGCCTTTTAAAGTTATTCCAGAGGAGTCGCGGTAGATGCAGATTGTCGTGAATGGAAAGAAGGAAGAAGTGGGAGAAAGAACAACCGTCGCCTCACTTCTTAAGGAAAAGAAAATTATGATGGAAATGGTTGCGGTGGAACTGAACGGCACCGTCCTTCCCCGTTCTCGTTACGCGGAGACCTCTCTTAAAGAAGGGGATCGGGTCGAATTTTTGTACTATATGGGAGGCGGTTAAAAGTACAAAGTAAAAGGTAAAAAGTGACTGTATATTTGAAAGGAAACCTGGATGAATAATCGGACAAAGATTGTAGAAAATGTTCTTGAACTCATCGGCCAGACCCCGCTGGTCCGACTTCGCCGGATTGTCGGAAACGGTTCTGCGGAGGTCTTCGCAAAATTGGAATCACTCAACCCGGGGGGGAGCGTCAAAGACCGTATTTGTCTCAGTATGATTGAGGACGCCGAAGGAAGAGGGCTCCTCAATCAAAACTCTGTGATTGTGGAACCAACGAGCGGTAATACCGGTATTGGCTTGGCCATGGTCTGTGCCGTCAAAGGATATAAACTCATTCTCACGATGCCTGAGACGATGAGTCTCGAACGACGGTTTATCTTGAGCCGTTATGGGGCCGAGATTGTCTTAACCGACGGCATTGAGGGGATGGCGGGTGCAGTGAAAAAAGCGGAGGAGATTGTGCGTCAGATCCCCAATGCGTTTATGCCCCAGCAGTTTACGAACCCTGCGAATCCTGAAGTCCATCGCAAGACGACGGCCAAAGAGATTTTGAATGCGACAGATGAAACACTCGATGCCTTTGTGGCGGGGGTCGGGACAGGCGGGACCGTCACCGGCGTCGGGGAGATTCTCAAAAAGCGAAATCCGAAAATTCAAATTATTGCCGTGGAGCCGAAGGGTTCTAGTGTCTTAGCCGGAGGTCCAGCGGGGCCTCACCGCATTCAGGGGATCGGGGCCGGGTTTATCCCGAAAGTGATGAATGTGAATGTTGTGGATCGGATTATTACCGTCTCTGATGAAGAGGCGTACGAGATGTCGAAACGGCTCGTTAAGGAAGAGGGGCTTTTTGTCGGGATTTCCGCAGGTGCCGCGGCTTGGGGAGCCCTTAAGGTAGCGAAGGAGCTAGGCAGAGGGAAGCGGGTCGTTGTGATTTTCCCGGATACCGGCGAGCGCTATTTCAGCATGGACCAGTATTTCGAGAGCGAGACCTGAGGAAATGCAAAATGTAAAACGAAAAAGGCAAAATTGAAATTTAAAATTTAAAAGTTTTAAATTTTGAATTGTGGTTTTGAATTTTGCACTTTAAATTTTTAATTGGTAGAATGGAAATACAATGAGTTACGTCAAAGGTCTCAAATGTCGGGAATGCGAACGCCGTTACCCTAAAGAGGCCCTCTATGTCTGCGAGTACTGTTTCGGGCCTCTGGAGGTGGAGTACGATTATGAACGGCTCAAGAAGGAGGTCCCCCGTTCCAAGATCGAGAGGGGGCCGAAGAGTCTTTGGCGGTATCGTGATTTTCTTCCGATCGATGGAGATCCTGTAAGCGGGCTCTCTTCTGGTTTTACACCGCTTCTGCGGGCGGAGAATTTAGGACGAGAATTAGGGGTTCACGAACTTTACATTAAGGATGATTCGGTTTGTCATCCCACCCTTTCTTTTAAAGACCGGGTCGTCTGCGTTGCCCTTTCGAAAGCCAAAGAGTTTGGATTTGATACGACTGCCTGCGCCTCGACAGGAAATCTGGCCAATTCCGTTTCAGCCCAATCGGCCCTCGCCAATTTTAAACGCTTTATTTTTATTCCGGCAGACCTAGAACTCGGGAAAGTTGTCGCATCTCTCGTCTATCATCCGACGGTCGTCGCTGTGGAAGGGAATTACGATGAGGTAAACCGCCTCTGCACCGAAATTGCAGGGAGGTACCGCTGGGCCTTTGTGAACATCAATATCCGTCCCTATTATGCCGAGGGGTCCAAGACTTACGGATTCGAAATTGCCGAGCAGCTTGGCTGGACCACCCCCAAACATATTGTGGTTCCAGTCGCAGGGGGCTCCCTCATCACCAAAATCTGGAAATCGTTCAAAGAGTTTGAAAAGATGGGCTACATCGATAAGGTGGAAACAAAAGTGCATGCGGCTCAGGCAGAAGGATGCTGCCCCGTTGTCACAGCCCTTCGCGAAAAAAGCGATATCATTAAACCGGTGAAGCCCAAGACGATTGCCAAGAGTCTTGCCATTGGAAACCCCGCCGACGGATTTTATGCGGTAAAGACCGTGCGGAATTCGGGAGGATCGGGAGAGGGCGCGACCGATGAAGAGATTGTCGAGGCGATCAAACTTTTAGCCCGTACCGAAGGGATCTTTACAGAGACGGCGGGTGGGGTGACTGTGGCCGTTGCCAAAAAATTGATCGAGGAGGGCATCATTCCGAAAGATGAATCGATGGTCATTTCGATTACAGGTAACGGACTCAAAACTCAGGAAGCCCTTGAGGGAAAGATCGGCCATCCCATCAAGATTAGGCCCTCTTTAAGTGCTTTTGAGGAGGCCTTCCGCGAGAAAGGGGTATCTCTCCCCAGGGGCAATGCCCCGGTGACACGATAAGGAGGAATCACGACGCATGAGTATTAAAGTACGCATTCCAACGCCTCTTCAGAAGCTCACGCAAGATAAGGAAGAGGTTTCCGCAGCTGGAAAGACGGTCGCAGAACTGGTCGTCAATCTTGAGAAATCCTACCCGGGCCTTCGGGAAAGACTCTGTGATGAGCAAGGGAAACTCCGCCGGTTTATTAATGTTTATGTCAATGAAGAGGACATCCGTTTCTTGAAAGGAGACGCAACGCCTCTTAAAGACGGCGATGAGGTATCGATTATTCCCGCCATTGCCGGCGGATCAGGTTGTGGTAGTCGAGGGGTGGCTCGGCGGAAGGGCTCCCATTCGGACGAGCGGAAGGGGAACCTCAGTTGCAGTCAGCCCCCACGGGGGGATGGGTGGAGCGAGGACGAATGGGAAGGAGCCGAGACAGGAC
>JACQQV010000001.1 GCA_016206785.1 Candidatus Omnitrophota bacterium
GTCCTAGGTTGTACAAAATTGTAATAAAAAATCTCAAAAGTTTCAGGTTTCTCGCCTCTAATTCGAAAAAACGAGAAATTAACAAATTTATTTATTTATGTAACTTATTTGTTTACATATTATTAAAATAATTTTAGTTTACTTTTAAAAAGTAACATTAACTTTGGCACAACTCTTGCTTTATTTAGGAAGATGGGGGTCAGAAAGGGGTCAAAGAGAATGGCCACTCTTATGGAAAAGCCGATTTTGATTGTTGATGATGAAGAGGGAGCCAGGGAATCGCTCCGGATGGTGTTTAAGGGAGAGCATAAGATTCTTCTTGCGAAAGATGGTCAGGAGTGCCTCGATCTTGTCCGCATAGAGAGACCGGCTCTCATTCTTTTGGATATAAGACTTCCCGGAATGGATGGGATTGAAGTGCTTCAAAGAATAAAGAAGATCCGTCCTGAAACCCCCGTGATTGTGGTAAGCGCCATAGGAAGCCATAAGGCGGTGATCGACGCCTTGAAGTTGGGCGCGGTCGATTTCATCGCAAAACCGATCGATGTCATCCAAGTGAGGGATACGGCGCGCAGAGCCCTTTTCCAGGCCGAATGCGATCAGTCGCTCGGCACTCCCGCCGCACGGGGCGTTCCCACCGTTGAAGAAATTCTCGAAGCCACTTACCTCAATGTGATCAAAACCCTTTGTAAGATTCTTGTTAAAAAAGATCCTTATACCCGGGCGCACTCGCAACAGGTGACTCACTATGCACTCATGATCGGAAGAGAGCTCGGTTTTTCTGAAGAGGAACTCTTGGTGATGGAGCAAGCGGCCCTTCTTCATGATATCGGAAAAATCGGCATTCCGGATCATATCCTCCGTAAGCCCGGTCCCCTGACGGAGAGCGAATGGGAAGTGATGCGTCAGCACCCCAATATCGGACAGGATATCCTGGAACATATACAGGTCCTTCACCTTGAACAGACGATGGTACGACACCATCATGAACGTTACGACGGACAAGGATATCCGGATGGCCTCACGGGAGAAGAGATCCCTATTTATGCAAGGATCCTCAATGTGGTGGACAGCTTCCATGCGATGGTCTCAGATCGTCCTTACCGGAAAGCACTCCCTCTGGAAACAGCCATCCAGGAACTTCAGAAAAATAGCGGAACCCAATTCGATCCTGAGATCGTCAAAGTCTTTTTGACGGCATTGAGCAAAGAGGGCGTTTACAAGATAGAAGAGAGGGGGGAGGCGGCATGACGTACGTATCGAAAGCATTAGACAGAGACCTTTCGGATGAACCCATTACGGTATTGGTGGTAGATGACGAGGAGGGCCCACGGGAGGCCTTGCGTATGATCCTTAAAGACCGTTGTTCGGTGTTGACCGCGAAGGACGAGGGAGAAGCCCTTTTCCGGATTACCCAGGAGAACGTCGATGTGGACATTGTGGCACTCGATATCCGTCTGGGTCAGGAAGACGGGATCGGTGTTCTCCAGGCGATCAAACGGGTGGCGCCGGATGTAGAGGTTTTCCTCATCACAGGGTATCCCACCATCGACAGTGCCATTCGGGCGATGCGGTGCGGGGCCTATGATTATGTTGTCAAGCCTTTTGACAAAAATATGGTGCGGGAAGTGGTGCGGAGAGGTATCCTGCGACAGGGTCAATCCCTTTATGAAAAGCGGGAGTACATCCGCAACCATCGGCCCAAACCAGCATTTTCTCAAAGGAGGGGATGAACATGGGGGGGACATTGCGTTCCAATAAAATTTTGGTGATCGATGATGAAGAGGGGCCGCGGCAGTCGTTGAAAATGATTTTGAAGGATGACTATGAAGTTCTCACAACGGACGATGTGGTCAAAGCCCTTGAGATGATCGTGAAGGGGGATATCGACATCGTTGCACTCGACATCAAAATGCCCAAGACCAATGGGATTGAGGTCCTTCACAATATCAAGAAGACCTCGCCCGATGTAGAGGTTTTTCTCATCACCGGTTTTCCAAGCGTCTCCACAGCCATTGAGGCGATTCAGTACGGGGCCTACGATTATGTCGTCAAGCCTTTTGACAAGGATGCGGTGCTCAATGTGGTCCGCCGGGGCCTCAACCGTCGGAGCCAAAACATGCTTGAAAAAGAGGTGTTGGGGGATCTCCGATTTCTCAAATTGATTTAAAGGAGTATTAAGGATGGGGAAACTTTTTGACAGCCCAAAGGTCCAGGAAGATGAACGGCGCAAATATGTGCGCGTTCCGACGAATCTCTATGTCGCTTATACGCTCCCTGACTCGGGGCGGAAAGAAGCGGGTCTGTTTCTGACAAAGAATGTGAGCGGCGGCGGACTCCTTATCGAGACTTTCTGGGAGATTCCACCCGGGACGATTCTGGATCTCTCCATTCATCTGCCGACAACCTTTCTTCCCCTCTCTGCCAAGGGAAAAGTAGTACGCGTTCGGAAAACCCGTCCCTATGGCCGATACGACGTTGGATTATCGCTCATTGAAATTTCGGAGAAGGAGAGACGAGCACTGATCAAATATCTCGTTTCCATTATTTTTTCAAAAGCCGATTACGAAAGTCTCTTTCGAAAAGAAGAGTATTGGGAAAACCTTCTTTTTGAAAGCACTTTCCCTTTAGGAAGCGAGAGCCACCCCTTAGGCGCGTAGTTCCTCCCCCGAGGGTGCCAAGGCCCCTGGCGTTTGCCAGGGGCCTTTCTTTTTCTTGACCTTTCCTGGAACTTCTGTTAATCTATTAAGACTCATAAGATAGGACAAATATTACCTTTGAAAACCTGTGTCAGCGTTGTCGGAGACGGGGGGTGGGGAACGACCCTTGCGCTTCTTCTTTCTGAGAAGCATTACGGGGTGCGGCTCTGGTCCGTTTTCCCGGACTACGCGAAACTCCTTAAGGAGAAGCGAGAAAACGTCAAGTTTCTTCCCGGTTTTCCCATTCCGGAGGAGATTGCCATCTCTTCCGACATCCGCGAAGTCGTCGAAGAAACCCAGGTTGTGGTACTCGCCCCGCCTTCTCATTTTATGAGGGATGTCGCGTCCCGCTTGAAGGGGATCGATCTTTCAAAAAAGATCTTGGTCAGTGTGAGCAAAGGAATTGAAAATGGGACGCTCTACAGGATGTCGGAAGTGATTTTGGACGTCCTGGGAAAGCCACTTCGCCTTGTGGCTCTTTCCGGGCCGACGATTGCACCGGAAGTGGCAAAACATCTTCCTGCGATGGCGGTCGTCGCCTCACCCGATGGAGAAGCAGCCCATACGGTTCAGGAAATTTTTACGACCACCCACTTCGGTGTGTATACCAGCGATGATGTGGTGGGTGTGGAATTGGGCGGTTCTTTGAAGAATGTGATTGCGATCGCTGCGGGTATTTCCGATGGATTGGGATTCGGAACAAATGCGAAAGCGGCCCTTTTTACCCGGGGCCTTGTGGAGATTGCAACCCTCGGCGTCAAAATGGGGGCCCGTTTGGAGACCTTTAGCGGTTTAAGTGGTATGGGAGATCTTGTGACCACCTGTCTCAGTCCTCAGAGTCGGAATCGTTCACTCGGTGAAGCGATCGGAAAGGGTCTTCGTCTTGAGGAGGTGTTGAAGGGAACAGAAATGGTGGTCGAGGGAGTTCGGACGACCCTTTCGGCCCTTGAACTTGGGAAAAAATATGATACGGAACTTCCAATCGCCCAGGAAGTCAAATCGGTCCTTTACGACGGAAAAGACCCCCTTCAAGCCGTTAAAGATTTAATGATCCGTCGTCGCGGAGAAGAGTTGAAATTGTGGAATAGGTAAGGAAAGGGGGTAACAGGCGTTTGTAGGAGTAAAACAAAGACAAACGCCACTATAGGGGGGAAACCTTGGTTTCCCCCATTGGAGAGCGAGCACTTTGTTTAACTCATTTGCGAGCGACGGGGTGTAGCGCAGTTTGGTAGCGCACCTGAATGGGGTTCAGGTGGTCCTCGGTTCAAATCCGAGCACCCCGACCATTTACGTCGGTGAAAAGTGTAAGGTGTAAGGTGTCATGAAAAAAATTCAGATTGGAATGATCGGTTTGGGAACGGTCGGGACAGGCGTTGCAAAAGTCCTTCAGGAACGTGCAGCGCTCCTTGAAGAAAAGACGGGGACGCGTCTTTTTCTTAAAAAGGTCTGTGTCCAACATCCGGACCGCAAAAGAGAGCTCTCTTTTCCGAAGGGGATCCTCACCAGAAATGTTCATCACGTTCTGGACGACCCCGAGATTCAGATCGTCCTTGAACTCATCGGCGGCATCCATCCCGCGAAAGAGTATATTATGGAAGCGCTCCGTCGCGGAAAGCATGTGGTGACCGCCAATAAAGCCCTCTTGGCAGAGGAAGGAAGAGATATTTTCCGTCTTGCAGAACAGAAGAAGAGGCGCGTGCAATTTGAGGCGAGCGTCGGAGGCGGGATCCCGATCATTAAGAGCCTCAAAGAAGGGTTGGTCTCAAACCGGATCCAGGCGATTCTGGGGATTATCAATGGGACCTCTAATTTCATTCTCACCCGGATGACCGAGACCGGATGCACCTTTGGAGAGGCACTCAAGGAGGCTCAAAAGAGAGGATACGCGGAGCGGAACCCTTCTCTGGATATCGACGGGGTCGATTCGGCGCACAAACTGGTGATCTTAGCACTTTTGGGATTCGGACAAGAGGTCCCACTCGATCGCATCAGCATCGAGGGGATCCGTCATGTTTCTCCCAAAGACACTCAATATGCAGGGGAGCTCGGCTATCGGGTGAAACTTCTGGCAATCGCCAAGCAGACCTCGCAAGGTCTTGAGCTGAGGGTTCAGCCGACGCTCATCCCCAAAGGACATCCTCTCGCTTTTGTGAATGGGGCCTATAATGCCATTACGGTACGGGGGGATCTCGTCGGAGAAACGATCTTTTATGGGGAGGGGGCAGGGAGACTTCCGACCTCCAGTGCGGTTCTTTCCGATCTTCTGGATCTTGCCCAGAGGATTCAAGAGAGGGATTCTCCAGCGCCCCCCTTGCATTTCAAAAGCGGGGTGAAGCGGATTAAGCCGATGGCGTCTCTTTCGACCCGGTACTATTTTCGTTTTTCCGTCGTGGATCGACCGGGGGTGCTTTCCCAGATTTCGCGGCTTCTGGGGAGGCATCGGATATCGATTGCAAGTGTCATTCAAAAGGAGACGCATCAGAGGCGAAGTGTACCACTCATCATGGTTACCCATGAGGCGCTCGAACGGGATGTCCATCGAGCGATCCAGAAGATTGATCGATTGGGAGTCGTAAAGGCCCGCTCCATTTTTCTAAGGATCGAAGAGGTTTAGACGATGTACCAGGGGGTCATTGCACGCTATCGCTCCTACCTTCCGGTGAGTTCCAAGACACCTATCGTGACACTTCTGGAAGGGGATACGCCACTCCTCCGCGCCCGACATCTTGAAAAAGAATTGGGGCAGAGGGGCCTTCAACTTTATCTCAAATACGAGGGGCTCAATCCGACCGGCTCCTTCAAGGATAGAGGCATGACTGTCGCGGTTTCAAAGGCCCTTGAAGAAAAGTCGCGGGCGGTTATCTGCGCCTCGACAGGCAATACGTCTGCCTCAGCGGCCGCCTATGCGGGGAAGGCGCGTCTCAGATGTGTTGTTCTGGTTCCCAAGGCGAAGATCGCACTCGGAAAATTGGCGCAGGCCCTGATCCATGGAGCCAAGGTGATTGCGGTGGATGGCAATTTTGATGAAGCGCTCCGTCTGGTCAGGGAGATCGCCGTAAACTATCCCATGACGCTCGTGAATTCGCTCAATCCCCATCGCATCGAAGGGCAGAAGACAGGGGCCTTTGAAATTTGCGATGATTTAGGCAATGCGCCCGACTACCATGCGATCCCCGTTGGGAACGCAGGAAACATTACCGCTTATTGGAAGGGATATCAAGAATATAAGAGGCGCGGGAAAATTTCACGGCTTCCCCGAATGATCGGATTTCAGGCGGTAGGGGCAAGCCCCATTGTGCATGGGCGGATCTTCCAGAATCCGAAGACGATCGCCACGGCGATCCGGATCGGAAATCCTGCCAGCTGGTCGAAGGCGCTGGAGGCGCGGGATATGTCGGGGGGGATGATCGGCACTGTGACCGACCAGGAGATTCTCTCGGCCTATAAGAAGCTCGCCTCTTTAGAGGGGATTTTTGTGGAGCCTGCCTCGGCCGCATCGGTGGCAGGGGTTCTGAAGTTGAGTCGAAAAAAATATTTCAAGGGAAAAAGAATTGTTTGCGTGTTAACCGGTCACGGGTTAAAAGATCCGGACATCGCGTTTAAGAATGTCAAACCACCCAAGACGGTTAGGCCGGAATTAAAAAGGGTCTTGGAGGAAATACTTTGAAGTACGCGGTGTTGATTGCAGACGGGATGGCGGATGAGCCGCTTCAGGAACTTTTCGGAAAAACACCCCTCGAGGCAGCGAGGACACCCCGCATGGATGAATTGGCTCAGGGAGGGCAGGTCGGTCTCTGTCGCACCGTGCCGAAAGGACTCAACCCTGCAAGTGACGTGGCGAGCCTTTCCATTTTAGGATATGATCCGAGGCGTTATTATACGGGGAGGGGAGTCTTGGAGGCGGCCAACATCGGTGTGACACTCAAGGAGGATGAAGTCGCCTTCCGATGCAACCTCATGACCACTGCAAACGGCCGGCTCATGGACTATAGTGCGGGCCACATTACAACCCAAGAAGCGACCGTTCTCATACAGCATCTGAACAAACGTTTGGGCAAAAAGGGGATCCGTTTTTACCCGGGGGTCAGTTATCGCCATCTCCTCGTCGTCAAGAAATCCTTTTCCGAGACAGGAAAGTTTAACATCACCGCGAGCGGCCCTCATACCTTGATCGGGTCGGAGGTTGAAAAAAATTTTCCACAGGGAGAAGGGGCCGATTTTCTGAAACAGTTGATGGTGAAATCCCAGGAAGTTTTAGCCGACCATGAGGTGAACAAAGTAAGGGTTGATCTTGGAGAGAACCCGGCAAACATGATTTGGCTCTGGGGACCGGGGACACACACATCCCTTCCTTCCTTCAAGGAAAAATTTGGTCTAAAAGGGGCGGTAATTTCTGCCATCGACCTCATCAAGGGAATTGGGCGTTTGTCGGGATTGGATGTGATTGAAGTTCCGGGGGCGACCGGCTATTACGATACCAATTATGAGGGAAAAGCCGCGTATGCCTTGAAGGCATTGAAACAGAAAGATTTTGTGCTGGTTCATCTCGAGGCGACCGATGAGGCGGGGCACGCTGGGGACCTCCGGGAAAAGATAACAGCGATCGAGAAATTTGATCGTCACATTGTCGGAGGGGTTTTGGACGGCTTAAGGAAAATGAAGGATTTCCGGATGCTTGTGATGCCAGACCATGCCACCTTGGTTTCTCGCCGGGCCCACGTGGATGATCCCGTTTGCTTTCTTTTGTATGGTGATGGGATTGAACCGAGGAGTGCTGCCGAATTTTCAGAGAAGAGCGCGGGATCGACAGGACTTATTTTCGAAGAAGGGCATAATCTGATGGACTATTTTATTCTTTCGAAAAAGGTGAGTTGAGATGGCCCTCGTTGTTCAGAAATTTGGAGGGTCCAGTGTTGCCAATCCTCGTCTCATTAAGCGGGTGGCCGCCCGGGTCGTGGCGCAGAAGAAAAGGGGGGACGATGTGGTGGTTGTCGTTTCCGCCATCGGCGACACCACCGATGACCTCATTCAACTTTCGCGCCAGATTACGAAGAATCCGTTGGAACGGGAGATGGATATGCTGATCTCGACGGGAGAGCAGGTCACGATCGCCCTTCTGGCCATGGCGATTCACCAACTGGGCGTGGAGGCAATCTCTTTCACAGGGGCCCAGGTGGGAATCCTTACGGACAGTTCTTACACGAAAGCAAAGATTTTGGATATTCATTCGAAAAGAATTGAAGAGGAACTCAAGAAAGGGCGCATTGTGATCGTGGCCGGTTTTCAAGGGATGACCTTGAATCAGGATATTACCACCCTGGGGCGCGGCGGCTCCGATTTGACCGCGGTCGCCCTCGCAAAGGTCCTTCGGGCGAAGATATGTGAGATCTATACCGACGTCGACGGTGTCTACACGGCAGATCCCCGGATTGAGAAGCGCGCGCGGAAACTGGACCGCGTCAGTTACGATGAGATGCTCGAACTCGCTTCATTGGGGGCACAGGTCATGCAGGGCCGCTCGATGGAAGTGGCCAAGAAATTCGAAGTTCCTTTACATATACGGTCGAGTTTTTCCAACCGGCCCGGTACAATGATTATGAAGGAGGTGAAGGCGATGGAGGATATCGTGGTGAGCGGTGTGACGGTGAATAAGGCGGAGGCGAAAGTGACCCTCCGGGGTGTTCCGGACCGGCCGGGGGTTGCTGCAAAAATTTTTAAAGAGATCGCCGCTTCGAATGTGAATATCGATATGATCATTCAAAATGTGAGCCGCACCGGAACGACCGACGTTTCTTTCACGGTTCCCCAGGGGGATCTCAGGAAGACACTCGAAATTTCAAGAAGGGTCGCTCGGAAGATCGGCGCGGAACAGGTCACCTACGCGGATGATATTGCGAAGGTATCGGTGGTGGGTGTGGGGATGCGGAGTCACTCCGGAATCGCAGCCAAGATGTTCGCCGCATTGGCCGCCAAGCGGATTAATATTGAAATGATCTCGACCTCCGAAATTAAAATTTCATGTGTGATTCAGAGAAGATTTGCGGAACGGGCACTTCGTGCAGTCCATCAGGCATTCGGGTTGCACGCCCTCAAAGGATAAAACCATGCAGGTCAAACTTTACGATACGACACTTCGGGATGGGACCCAGGGGGAAGGGGTCTCTCTTTCCGTTCAGGACAAATTGAGAATCGTGGAACGCCTCGATCATCTGGGGATCCATTATATCGAGGGGGGGTTCCCCGGCTCCAATCCGAAGGACATCGAGTTCTTCAAGCAGGTGAAACGGTTGAAACTGAAGACGGCGAAGGTGGCCGCCTTCGGGTCGACCCGTCGGGCGGATAGCCCTGCGTCGAAGGATGTGAGTCTCAATGCCCTTCTTCGTGCGGAGACAGAGGTGGTGACCATTTTTGGGAAAAGCTGGGACCTCCATGTGAAAGATGTGCTCCGGATCTCCCCGGAAGAAAACCTAAAAGTCATTGCCGATTCCGTTTCCTATTTGAAGAAGCATGGTCTCGAGGTGGTGTATGATGCGGAGCATTTCTTCGACGGATACCAACGGAACGCCTCGTATGCGCTGTCGAGTCTTAAGGCGGCAGAAGAGGCGGGGGCTTCGGTCCTGGTTCTTTGCGATACCAATGGAGGGATGATCACCTCCTGGGTTGCAGAGGTCGTCAGGGAAGTGAAGGAAAAAACGCATGCCCCTCTCGGGATCCATGTGCATAACGACAGCGATATGGCGGTCGCCAATTCGATCACCGCGGTTGAAAATGGGGTTCTCCATGTCCAAGGAACAATCAATGGTTACGGGGAGCGGTGCGGCAATGCCAATCTCTGCTCGATTATCGCGAATCTCAAACTGAAACTCGGCATCGACTGCGTCACGGATAAGGCCCTTCAGGAACTTGCGGAGAATTCCCGCGCGATCGCCGAGATCTGTAATATGAAGCATCGGGATAACCAGCCTTATGTGGGAAAGAGCGCTTTTGCCCATAAGGGCGGGGTCCATGTGAACGCGGTCATGAAAAATCCGGTCACCTATGAGCACGTGGAACCGGAAAGGGTCGGAAACCGTCGTCGAATTCTTGTATCCGAACTCTCTGGAAAGAGTACGATGACGGTTAAGGCGGAAGAACTGGGGCTCCATCTCGACAAGGACCCGAAACTTGCCAAGAAGATTCTGGACGAGGTACGGGAGCTGGAACTTCAAGGATATCACTTTGAAGTCGCCGAGGGTTCTTTTGAGCTTCTCATGCACCGTTCTCTTAAAAGTTTTAAGGAGTTCTTTTCGCTCGAGGGATTCCGGGTGACGATCGAAAAGAAGGAAGGGGACGGCCTTGTCTCTGAAGCGACCATCAAGGTGAAGGTAGGCGATAGGGAAGAATACACCGTCGCGGAAGGGGACGGCCCGGTGAACGCTCTGGATAATGCCCTTCGCAAAGCGCTTAAAGGATTTTATCCGTCGATTACCTCCATGCATCTGACCGACTTCAAGGTCCGGGTGCTCGATGAAAAGGCGGGCACCGCAGCCAAGGTGCGGGTCCTCATCGAATCTCAGGATGAGACCGACTCGTGGGTCACCATCGGGGTTTCCGAAAACATCATCGAAGCGAGCTGGAAGGCCCTCGTCGATTCAATCGAATATAAACTCCTCAAGGATAAAAAGAAAAAGTAGGAAGCGTGTCGGACCTTCCGAAAGTTTATTCCCCCAAAGACGTCGAAGAGAAGTGGTATCGCGATTGGGAAACAAAGGGCGCCTTTAGCGCCAAGCGCGATCCTCACCGTACACCGTACACCATCGTTATCCCTCCCCCCAATGTCACAGGCATCCTCCACATGGGGCATGCCCTGAATAATACCATTCAGGATATCCTCATCCGCTGGAAAAGGATGGATGGGAAGGTTGCTCTTTGGGTCCCGGGGACAGACCATGCCGGGATCGCGACGCAAAATGTCGTCGAGAAGGCCCTCGCGAAGGAAGGAAAGAGCCGCCATGACCTGGGGCGTGAAAAATTCATCGAGAGGGTTTGGAAATGGCGTGAGGAATACGGCGGAACCATTATTCGACAACTCAAGCGTCTCGGCGCTTCGTGCGACTGGACCCGCACCCGCTTTACGATGGATGAGGGACTTTCAAAGGCGGTCCAGGAGGTTTTTATCCGCCTCTATGAAAAAGGGCTCATCTACCGGGGTCATTACATTATCAACTGGTGCCCTCGCTGTCAGACCGCTCTTTCCGATGAAGAGGCCCCCCATCAGGATCTTCAGGGCCATCTCTATTACATCCGCTACCCGATGGAGGGGTCGAAGGATCATATTGTTATCGCGACAACCCGTCCTGAAACTCTCTTGGGGGACACCGCCGTCGCCATCGGCCCAAAGGATGACCGCTATCGGAAACTTCTTGGAAAGACAATCCTTTTACCCGTTCTCAAGCGCAAATTAAAAGTGGTGGAAGATGAATTTGTGGATCCAGCATTTGGAACGGGCGTTGTCAAAGTAACTCCCGCCCACGATCCAAATGACTTTATGATGGGACAGAAGCATAACCTCCCGTCGGTCAATGTCATGAATCCGGATGGAACGATGAATGAAGAAGCAGGGCCCTACCAGGGACTCGACCGGTTTGAATGCCGGAGGCGGATTCTCGTCGATCTTGAAAAAGAGGGTCTTCTTGAAAAGACAGAGCCCCATGCCCATGCCGTCGGGCATTGTTATCGCTGCCGCACTATCATTGAACCTCGTCTCTCTCTTCAGTGGTTTGTGAAGATGAAGCCATTGGCAGAACCTGCGATCCGTGTCGTCAGGGAGGGGAAGGTGACGTTTATCCCCTCAAGATGGTCAAAAATTTATCTCGATTGGATGGAAAATATTAGAGATTGGTGTATTTCCCGGCAAATCTGGTGGGGCCACCGGATTCCTGTTTGGTATTGCGTCGGAACCGACCATTGCAAAATCGAGTGCAAAGAGCCGATCGTAGGCCGCACAAGACCCGAGAAATGCCCCCACTGCGGAAGCAAAAACCTCCGCCAGGATGAGGATGTGCTGGACACCTGGTTTTCATCGTGGCTTTGGCCCTTCTCAACACTCGGGTGGCCCGAGGAAGATGAAGACCTCCGTTATTTCTACCCGACGGATACGCTCGTGACCGCCCCTGAAATTCTTTTCTTCTGGGTTGCCCGGATGATTATGGCAGGCCTTGAATTCCGCGGCAATATCCCTTTTCGGGAGGTTTACATTCATGGTACCGTCCGCGTCGAAGGGGGAAAGAAGATGTCGAAGTCCCTTGGAAACATCATCGACCCCATTGAAATTATTGAAAAGTTCGGTGCCGATGCGCTCCGTTTTAGCCTTATGGTGATTACTGCGACCGGTTCGGATGTCTACCTTTCGGAACAGAAGTTTCTGATCGGTCGCAACTTCGCCAACAAAATCTGGAATGCGGCACGCCTCATCCTTCCAAAACTAGAGAAACGGCAACCCTTGAGTCCTCATCTTCCGCTCGATGACACCGACCGCTGGATCCTTTCGCGGCTCAACCGAACGATCGAAGAGGTGACCGAGGCGCTTTCGGAATACAGTTTCAATGATGCCGGGAGCCTTTTGTATGAATTTTTCTGGCACCAGTTTTGCGACTGGTATCTTGAAATGACGAAGGCAAGGAAAAACGAAGAGATCGCCCCGATCCTCGAAGAGGTTCTTAAAAAATCGCTTCTCCTTCTTCATCCGATCATGCCATTCCTTACGGAGGAGATCTGGCAAAACCTTTCGCCGAAGGAATCGATCATGGTGAGTGAGTGGCCAAAGCCGGACAAAGCGTACTTTAATCCGGAAATTGAACGATCCCTCTCCTTTTTCATGAAGATGACGACAGAAATCCGAAATCTAAGATCGCAATGGAATGTTCCGGAAGGAACGAATCTGGACATCGAGATCCCTTTGACGAAGACACTTCCTTCTTTGGATGAAAAGAAACTTTATTACGGATTTGAATTTTTGAAGAAGTCAGCCGGTATTTCAAAGGTCGCATTTACGCCGGGGAAAAAGGGGAAACCGGCCGGAAGCGCCACACTTGTTGTGAGTCACTCTCCCGTCTTTGTTCAACTCAAAGGCGTGATTAATCTTGAAGCGGAGAAATCAAGGATTCTTCGGGAGATCGAGGAACGGCGCGCCCATTGGCAAAAGACGATGGAGCGGTTGAAGGACAATAACTTTGTTTCCAGGGCGCCTGAAGAGGTCGTTCTAAAGCATAGGGAAAGCGCAAAACTTTTGGAAGAAGGGATTGTAAAACTCGAAGAGGCGCTCGCAGAGTTGAGTTAAGATGAAGATTCCGAAAGAAACAGAGAGACTGATTGAGATCGCCCTTAAAGAAGATATCGGAAAAGGGGACGTGACCACCCGCCTTACGATCCAGAAGGAAAAAAGGTGCCGGGCAAAGATCATTTTCCGTGAAAAGGCCGTTGTGGCGGGCCTTTTTCTCATGACACCTCTTTTCAGGTGTCTTGACCGACGTGTGAAAGTGAGACCTCTTGTTCGCGAAGGGGCGGTCGTTCGGAAAAATCAGGCCGTTGTCCTCCTGGAAGGCCCTGCCGGTTCGATTTTGACCGGCGAACGGGTCGCCCTTAATTTTCTTTCCCACCTCTCGGGTGTGGCCACACTCACCCGCCGATACGTGGATCGCGTGAAACCTTATCCGGTCAAAATTCTCGCCACGCGGAAGACAACCCCCGGCTTTCGGTTTCTTGAGAAACATGCCCTTCGGATGGGAGGGGGAGAAGACCACCGGATGGGGCTTTATGATCAAGTGCTTGTGAAGGAAAATCATCTACAATTGCGACAAGTAACAAGCGACAAGCAACAAGAAACTCTCAAAGATTGGGTTGAACGGATTCGTAAAAAAGTTCCAAAAGGAATGAAGATCGAAGTCGAAGCGCAGAGCGTTCGTGAGGCCCGCGAACTTTTATCTTCTCAGGCCGATATCGTTCTTCTTGACAATCTGTCTCTTGCAGAAATTCGGAAGGTCGCGTCGCTCCGGAAGAATTTGAAACGGAAAATCCTTTTAGGGGTCACGGGAGGAGTGACGCTTGCCAATGTTGGCGAGATCGCGAAAACAGGGGTTGAACGGATCTCCGTCGGTCGCATAACGCACTCCGCTCCTGCCGTCAATATTTCCCTCGACATCGTTTAGGATAAACCATGGAACAGTTTGAGCTGGTCACCGATATGAAACCGCAGGGGGATCAGCCCCAGGCGATCGAGAAACTGGTGGAGGGGCTAAAGGCCGAGAAGCGTTATCAAACCCTCCTCGGCGTGACCGGCTCCGGCAAAACCTTCACGATCGCCCATGCGGTCGCCAAGATCAATAA
>JACQQV010000048.1 GCA_016206785.1 Candidatus Omnitrophota bacterium
CATGGTGCAACCCATGCCGAGCTTCCCCGACTTACCCCGAAGGAACTTTTATATGAATTGGAGGGTTCCAAGGAAAAACTCGAAACGGCGCTGGGTCAAAAGGTAGATTGTTTTGCCTATCCCTGGGGATTCTTTAATGAGCAGGTGAAGAAAGCGGTTCAAGCGGCAGGCTATCGCGGGGCTTGCGCGGTTCACGATCGCGAGGGCCAACCCCTTATTCAGCCGGATGATCGTTTTGCGATACGAAGAATCCTCGTTCAACCCTATTCAAAATTGGAGGACTTTAAAACGCTTTTATCCTCCCGGTATTGGCTGAAACGCGCCGGCAGACATCGTCTTTGGCTCTGGGCCAAAGAGAGAAAACTGTTAGGTCCCTATCGTGCGGTGAAACGGTTGCTTTTTGAAACCAAAAGATGAAAATCTGTTTTATCTCACCTTCTTTTCATTGGGTCGGGGGAGGGTCGGAGACGATTGTCTATTGGTTTGCAAGGGAACTCAGCACCCGTCATGAAGTGAGCGTCTTGTGTGGCTTGCCTCTTAGGGGGAGCCGCCCGCTCCATGAGAAGGACGTCTCTTTTGAACGACTGACTCTTCCATCTCCTTCCCGGGACTCTTTCTGGACGAAGGCCGTTGCAAAAATAGGACGGATGGGACTCTATGATGCCGAATCGTCCCTTTTTTTCCTCTCTTTCCTCTTTTCGAAAAGGGCCCAGAAGCATCTCGGGGGGGTGGACGTTGTTTCCGTGCACAGCTATATGGACAGTTTTTTATTCTCACCCTACCTGAAAAAGCGAAGCATACCGACCGTCTTTCACTTGCCCGGTTTCCGGGGGAAATATTCCTTCGAACGGGATCGCTCCCTTTTTTATGTGGCCAATAGCCAGGTCACAAAGGAAAAGATTGAGAGTGCGTATGACAAAAAGTTGGACGGCGTTGTCACACCCGGTGTCTCTTCTTCTTTGCTTTCGGCTGATGCAAGATCGAACGGGAAAGACAACGAGAGATCACTTCTTTACGTGGGCCGTCTCTCTCCGGAGAAGGGTGTCTCCCATTTTCCGGAAATTTTTGAAGGGGTGACGAAAAAACATCCAAAAGTGACACTCACAATCGTCGGGGACGGTCCGGAGAGAAAGCGGCTTGAAGAACAATTCCGAAAGAAAGGACTCCTCGGGAAAGTGTCATTTACCGGTCAACTGGAGTACGAGGCCCTCCCCGGATACTATTGTAAGGCGACGCTCCTGGTGCATTGCTCTGAGAAAGAGAGTTTCGGGATGACGGTCTTGGAGGCGATGGCAGCCGGTCTTCCCATCGTCGCCTCTGATCTTCCCGCGATCCGTGAGGCAACAGAAGGGAAAGCGATTTTCATCACTCCGAACGATCTTTCGAAATGGGTCGTGGAAATCGACCGCCTGCTCAGGAATGAGGCCCTCCGAAAAAACCTTGGAGAGACAGGGAAGGGCGTTGCACAGAAGCATCTCTGGGCTGATAAGGCGAGGGAATACGAGGTGTATTTGAGGGACGCGTACCAACGGATAAAGATTGAGACACAGAAGTCGGGAGAAAGCCATGTCATTCTGGAAGGATAAAAAAGTGCTCGTCACCGGTGGAGCGGGGTTTGTCGGGTCTCATCTTGTGGAAGCGTTGGTTCAGGAAGAGGCGAAGGTCACGGTCATCGATCTTTTGGAACGCGGGACTGTTAAGAACCTCGACTCTGTCAAAGGAAAAATTGAATTTATCCAGGGCGACCTCAAAGAAACCACGGTATGCGACAGGATGTGCAAAGATAAAGAGGTCGTCATGCACATCGCGGCAAAGGTGGGGGGGGTCGCCTACAACGTGAGTCATCCGGGGCTCATGTTTTATAGCAACGTTCTCATCAACACCAATATCCTCGAAGCGGCGAGGAAGGCCTCGGTTGACAGGATCCTCATGGTCAGTTCCGCCTGCGTCTATCCAAGATACTGCACGATTCCTACGCCGGAAAAAGAAGGATTTTTAGAGGACCCGGAACCAACCAATCTGGGATACGGGTGGGCGAAACGGATCGCCGAGGTTCAAGCGAGATGCTACGCGATGGAATACAAGATGAAGATCGCCCTCGTGAGACCTTATAACACCTACGGCCCGAGGGATGATTTTAGCCCTGAGACGAGTCATGTGATCCCGGCGCTCATCCGAAGGATCCTCAAAGGAGAAAATCCTTTGAAAGTGTGGGGGAGTGGGGAGCAGACGAGGGCTTTTCTTTATGTGACCGATATGGTGAAAGGTCTTATGCTGGCAACCGAAAAGTATCCGAACTGCGACCCTGTCAATATCGGCACAGAAGAAGAGGTAAAGATCAGAGATCTTGCCCATCAGGTTGTGAAGGTTTCTGGCAAAAATCCTGAAATCGTGTTTGAGACCGACAAACCTTCAGGTCAACCCCGGCGGAATGCGGATATCTCCAAGGCAAAGAAACTTATCGGCTATCAGCCGAGTGTTTCTCTTGAAGAGGGTCTTGCCATGACCGTTGAATGGGCAAAAGAGAATCTATGAAATCGACCCTTGTGATTCTCACCCTCAATGAAATCGAAGGGATCCGAGCCGTTTTTCCAAAGATCCCTCTCCACCAGGTGGATGAAGTCTTTGTGGTAGATGGGGGTTCAACAGACGGAACGATCGAGTTCTTCAAAGAAAAGGGGATTCGGGTCATCGTGCAGGAAGTCAGAGGGAGAGGGGAGGCCTTTCGCATTGCGACAAGGGAGGCCCAAGGCGAACACCTTGTTTTCTTTAGCCCCGATGGAAATGAGGATCCCGACGATATCCCACGTCTTTTAAAACTTCTGGACGATGGGTTCGACATGGCGATCGCATCCCGTTTTCTTAAAGGCTCCCGCAATGAAGAAGACCAGCAATTTTTGAAGTTCCGGCGGTGGGCGAATCAAGCGTTCACGAGGACGGCGAATCTCCTTTGGGGAGGAGGTATCAGCGACACCATCAACGGTTACCGAGCGATCAGGAAACGGTCGATCCTTCAGATGGCTGTGGATGCCCCCGGCTTTGTGATTGAATATCAGATGTCGATCCGGGCGATGAAACTGCATCTTAAGGTTTCGGAGATTCCGACTCAAGAGGGAAACCGGATCGGCGGGGAAAGCAAAGCCAAATCCATTCCGACGGGCCTTGTTTTTCTGAAAGTCTTATGGCGTGAAATATGGATCGGGAACCGTTTTGGAGAAGTTCTACGGCGTTCACCATGAAGAAACTCCTTTTCGTGGTTTTGATCGGAAGCGTTGCCCTCGGCGGATTTTTGAGATTTTCTCATCTGGAACAAAGGGGAATTTTCAATCATGATGAGGCCATTTTCTTGGAGGAGGCCCGATTTCTGAAAAGCGCCTCGGATCTCCTCTTCAGTGGGCATCTCACTTTGAAAAAGGAAAATTTTGAGGAGGGAGAGCTTCGCTCTTTAAAATCGAAAGTAGAAGGAAACCCCTTGGGGACAGCCCGGCCGACACATACCCTTCTTTTATGGGTTGCCATGCTCTGTTTTGGAGATCGGGAGACATCCGGCCTTACCATGAGTGCTTTTTTAGGAGCTCTTTCGCTCCTTTTTGTATTTCTGATTGGAAAATCGCTTTTCGGAATGAATGAAGCATTGGTTTCCACATTCCTTTTGGCCGTCTCCCCCTACCATATTTATTATTCCCGTTCCTTGTATTCGGAGATCGATGCTTCCTTTTTTATTCTATTGGCCACCTATCTCTATCTGAAAAGTCGGGAGGAGGGGAAACGCTTCTCGACGTTACTCTTTTTATCCGGTTTTTGTCTGGGTCTTTCAGCGACCACCAATTACCGTTGGGCCTTCGTTCCCATCTTCTTTTTGCTTTATGAACTTCATTTTTTCTTCGTGCGGAAAAATGTTTCATGGCAGATTGTTTTGAAGCGATCTGCCTTGGCCGGGTTAGGCACTCTTTTGCCTATTTTCCTGTATGAGTTACCGTATCGCCTTCTTGGGCATCGATCTGGACTTCCCGGCACCCTTCCTATGTCTTATCTGGAGCAACTGACATCGAGGGTGAGAAGATTCGGAGGAACATTCGGTGTGGAGGGGTGGACGACCTATTTTTTCTATTTTTCCAGGCTTGAAAACGTTTTTTTTCTTGTGTTCGCAATACTGGGACTTCTTCTTCTCTTTTTCAGATTCTATAAGCGAAAGTTTCCCCTACCAGAACTTATTGTCATCTCCCAATTCGCGCTCCCATTCGTTTTTTTCAGTTTTTATTTTAATTGGAACTACCGGTATCCTCGCACAATTGCCTTGGTGTTGCCGGCAGCTGCCTGGGCAGCCGGTTTTGCCATCTGTCGACTGGGAGAGAAATTTTCAAAGAAAGATCTTGTTATCGTTGGTATCACAGTGATTCTGGTTCTCATCGGAGGGGTCAGGTCTTCGCGATTTTTAGGACTTTCTTCAGGGTATCAGGAGGCCGCGCGTCATTCCATGGAAGTTGCCCTTTCGAAAAAGAAAAAGATCGTGATTGACGACTACCACGCCCCGATCTGGAAGTATTATGCGGAGAGTCTATTGAGAGGGAAGGGGGTCTCATACCGTGATCTTTTTGAAGAATCCTCAGGGAATCAAAAAAAATCTCTGATCATCGATTGTGCGGCGTACGCCAATGTAACGTCACAAGAATACAATTTTCTTAGGAAGATTTCTCCAGAAAGAAAACCCCTTTTTGTCATTGCGAACAATATCGGTAGGGAGATGCACCTTTTGTGCGACTTGGGGGTTCCTCACAAAGAGCTGTTTGATGCGATGAAGGATCCCACATCCTCCTTAATCTCGGTGTATGAGGCGGGACGATGAAGATTTCTGTGGTAATCGCCACGTATCAGAGACCCGACTATTTAAGACGGTGTCTTGAGTCTCTTTGGAACCAGACCCGGAAGCCGGATGAGATTGTCCTCGTTATTCGCCCTGAGGACAAATCCACTCAAGAAAGTATCACCTCTTTTCAAGAGGAGACAAAGAGTGAGATCCCATTGACCGTTGCTTTTGTGGAGAAACCAGGAGTCGTTTTTGCGGAGAACGAGGGAATACGGCATGCGACGGGAGACATTCTCTGTTTTATCGATGACGATGCGACGGCGCCCTCGAATTGGTTGGGACGGATTGAAAGGCATTTCAAGGACCCCACTGTGGGTACCGTAGGAGGACCGGTCCTTCCTGCCCATGAGGGGGTACAGCCTCTTCCTCCCGGTGCTCGGTGGGGGCACGTTTCATGGTGGGGAAAATTTTCAGGGAACTCCCAAAAGGTCCCCGGAGAGATCCTGGAGGTCGATGCCCTTCGGGGATGCAATATGGCCTTTCGGAGAGAACTTCTCCCACACTTCGATGAACATCTCAAAGGCTACTGGCGTTTTGAAGACGATGCGGTTTTATCCGTAAAGGAGAAGGGCTTTCGTGCGTTGTGTGATCCTCAGATTCAGGTGACTCACTATCTTGCCCCTGTGCAGGTCGAGTACAAACGGGAGATCGATCCCCTTTCCATCTTTTCTTCGAATCATAACAATACCTATGTGGTGCTCAAGCACTTTCCGTTGATGCAAAAAGTGGCTTTTCTCTGCTTTACATTTCTGGTAGGAGATATCTCCAATCCTGGAATGTTCAGATATCTCTTTAGAACAATTAAGAGAGGCCGTGTCTCCCTCATCCGCCAAGAGCTCCTTCCCGCCCTCAAGGGAAAAATAGAGGGGATTCAAACGTATCGAAAAAATCACGCAAAGAATAAACGACCCCCTTTTTTAAAATGTCCATTGTGTAGTTCGCTCCAAGTGATGCTTCACTTCGCTTCCTCGGGAGCAATAGACCTTCCTTCCTGTATCTTTCGTTGTCTGAATTGTCATATTGTTTTTGCTGAACGAAGAGAGATGGAAGGATCCCTCTACGAAGAGAGCTACGCCTATCATCAAAAGGCACACGAACCTCTCGATACATTACGGACGCAGGAACATCTCCAAACACTTATGAAACAAAAGAGGGGGAGACTACTTGACGTTGGTTGTTCACGCGGTCATTTCTTAAATGGACTTAAAAGGGAGGGATGGGAAGTTGAGGGAATAGAAGTTTCTAAAGAGGCGGTGTCTCAAGCCGAAAAGGAATTTGGCCTCAAGATTTTCCAGGGAAAATTAGAGGATGCCCCCTTTCCGGAAAATTCCTTTGATGTGGTGACCTGCTGGGATGTTTTGGAACATGTTCCAGAACCGGTCCCATTTCTAAAAAAGTGTAGAAGTTTATTAAAAGGCGGAGGAATCCTTTTCATCGATACACCGAACGTCGAAAGTCTCTATGCTTGCTTGATTGGAAGGAAGTGGGTCGGTTTTAATCGCTACCATCTTTTTTATTATTCACCCGAAACCCTTCGGGACATTCTAAGAAAAGTGGGTTTTGAAGAAATAGGGATACGAACGACCCATGTGAATCTTTTTTCAAAGGAGGGCCTTTGGCGGATGGGTTTTTATCCTTCTCTTGCGCGCTTTCGCGATTTTCTTCGAAGGAAAAGGTCAGAAAAGAATGGCTCACGGGTCGTTGAAATTCCCAAGAAACCTTGGCGCATGGGGGTGTTAGGAATCTGTGTGAATACCCTTCCCAATTGGATTCTTGGAAGACTTCTTTTGGGCGATCAACTTTTTGTGATGGCCAAAAAAGGGAGATCTGATGAAGGACTTTCCGCCTGAGGAGGTCAAAAAGATTTTGGTCATGGCCTTTCAGGGGATTGGGAATATCCTTCTTTTAACCCCCGCCTTGGAGGCATTACACCAAAATTACCCTCAAGCGAAATTCACCGCGATCGTAACTTCCCCGGGGACAGCCGAACTTTTGAAGGGGTGTCCTTATGTGGAGAGGGTGATTCTCTACGATTCTGGCGTTTTTTGGAAAGGATCGCTTTTCAAGAAACTCTCTTTTGTCAAAGATCTTCGGAACCAGAAATTTGATATGACCTTTTCCACCTTTTTAGAATCTGGTTTTAAAAGCGGTCTCCTTGCTTTTTTGACCGGGGCCCCTGTGCGTGTGGGATACAATCTTCATGGGAGAGGTTTTTTCTATACCCATCGACTCGATCTTATCCCAAATCGACACGAAGTGGAATTGGGGCTCGATTTGGTGCGGGCCCTCGGGGGAAGGGTAACGGGTGGTAATCCTCTCATTTGGCTTTTGGCGGAGGAGAGACGTTGGGTGGAGAAATTCCTTAAGGAAAAAGGTATAGCTCCAGATGAGTCTTTAATCGGGATCCACCCCGGTTCTTCTCCCACACACCCTGAAAAGAGGTGGGATCTGGATCGTTTCGCGAAACTGGCGGATCACATTATGGAGAGAAAGAAAACCCGCGTCCTTATTTTGGGAGGGGACCTTGAAGTGGAATTGGCGAGAAGGATGAAAGAGTTGATGCACCATTCGCCTCTTGTGGCGATGGGCCAAACCTTGAGGCAGACCGCGGCACTTCTTACACGTTGTGACCTCCTCGTCAGTAATGACACGAGCCTCTCCCATCTTGCCACAGCGGTGGAGACCCCGGTCATCGCCATTTTCGGGCCAACCAATCCTTGGAAAAACCGACCTTATGGTGAAAAAAGCAGGATCCTTCGGAAAGAACTGCCATGCAGTCCCTGCTATGAGACATGGGCTGGGGCAAAAATTGTCTGCACCAATCCAGACTCCTTTGCCTGTCTTAAGGGGATCGCGGTGGAAGAGGTGTTAGAGGAGGCCCTGAAGCAACTGGGGGCTCAACAGGCATAAGATGAGAGCATCGCTCGTCTCAATTCCCTGCGACCTCTGCGGAGGAGATCGGACCGAAGCTCTTTTTCAGGATGAAGGATTTCAGTACGTCCGGTGCACCTCCTGCGGGTTGGTTTATCTCAATCCCCGTCCGACGGAGGAAATGCTCAAGGCGTGGTACCAAAGTCATGGCGCAGCATCCGGAGAACCTTTCCTGCAAAAGCGACAGGAAGGTTACTATACACGTTATCTTGAAAATGAAGAAGGGTACCTTCTTGAGGGAAAGCGTTTTTTGAGACAGATCACAGATGCCGGGCTTATGCAGGGGCGTGTCTTGGACGTGGGATGTGCCGCAGGATTTTACTTGTCTATTTTTAAAAAAGCGGGGTGGGAGTCCTATGGACTCGAACTTTCCGATGTTTTCATCCGATACGCGTGCGACACCCTCCATCTCAACGTCCAAAAGGGATCTCTCGGAGAGGTTACTTTTCAAGAAAATTTTTTTGGCGCCGTCCTTATGATCGATACCTTAAGCCATTTCACAAGTCCCCAGGGAACCCTTCGGGAGGCCTTCCGAATTTTAAAAAAAGGGGGGTTCCTTCTTCTCCGGACAGGAAACAAAGGATCTTTATCCGGAAAAAAGAGCGGAGAGAGATGGGGGGAGAACTGGGGAGCCCCTGAACATCTTTACCATTTCTCTGAAAAGACCCTCAAAGCCCTTTTGGAAAAGACGGGATTTTCCATCGAACATTTTCAATCCTATGCGAATGTAGCCAATCTCATTTCGCCGGCAACTCTTCACCTTCCGGACGCGGTCTATCGGTTTCATAAGGTTCTCCGGCGCCCTTATCGATTCCTAAGAAACGTCTTAACGGTGACGCTGGGACGCACCCTTCGGCATACACCCTTAAGTGGAACCATCACGGTCTTGGCGACCAAGCCCGGGAGAGAATGAAATGTGGCGGTATCATCCAAAAAAACAGATCGGTGTTGGGGGTATTCATCTGGGTGGGAAAGAGAGACGGTATCTTAACGAAGTGATCAAAAGCAACCGCCTCTCCTACGGGCCCTTCTCACAAAAATTGGAAAAACATTTTGCAGAACTCCACGATTGCCGTTACGCCGTCTTTTGCAATAGCGGCACCAGCGCCCTTCACATCTCCCTTGCCGCCCTCAAGGAAAAATACCGCTGGTCCGATGGGGACGAAGTCATTGTTCCTGCGGTCACCTTTGTGGCCACCAGCAACATCGTTCTTCATAATCATATGAGACCTGTTTTCGTAGATGTCGACCCCAAGACCTACACCATCAACCCTGCCTTGATCGAAAAAAAGCTTTCATCAAGGACAAGGGCCATCATCCCCGTCCACCTTTTAGGTCTTCCCTGTGATATGGCTTCCCTCCTTTCCATCTGCCAAAAATACAACTTAAGAATGATCGAGGATTCTTGCGAGACGATGTTTGCAACCTACAAAGGGAAGAAGGTCGGTTCCTTCGGGGAGATCGGTTGCTTTTCAACTTACATCGCCCACTATATCGTGACAGGGGTGGGTGGGTTGGCAACCACCAACGATCCCGCGCTGGCGATTCTCTTAAAGAGCCTCATGAATCATGGAAGAGATGCCATCTACCTCAATATTGATGATGACCAGAATGTCGAGAAAGAGAAACTTTTTGAAATCGTTTCCAAAAGATTTTCCTTCGTCTACCTCGGTCATAGTTTTCGTGCCACGGAATTGGAGGCGGCGATTGGGCTGGCACAACTTGAAACCAAAGACGAGATTATCCGCAAAAGAAAAAAGAACGCCTCTTTTTTCATCCAAGGATTAAAAGACCTTGAAGACAAAATCCAACTCCCATTTATTCCTCCGGACCGCGACCATATGTTCATGCTTTTCCCCATCGTCTTGAGAAATGAATCTAAGAAAGAGTTGGTGAACTTTCTCGAAGCAAATGACATTGAAACCCGAGATCTTCTTCCTTTGACCAATCAACCTATCTATAGGAGACTCTTCGGGGATATTGAGAAGGAATACCCCGTCGCGAAGTGGTTGAATGAGAATGGCTTTTATATCGGCTGTCATCAGTATCTGCAAAAGAAAGAATTGGTCTACATGGTTGAAACGCTTCACCGTTATTTTAAGTCCCCTTGAAAGGGAATATGCCTAAGATTTCGGTCATTGTGATTTCCTTAGACGGTTCCCGGGAGGAAAACGTTCCGAGGCTCCTCGAGGATATCCAGAGCCAGACAGTCAAGGATCAGGAGCTTTGTGTGATTACGCGTGTCTCACCCAATGGCAAGGCGAGGAATGAAGGGATTCGGAAAACAGGAGGAGAATTTCTGATCTTCTTGGACGACGATGTACGGCTCGGTCACGCAAAAGTGTTTGAAAATCTCCTTCGACCCTTCGATGGAAATGAGAAAATCGGGATGACAGGAGGTTCCATCCGTATCCCTCCTGATGCAAACTTTTTGATGCGTCGCCTTGGAAGTGAACTTCCGCGATGGCAAGTGCCTATCGTGAAGAGTCCGAAGGAGAGTGATCTTGTGACGACCGCCTGTTGTGCGATTCCGAGAGAGGTCCTTGAAAAGGTTGGGCTTTTTCACGAAGGACTCTGCCGCGGGGTAGATCCAGAATTTCGCGCCAGACTCCGACAGGCGGGTTACAAAATTATTCTGATGCCGGACACCTATTTTTTTCATCCTCTTCCGCGCACGCTCAGAGGACTGGTTTCGTTCTCTTTGGCACGTGGGATGGCGGCGGGCTATGGGGCGCGATATTATCCGGAGCTCCAGTATGAGGTCCCTCCCTTGGGGAAGGAGTCTTGGAAAGAGAGACGCTCCCTTTTATACCGCTCCTTTCGCAAGGTCTGGTCGATCATTCAGTCGCTTTTAACGTTCAAGTTCCTTCGCCTCATCGCCGATCTCAGTTATGCAATAGGTTTTTTGGCGTTTTATCTGAAGAGACTCTGTACACACGATCAAGAGGGATCTCATCGTGCGAAGACCTCTTAAAATCCTTTTTGTGGCCGATGTCCCGATCAGGGATCCTTCCAGCGGCTCTTCCCGGATGCTTCAGGGATATGCCCTTGAATTGACACGCCAAGGGCATCAGGTCTTTGTGTTGACGCGCGGAGAAAAATTCTTTGCAAACGAAGAAACATGGGAAGGGATCCGGATCACCTCTTTCGGGGTTTGGCGACTTAACACATTGACCTTTTTCCTTTCATCCCTTTTGAACAGCTTTCGTCACTTTGAACGCCTCACCCGGCGGGAATCTTTCGATCTCATCCACTTTCAGCAGGAGCTCTCTTCTCTCGGAGTGCTTCTTTCGAGGAGAAGTCGCAGCTTCCCCCGGTTCTTCAGTTATTATTCTGCTTGGCATACGGAATATGCCTCTCGGCATGGCAAGGCCCCCCGTATTTTTTTCTTGATGGTCTTCTGGAGGAGCCTCAATATTTTTCTCCGGAGAATTTGGAAGGCGTATGCGATGTCCCGATGCCATCGGATCACCGTATTAAGCCAATTTTCACGGCAGGAGCTTCCGATTCTGTATGGGCCTTTGCATGTGCCGGTGCGATGGATTCCGGGCGGGGTGGATACCGACCGCTTTTATCCGACTGCCGACAAGAAAAAAATCCGCCAACAGCTCGGCGGCTCAGACGGTCACTGGCTTTTTTTGACGGTCCGTAATTTGGAGCCGCGGATGGGGGTGGAGGTGTTGATTGATGCAGTACAAAAGGTGCTCAAAAAGAGGAACGACTTCAAACTCTGGATCGGAGGAACGGGGCCGACGGAGAAAAAATTGCAGGAAAAGGTAAAGGCCTTAGGACTGTCAGAAGTCGTTTCGTTCGTCGGACTCATTCCCGAATCGAAACTCCCTCTTTATTATCAAGCGGCCGACCTTTTCATTCTTCCGACGCAATATATGGAAGGATTTGGGCTCGTGACCATTGAGGCCCTTGCGTCGGGGACTCCTGTTTTGGGAACCCCAATCGGCGGGACACAGGAAATCTTGGCCGGACTCCATCCCGATCTTCTCTTTAGATCCACGACTGCAGAGGCGATGGCCGAAAAAATAGTGAGCTGGATGGAGGGAGGACACCGCGTGGTCACTCTAGAAGCGTGTCGGGAGTATGCCGTGAACCGTTACACCTGGAGGAAAGTTGTGGAGACCCTTCAGGGTGTTTATGAGGAACTGTTGCAGGGCCGATGAAAAATCCACTCCGCTCAAAGCGGCGCATGAAAAAGATGATTCAGATTTTTTCGGAAGGGACAGGACTCCAAGCCGTCGCACGGCGCTTCGTCCACCCTCGATACCCCTTGCGGATCCTTCTCTATCACAGCATTTCGGATACGTGGGAGGACGATTTAAGCGTTCCCGTAGAAGCCTTCAGGGAACAGATGGCGTATCTCGCCGATCATTATCACGTCATCCCGCTTGAGGAAGCGTGCCGAAGGTTAGAGGAGGGGGATCCTTTTTCGGAAAAGACGGTGGTCATGACCTTCGACGACGGCTACAGGGATAATTTTGATCGGGCGTATCCGATTCTCGAAAAATTCCGTCTTCCGGCCACCATTTTTCTTTTGATCGGTGGCATTGGGACAGAAAAAAGGTGGCCGCCGGATGCGGGGGAACCTCACGGGCCGTTGGATCATGAACTCCTCAGCTGGGAGGAGGTGCAACAGATGCAGCGGGGGGGTCTTGTCACGTTCGGGAGCCACACGATGAGTCATGCGCTTTTTTCTGATCTTTCACCCCAACAAGCGAGAGAGGAGATCTCCACATCGAAACGCCTTCTCGAGGAAAAACTTGGAAAGGGATTGTACGCCTTCACTTATCCATTCGGCACCGCTCTTGAGGCGACCGATTCGGTCAAACATCTGGTACGCGAATCCGGATTCTACTGCGCCTGTACCGCGATGATCGGCGGAAACGGAAAAGGGAGTGATCTTTTTGCCCTCCGCAGAACACCGATCGAGTGGAGTGACGGCATGGATTTATTCAAAAAAAAATTGGAAGGTGCGCTGGATCTTCTTGCATTCAAAGATTCTCGGTTCGGACAGACCCTCAAAGGGTGGGTAGGACCTTTCTTCGGGATCCGGACGTTCCGGCAACGGAGAGAGAAACTTCTGCAGCAAGAAAAGGGGAAATAAGAAATGTCTTTCGGAAACGTTGTGAAGAAACTCTTTTATGCCTTCGGATTTACAATCCGTCGCAGCAAGATCAGCAGGACAATGTTAAAAGAAGTCCTCGATCATGTTCAAAAATTTCCGTTCAAACCAAAGACCGTCATCGATATCGGCGTCGGTTACGGAACCCCTGTCCTCTATGAGGCTTTCAAGGAGGCGACATTTCTCTTGATAGAGCCCCTCAAGGAATATGAGGATGTTCTTCAAAAAATCGTCCGCCGGTATCAGGGAAGCTATGTTCTCGCAGCAGCAGGGAAGAAAAGAGGGAATGTCATCCTTCATGTTCATCCTGTCTTGAGCAGTTCCTCCCTTTACGAGGAGTCGGAGGGCCGCCAGGCGGACGGATCTCCCCGGGAAGTCCCGATGGTCACGCTGGACGAGCTCTGCAGCGAGAAAAAACTTTCCGGGCCTTATCTTGTCAAAATAGATACGCAGGGAGGAGAACTGGATGTCCTGGAGGGGGCAAGGGGCATCCTGAAGGAAACAGAAGTTGTTCTCCTTGAGGTTTCTCTTCTCCCGCTATTTAAAAATGGGCCCCAACTGTATGATGTGGTCTCTGCGATGAAGAGATGGGGATTTGTTGTCTATGATGTTTTTAACACGCACCACCGTCCCCTCGACCATGCCCTTGCCCAGGTCGATATGGCCTTTGTCAGGGAAGATGGTCTCTTCAGAAAAACTCCTTATTATGCAACAGAGGCACAACGCGAAACGTTCAACCTTAAAAAAGAGCACTTTCACTCTGTGGAGTAAGTGAATGCGCATTATCCTGTTGACCCGGATGGACCGTCTTTCAGGGGCGAGGATCGCTCAGGAGATGATCCGGGCAGGTCAACCTCCCGTCGCGGTGGTCGTCGAGAAAACGCTCTCCTTCGGCCCGACCACCTTCCGGGTGATTTCCGAGGCGATCCGGATCCACGGAGTTTCCAAAGTCGCGGTAAAGGGATGGAAAATGGCCCGGACGAGGGCAAGAGGTCTTTTTCGGAAATGTTTCCCCAGCTTTGTTCATCCTCCCCACCTTTACGATGCAATTCAGGACGTGCTCCGGGATCATCCTCTTCCCTATTTTTCGACGGAAGATCTCAACAGTCCAGCCTCTCTTAAGTTTATCCGAGAAAGACAACCGGATCTTCTGGTTGTCGCCAATACCGGCCTTTTGAAGAAACCGCTATTGGAAATTCCTCCCAAAGGGAGCCTCAATCTTCACTTGGGTCTTTTGCCGAAATACCGAGGCCTTGACTCGATGGAATGGGCCCTTTCCCGTAGAGAGGAGGAGGTCGGTGTCACGATCCATTTTGTCGATGAGAAGATCGATCATGGCCCGATCCTTCTCCAGAAGTCATTCAAGGTAGATCCGAAGGAGTCGGTGGAAGCATTAACCGAACAGGCGATCCAGATCGGTTCGCATCTTATGGTCGAGGCGATCTCTCTTTTGGCGGAAGGAAAAGCGAAGTCGATCCCGCAGGATGAAGCGAAGGCGAGTTACTTTTCCCGTTTCCCGCGTAAGGCGCGAAGAGAACTTGGAAAGAGAATTTCTCAGAAAGTAAAAGTCCTTCATGTGATCACCCGGCTCGATCGGGGAGGCTCTTCGGAAAATACGCTTCTCACCCTTTTGAGGTTGGACCCTTCACGCTATGAACTGTCCCTCATTTATGGAAAGACGACGGAGTTCCCTGAAGAAAGGATGAATGAGGCGCGAAAAGCGGGCATCCTATTGCTTCCCCTTAAAGAGATGATCCGCTCCATTCATCCATGGAAAGACCTCATCGCGTTTTGGAAGCTTTACCGATGGATGCGGAAGGGCGGTTATGATCTTGTGCACACCCATACTTCCAAAGCAGGAATTCTTGGGAGGTTCGCCGCAAAATATGCGGGCGTGCCGAGAATTGTGCATACCCCCCACGGTCATGTCTTCTACGGGTATTTTAGCCCCATGGTCCATCGGGGGATTATTTGGATCGAACGTTTTGCAGGGTTTTTTACAGATCGTCTCGTGACGCTGACCCAGCGTGGGAAAGAAGAACACCTCCGGTACAAAATTTTACCTGAACATCGGATCACCTGGGCCTACAGCGGAATCGATCTTGAGGCCTTTCGCCGCGGAGATGGGAAAGAAGACGCTTTTCCCTCGCCGGAAAAAGGGCCATGCGTGGGGATGATCGGGCGACTCGCACCGATCAAAGGGCACCTCTACTTCCTTCAGGCGCTTCCGTCCGTCATCCGAGAGATTCCGGAGTTAAAGGCACTTCTCGTCGGGGATGGTCCTTTGCGGCAGGAATTGGAGAAAGCATGTTCTACTCTTGGAATCCAACATCATGTCCTTTTTCTGGGCGAACAGGAAAGGATTCAGGCGATTCTGAAGAGGTGTGATGTCGTGGTCTTAAGTTCACTGAACGAGGGAATGGGACGAGTTCTTCTGGAAGCCCAGGCGATGGGAAAGCCGGTGATCGGAACCCGTGTGGGGGGGATTCCGGAAGTCATTCAGGAAGGGAAAACAGGGTATCTCGTGCCACCCAAAGATCCGCAGGCCCTTGCAGAAAAACTTCTTTTATTGTTGAAAGATCCTGAAAAAGGAAGAAAAATGGGTGAAGCGGCAAGGATTTGGGTGGACGAGACTTTCAGCGTTCAGGAGATGGTGAGGCGGATCGATGCCGTTTATCAGGAACTCCTCAAGGAGAAACCAATTTCCCGTGGTTAAGAAAACCGCTTTTCTCTGCGGCGTTTTTTTCTTCGCCTTTTTTGTTGCCGCTCGTGCAGACTCCCTCTCTTCTCACAAACGGGTGGAGGCGGCTTTTCATTTCCATTCCACCTATAGTTTTTTAGGGGAAACCTCTATCGAGGAGATCGCCACCCTTGCCGCACAACGGGGAATGGATGCCATCTTTTTGACGGATGATGCACTTGTCAAGATCACGTACGGTGTTCCGCCGTTTCGAAACATTTTTCGGGTCACTTTCGAGAAAAATTCCATCTATCATCTGGGGCTCTGGCGGTATCTCGATGAGATCGCGAAGGTACAAAAGAAGGTGCCATCCGTCCTTCTTTTTCCGGGGATGGAAGTCTCCGCCTTCCACTATTGGCAGGGATTTCCTCCGCGGGGAGCCACGGTCCGCGACTGGAACAAGCATATGATCGTTTTCGGATTCAGGAAAGAAGACGATTTCCGTCACCTTCCTATTCTCGGGAATGGTCTCGCCTTTTACCGTCCATTTGATCTTCGGGATCTTTGGAGACTTTGGGGAATCGTACCGGTTCTTTTCGGTATCTTGATGATCCGTATGCCGTTTTCTTCTTGGCGCAAAGGAGGATTTGTAGTCATAGGGATCGGTCTTCTGGGACTCTTGGATCAATTTCCGTTTCGTTCCCCCATTGCAGACCCCTACAGCGGGAAGACGGCTGTCAAACCGTATCAGGCGGTGATCGATTATACGAATGCCCATGGAGGATCCGTTTTCTGGGCCCACCCTGAGGCAGCATTAATTCCTCACAAGAGCGGCCCGGTTTCCCTTTTAACCGATCCCTATCCGGAGATGCTCCTCCGGACGCATGACTATACCGGTTTTTCCGTTTTTTATGAAGGATGGGATATTCTGGCGCAGCCGGGCGGGCCGTGGGATCAGGTGCTCCTGGAGTACTGCCGAGGGATTCGGCACAAACCCGCTTGGGCGATCGGGGAGCTCGATTTTCAGAAAGAGGGAAGGGCGGACGTCTGGATCGGAAATGTGAAGACGGTCCTCTTCGTGGAGGAGAAAACGCCTTCGGCGATGCTTGAGGCGATCCGTCTCGGAAGGATGTATGCCGTGCGTCGCTCTCCGGAGGCGGAACTTCGGCTCGATCATTTTGAGGCGATCGATGCGGAAGGAAATCCGCTTGCGGAGATGGGGATGGATGTCATGATTCCACCTCCCATTCGGATTCATCTCGGAATTTCCCGATCCGACGGGAAGGAGGGGACCATTCGGTATCGTCTGGTTCGGAATGGGGAAGTCCTCAAAGAGGGAAACGTGGCACTCCCTTTCGAGGTGACTATCGAGGAGGAAATTCCGATCGGTCAAAAGTCTTATTACAGATTGATGGTGGAAGGGGATCAGGGAAACTTCCTTATCACCAATCCGATCTTTGTGACGGGGAAGCGATGACCTTTTCAGCGCACCAACCTCAGTATCTCCCCTGGATCGGCTATTTTGACAAGATCGCCAAAAGCGATCAGTTCGTTTTCTTGGATCATGTGCAGTATAAGAAAAGGGAATTTCAGAATCGAAACAAGATTCGTACACCTCGAGGAGCCCTTTGGCTCACCGTTCCCGTGATCACGAAAGGCCGTTACATGCAGCTCCTCAAGGAGGTTCAAATCGATAACTCTGTCGATTGGCCGAAAGACCATTGGGCCTCTCTCAAGACCAATTATACCAAGGCCCCTTTTTTTAAAACCTATGCCCCTTTTTTTCAGGAGACGTACGGACGGAAATGGGAGTCTCTTTCCGAACTCAATATCCATCTCATCCGGTTCCTCCTCAAATGCTTTGGCATTGCCACACCTCTTCTCATGGAATCCCACATCGGGACGGAGACACTTTCCACGGACCGATTGATTGAACTGGCCAAAAAACTCAACGCGACCACCTATCTTTCGGGGAGTGGAGGAAAAGAATACCTGGAGGAAGGGAAATTTGAAAAAGCCAACATCCGTTTGATGTACCAAACATTTCATCACCCGACGTATCCCCAACTCTTTATGAAATCACCGACCGACTTTCTTCCTCATCTTTCTGCAGCCGATCTCTTGTTCAACAAAGGGGGGGAGGCGAAGGAGTTTTTCATTGGGCGATCTTGAAGTTTTGGATCGTTGCAATCTTTGCGGATCCGGCGACGCGGAGAAGATTTTGACCCTGCACGGCTCGAAAAGATCCCTTGAACGGTGCAGACGATGTTCACTCGTTTTTTTTAGCCTTGAAGACCGGAAGAGATTGATGGCGTATTACCAAAAACGGGACGTTTCTGCAGAAATCCATTCCACGTATCAGGAAAGTTATTCTCATTTTTTTGAGCGTTTTTTCCACGGTCGGCGACTTTCACCGGGACGGCTTCTGGATGTCGGATGCGGACCGGGACTTTTTCTCTCCCTGGCAAGGCAAAAAGGGTGGGAGGTCCAAGGCGTTGACCCGAGCCGTACGTCGGTTGAGATGGCGCGCTCGGTCTACGGTCTTCCCATCCAGGAGGGAAGGATCGAGGAGATCTCTTTCCCGGATGAAAGTTTCGACATGGTGACCTTCTGGAATGTGCTGGATGCCTTGTCCGATCCGAAGGGTGTCCTTCGGAAGACGTACCGGTTTTTGAAAAAAGGAGGAATCCTTTTTGCCAGGGTGATCAACGTCCGTTTTCACTTAGGCCTCTATCGTCTCTGGGAATCGATGGCCCCGAAGAAAGGGAATCGCCCTCCTCCCGTCATTTTTCATGTTCACAATTTTTCCGAATCGACCCTGCGACAGATGCTCAAGCAGAGCGGATTTGAAAAAATCAAAGTGAGAAACTCTCTTCCCACTCCTGGCGATCCCTATGGGGACTCTCTCCGTTTTTCAAAAAAGGGGGTCCAACTTCAGAAAATAGTGGTTCACGGGGTTTCGGAAGCCCTTTTTTACGGGACATTGGGCCAATTCTGTTTCGGAAGCTCCCTCTTTGCAGAGGCCCGCAGGGGGGCTAACATTTTTGATGAAAAAGTATGGGAGGTCGTGTAAAATAAAGAGATATGTATAACGCATACTGGGGCCTTGAGGAAAAACCTTTTGAGAACACCCCCGACCCCCGATTTATTTTTTACACCCCTCAGCATGAAGAAGGGCTTTCCCGCCTCCTCTATGCGGTTCGGGAAGAAAAGGGGGCCGCCCTTCTCACCGGTCTTTTCGGATGCGGGAAGACCCTCTTGGGTCGTGTTCTCTTTAAAGAGTTGGAAAAGGATATTTACCGAGTCGCTTTTATCACCAATCCTCAGATGGAATACATTGAACTGGTGATGGCCATTGCGATAGCCCTCGGCGCACGAGACCTTCCCACGCGTCGCTCCGATGTCCTCGCCAATGTCGTCCTCCAAGTGCTTCAGCAAACCCTCCAAGACAATGCCCGTGATGGAAAAAAGACCGTGGTCATCATTGACGAGTCCCACATTATCGAAGACAAGCATGTTTGGGAGGGGTTAAGGCTTCTTCTTAATTTTCAGGCGGATGATAAATTTCTCATGACCCTCATTCTCTTGGGGCAACCGGAACTGAAGGAAAAGATCGAAAGTTTTAAACAGTTTTCCCAGCGGATCGCCATCCGTTGCCATGTCAGTTCCTTAAGCGAAGAGGAAAGCAAATCCTATGTGGTCCATCGGCTGAAGATCGCAGGACGAGAGATCCCGCTTTTTACACCGGAGGCCTTGCGTTTTATTTATGGGAAATCAGGAGGGATTCCGCGGCGGATCAACAGCATCTGTGATCTGGCGCTTCTTTCCGGTTTCGGAAAAAGTTCCAAGGAAATTGATCTCGCCACACTTCAGGAAGTGGTACGGGACATCGAAGGATAAAGGAGGACTCATGAATATTCTTGCCATTGGGGCGCATCCGGATGACATTGAATACGGATGCGGAGGGGCGATTGCCAAATATAGCCGCTTGGGACATCAGGTCTATCTACTCATCATGACAAAAGGGGAGATCGGGGTTGGCGGAAAAGGATCCATTCGCCAGAACGAGCAGGTCCGGTCCTCTAAAATCCTGCGGGCCCAAAAGGTCTTCTGGGGAGGGTATAAAGACACGCAGATCTCCCTTGGGAAAGAGCTCATCACCCGAATTGAAAAGACGGTTAAAGCGGTCAATCCCACCTTTATCTTTGTGAACTATTTGGACGATACCCATCAGGACCATCGGGCGGTCGCGCAGGCAACGAACACAGCGACCCGATACACGAAGAACGTCCTTTTCTATGAAGTGCCGAGCACGCAGAACTTTAACCCCTCCGTTTTTATCGATATCCAGGGGGTGCTCAATCTGAAACTCGCAGCCCTTGAGGCCCACGCCTCCCAGGTCACCGCGACAAAGATCAAGGATCTCACCATTTTGGACAGTGCCCGCTCAAACGCGATCTTCCGGGGCATTCAGGGGAGGGTGAAATATGCCGAGGCCTTTGTCCCTTCACGCCTCTTCATCGCGATCGGGAAAAATTCCTTATGAAAGACTTTACTCTTTTTGTTGCCGCAATCCTTTTCGGCCTTATCTTGACTCCCTTGGCAAGAAAGGCCGCCGTTCGTTATAAAATTTTAGATTATCCCGAGTCGAGAAAGATGCACGAAAGACCGACGCCCCTTTTGGGAGGGGTGGCCATTTATCTCGCTTTTCTATTTACCCTCGGCTATCTGGCCTTGACCTCTTCCTTCGCGCACACACGACCCTTCCTGGGAGTTCTTCTTGGCGCAACACTCATTTTGGTTGTGAGCCTTTTCGACGATATCCGAGAGCTCTCCACCTTCACACGGCTTCTTTTTCAGTTTTTGGGAAGTTTCATCATGATCCTCTTCGGCGTCAAAGTCTCTTTTTTGCCTCCTGGCATTTGGGGGGATATCGGTGAAATCGTGATTACCTTTTTATGGGTGATCGGGATCACCAATGCCATGAACTTCTTGGACGGTTTGGATGGCTTGGCCTGTGGCTTAAGTATCATTGCAGGAATCTTTTTCTATGTGGTCGGAAAGGAGCTCCATCAACTTTACTTTGCAGGGTTAGTATTGGCCCTCGCCGGTGTCTGTTTGGGATTTCTGCCTTATAATTTTCCCGTTCCTTTTCTTTATTTAAAAAGAGCACTGAAGGGGGGCCAAAAGAGTTCCCGTCCGCTGGGAGGAGATCGGGCACGGATCTTTTTGGGAGATTGCGGGGCCACCTTTCTGGGGTCCTTTTATGCGGGGATTTCGGTCATGGGGGATCTGGCCACCCACAATGTCATCGCCTTGTCGGTTCCCATTCTTCTTTTGGGCATTCCGATTTTTGACACCACCTTCATTACCATCATGCGCATCCGGGAAAGAAAGATCTCGGATCTTACAGGGTGGCTCGCCTATGCCGGGAAGGATCATTTTCACCATCGCCTTGTGGATCTCGGATTTTCGAACGGTGGAGCGGTCTTTTTTATCTATTGCGTGGCCATTGTGTTAGGGATCGATGCGATCCTCATTCAAAACATGGATCCTTTCGGTGCCCTACTCGTTCTTTTAAAAGTGGCGCTTCTTTTTATTCTGATTGCTCTGCTCATGGTGACGGGGAGACGTACAGCGATAGAAGAGGAAAAGAAACAGAGAAAAACTCTTTGACAAAAGCGAGATTTTATGGTAACTTGTAGTTTTATATGGAGTTAGGATGAGTGTTGATGTGGAGGGGGCAACCCATCTTTATGATGAGGCGACGGCGCTCATGAGGAGGATTTTCCAGCAGGCCGAACAGAACGAACCGATTGATGGGAAAGAGATCGCAGAATTGGTTTGGCGCCTCGTAGAGCATATGACGCTGGGGGATAAGGGGCTTGTTTATTTCACCAATCGCTCAACACCTCGGAATTACTTCATCGCCCAGTCTGTCAATGTCTGCATTCTTTCCCTTTTGGTCGGCGGGGCGTTAGGCTATGATACCTCCAAACTGCACGAATTGGGGGTGGCTGCACTTCTCCATGACATTGGGATGGTGAAGGTCCTCAAGATCGCCACCCAGCCGAGGAAATTGACCCCCGAAGAATTGGAAGAGATCCGGAAACACCCGACGTATGGGGTCCAGATTCTCCAGAAGATCGATCTGTTGCACGAATCGACCCTCTTCGTCTGCCGGGAGCATCGTCGGAGAAAGTGGGGAAAAGCCCCCGCCTCCCCCAGCGAGAAACTCGCAAGAGAATATGCGCAAATCGTGGGGACCATTGATATCTATGTGGCGATGACACAGCCCCGCCCTTACCGGGAAGCCAAACTTTCTCATGAAGCGGTTCGGGAGCTGATCGGTACAGCGCTGGAAATTTTTGATACCCGCGTCATGAAAACCCTCATTAACCAGATTGGTATTTATCCGATCGGGTCGTGGGTGAAGTTGAACACAGAAGAGATCGCGCGGGTGGTGGGGCAGAACCAAAATTTTCCCCTCCATCCGATCGTCGAAATCCTTTTTGATCCGAAGGGCCATTTCTTAGAGACCACGAAGACATACGATCTCTTCAAACAACAGATCCTCTATATTAAAGAACCGGTCGATTATCAGAAATTGCAACTGTCTGGAAAAGAGTGACAGAAGGAAGGGGGTGATCGAGTGAAAGGATTAGCCAATGCACTTTTGGTGATTGCAGCACTCAGCCTTGTGGTCGGCATCATTTCACGGTTAACGATGCAACCAATCGGGGGAGGGCTTGAGGCCCATGCATTTCTTGATTTTGCCCAGACCCTTCTCTTGGCCGTGATCGCGCTTTCCGTCCTTAAAAAGTAAATCACGCACAAGGGCCCCCCGTTTCACTGGACTTCCAGTGAAACGGGGGGCTCTCCTCGAAGAGGTGGGGGGTCCAATGACAAATTTTTTTAAGACACTTTCGCTCACGCCGCAGAAATTGCGCTATAAATTAGGAATCGCTTTCTTTCTCATGTCACTCATCCCTCTCTTTGTTTGCACCTTTTTTGTTCTTGCCTATATCTACCCCGAAACCCGCTATGATTTTACAATCGGTTCTTCAGCGATGTTCGTCATTATTGCCATCACCCTTTTTATCACCCTTCTCGGTTTTAGTGTCATCCGACAGATGGTGGATCCTGTCGTGACCATCGCCCGCAAGGCGAAGCAGGTTGCGGAGGGAAGGACAGACGCCGCCTTTGACATCGTTCGAGAAGATGAGATCGGGGACTTGAGCGATTCTCTCACTAAGATGACCTCGCGGATCAAAGAGACGATCACCGAGCTCCATGCTTATAGTGAAAAGACAAAAGAGATTAACATTGAGATCCAACAAAAAGTGCTCACCCTTTCGAACCTTCTCCAGATCGGGAACCTCATTTCTGCTGGGACCCCCTTGGAGGAGGTGATCGGAGCGATCATCGAAAAATTGGGTCAGTTGGAGATGACCGCCTCTTCGTTTATCTACGTTTTGGAGTCGGAAGGAGTCCTCATACGCAGATGGGTTCAGAACATTGAGCCATCCCTCCTTCCGGAAAGGGTCACTTTTGGGAGCGGACTCTTGGGCAAGGTGGCGAGCCAAGGAGAAGGATTGATCGTCGATTCCAAGGGAGGGGGTGGGCTGGAGACCAAAGAATTAAGGTACACCCTTCGCCTTAAGAATCTTGCAATCTTTCCGGTGACGTCCCGTGGCGTGGTGGTGGGACTCTTAGGCGCAGGGAATAATCTGGATCAGTTCTTCTTCCGCGAGGATGATCTTGAAACGATCAGAGTTTTTGTAAAACAGATTTCGATTGCGGTCGAGAACGATCTCTTGACGAAACGGGCGAAAGAGCTTCAGATGAAAGATGAACTCACAAAGCTTTACAACGAGAAGTTCACGCGCCAGCGCCTCGAAGAAGAGATCAGGCGGGCGATCCGTTATCAAAGGCCCTGTTCCCTCATCCTTGTCGATATCGATCATTTCCAGATGGTGAAAACCCAATCGCAACCAGAACTGTTGAAACAAGTGGCCAAGGAGATCGAAAAGCAGATTACAGAGGTGGATCGGGCCGCACGGTTTGACCGGGATCTTTTCGCCCTGATCATTCCGGAGAGAAACAAGAAAGAAGCGACCCAATTGGCGGAGAGTCTCCGCCGGACGATCGAAGAGCAATATGGCCAAGGAAGAGGGTTTCAGGGGCAAAAGGTCACCATGAGTGCCGGTGTTTCGGAAAATCCGATTGATGGGTCCACGGCAGAAGCGCTTATTCAAAAAGCGAAAGAGGCGCTCACCACAGCAAAATCGCTGGGAAAGAATCGCGTGGTCGCGTAGTCCACAACGTTAAAAAGGAGAGATTGCGAAAATGGCTGTTGAGACTCAAATCATTGATTATTTGCGGCGGATGGTGACACGGGATGCCTCAGATCTCCACCTCACCGCTGGCTCTCCTCCCCGGGTGCGGGTCGATGAGCAGTTGGTGAACCTGGATGAGACCCTCCTTTCCGGGGATCGTGTGAAAGAACTCGCTTACAGTATTTTAACCCCTCAACAGGTGGAGCGCTTTGAGAGGGAGAAAGAGCTTGACATGGCCTTTGGGATAGAAGGCTTAAGCCGTTACCGCGTGAATGTCTTTATGCAGAAAGGGACCGTGGCGGCCGCGATCCGTACCCTCCCGCACAAAATTCGAACCTTTGAGGAATGCGGCCTGCCGATCACGGTGGTCACAAACCTCTGCAAACAACCGAAGGGATTGGTGTTGGTCACCGGGGCAACGGGAAGCGGGAAATCGACCACCTTGGCCTCGATGATCAATAAGATTAACAGTGAACGGAAATGCCATGTCATTACCGTCGAGGACCCGATCGAATACGTCTTTAAAAATGACAAGGCCTTGATTCAGCAACGGGAGGTCGGGGAAGATACACTCTCTTTTGCCCAATCTCTCCGTCGAATCTTAAGGCAGGACCCGGATGTGATCTTGATCGGAGAGATGCGCGATCTTGAGACGATCCGGGCGGCTTTGAACATTGCGGAAACAGGACACCTTGTTTTTGCCACCCTTCATACCTCTGATGCGGTCTCCTCGATCAACCGTGTCATTGACGTCTTCCCCTCTTCCCAGCAGCAACAGGTGCGGGTCCAGCTCTCTTTTGTGCTGATGGCGGTTTTGTCTCAGCAACTCATCCCACATGCGCAGGGGAAAGGGCGCGTCTTGGCGGCGGAGGTCTTGATTGCCAACCATGCGGTCCGAAGTCTCATCCGGGAGGCCAAAATTCACCAGATCTACTCCATCGTCCAGACGGCGAGTCGTGAAGGGATGCGTACGATGAACCAATCCCTTTATGAACTCTACGTCAAGAAGGCGCTCACCCTCGAGAACGCCTTGTCACGTACCCTCGAAGTCGAAGAACTCGAAAGACTTATCAGCCGTTCCTAAAGGGAGTTTCGTGTGAGCGTAAGCAAGCGACTGATTACAAAGCAGCTGGGTGAACTTCTGATTGAACGGGGTGTCATCACAAAAGACCAGGTTGAAAAGGCCCTCGCGGTTCAAAAAGAAGAAGGGGGCCTCATTGGTCAAATCCTCGTCAGACTCGGCTTTACCACTGAAGAAGAAATCGCCCAGGCGCTCACTGCCCAATTCGGGTTTCCCTACCTTCCTCTCAAAAACTATGAGATTGCGGGTGATGTGATCAAGCTTGTTCCTGAGAATGTCGCCCGGCAATATTGTCTGATTCCGGTGGACCGGATCGGGAACGCCCTTACCATCGCGATGTCGAATCCCTTAAATGTCCAAGCGCAGGAAGATATTGAACTCATTACGAAATGCAAAGTTCAGGTATTCGTTTCAACGATGACCGACATCAACGACGCCATCAACCGTTCTTATGCGCAGGGAGATAACCCCATCTAACGAGGACGGAGATGCCCCCCTCTCTCAAACAGAAATTAAGTGATTTCCTCATCGAAAAAAAGGTGCTCACCCCCGAGACGCTGGAGCAGGCACTGCAAAAGCAAAAGGAGAAGGGGGGGCGTTTAAGCCCTATCCTCATCGAAATGGGGGTTGTTTCTGAAAAGGATCTTGTCGCGCTTCTCAGCGAAAACTTAGGGATCCCGCCTGTAGACCTTTCCCGTTTTGAAATAGACCCTGCCATGGCCAAAGTGATTTCTCGTGAAATCGCCTACCACTACGAAATCGTTCCCATTTCAAAAATCGGAGACACCGTGACGATCGCGATTGCCGATCCTTTAAATCTCTTTGCCGCGGAGGAGATCAAGGCGCTGACAGGACTGGAGATCCGCCCGACGATCGCCACAGAGGTGGACATTCGGGGGGCCCTTCGCAAACTCTACGATCAATCGATGCAGCAAGCCATTGAAGATGTTGTCAAGCGGATCAAGCAGACGACCAAAGATAAGGTGGAACTGGTTGAAGCAGAGGAAGGGGAGGCCATCGGGTCAGAAGAGCTTCTCCGGTTGACCCAAGGGGCCCCCGTGGTCCAGGTGACCAATCTGGTCCTTGAAGAGGCCTGCCGCCTGCGTGCCAGCGATATCCTGATCGAGCCGATGCAGGACACCGTTCGGATCCGCTATCGCGTGGATGGGATTCTCAAAACAGGCACCGCTCCTCCCCGAACGATGCATGAGGCGGTTGTCTCGCGTATTAAGGTCATGTCGAACATGGATATTGCGGAGAGGCGTCTTCCTCAGGATGGACGATTTAAGATGAAACTTCAAGAGCGCGAGATCGATTTTCGTGTCTCTACCGTCCCCTCCAGTTTCGGAGAGAAGGTGGCCCTCCGCGTCTTGGACAAATCACAGGCCCCCTTAAATCTTGATGGTTTAGGATTTGAGGAGAAACCGCTAGAAGACATGAAAAAGGCAAGTCTCCGTCCCTATGGCATGATCCTTGTCTGCGGGCCGACAGGGAGTGGAAAGACGACCACCCTTTATTCCATCCTCAAGTATGTGGACTCTCCTGAAAAAAATATTGTGACGGTGGAAGACCCGGTTGAATTTCAACTGGAAGGGATTAACCAGGTGACCGCGCGAACCGACATCGGTCTCACTTATGCCGCGGCGCTCCGCTCCATCTTAAGGCAAGACCCCGATATCATCATGGTCGGTGAAATCAGGGACTTCGAAACGGTGGATGTAGGGATCAAGGCGGCCCTGACAGGTCATCTGGTCTTAAGTACGCTTCATACCACAACCGCCTGCGGGGCGGTCGTGCGGCTTTTAAACATGGGGGTGGAACCTTTTTTGATTACTTCCGCTGTGACGCTGGCTTGTTCCCAGCGTCTCTTGCGGAAACTTTGTAGTGCCTGCAGAAAACCGTATCGGTTGGATGCAGCATTGGCGGGAAGGTTAGGACTCCCGTTTGATCCCAAGGAAGAGGTCAAGTTTTATAGGGGTGCAGGATGCTCCCAATGTTTCGGCACAGGATACTCCGGTCGCATGGGGGTCATGGAGACTCTGCCCCTTACCCCTCGGATTCGAGAATTGGTGTTAAATCGTGCGCGAGAGAGTGAACTCCTTGCCGAGGCGAAGAAAGAGGGGCTCGTCACACTCCGGGAGGATGCCCTGTCCAAGGCGCGGGAGGGGAAGACCTCTCTTGAGGAAGTGTTTCGGGTGACTTAAAGTGGCTGAAACGTTTCGAGAGCGACTTACGTCGCTCCTTCTTAAAAGCGATCTCGTCGATAAAAAGAAATTGGAGCATGCCCTTGCCATTCAGAAGAAAGAGGGGGGGGCGCTGAGCCAGATCCTTGTCCGGGAAGGATGGATTTCCGAGAAGGAACTCCTTGCCCTTTTGAGCCAGGAACTGGACATTCCCCCCATCGACCTTTCTCGGTTTAAAATTGATCCCGAAATTGCAAAGATGGTTCCGGAACGGATCGCCCGCCAGTATCACCTCATTCCGATCTCGCGGATCGGCAACACCCTTGTCATCTCCATGGCAGACCCCTTGAATATTTTCGCGATGGATGATTTGAGAATGCTTACCCATTATCAGATCGATCCTGTCTTGAGCACCGATAAAGATATTCTGGCGGCGATTGACAGGATTTACACGCCGCAAGATCTTAAAATTTCCCGGATTCTGGAGGGAGCGGAGATCGATGTTTCTACCGACTTGACCGACCAGGAGGAGGTGGATCTTGAGGCGATCGCAAAGAGTCCAGAAAAGGTTCCGATCGTAGAGATCGTGAATCTCATTTTGATCGAAGCGCTCGACAAACGGGCAAGCGACATTCATCTCGAACCGGGAGAGGACCGCCTGCGCATACGCTACCGGATCGACGGAAATCTACTCGATGCCGTTTCTTTGCCCAAGGAAAGCCAACAAGCGATCGCCTCGAGACTCAAGATCATGTGCGGGCTGGACATCACAGAAAGCCGGCTCCCGCAGGACGGGCGTTTCAGGATCCGTTTCCGGGGGAAGGAGATCGATTTCAGGGTTTCGGTCCTTCCGATCATGTACGGCGGAAAGATGGTGCTGCGTATTCTGGATAAATCGGCTTTGCAGTTCGGGCTGGAACATCTCGGTTTCAATGCCGCTCCGCTCGTGAAATTCAAGGAGGCGGTGAAAAAACCTTTCGGCATGATCCTCTTGACGGGACCGACAGGATGCGGAAAATCGACCACCCTTTATTCTCTCCTCCAAACGCTGAACGTCCCCGAACGAAACTTAACCACCATCGAAGATCCGATTGAATACCAGGTCGAAGGGGTCACGCAGATCCAGGTTCATCCAGACATTGGGCTCACCTTTGCGGGCGGTCTCCGTTCGGTTCTCCGGCAAACACCCGATGTCATCATGGTGGGAGAGATTCGCGATTTCGAAACGGCCGACATCGCCGTCAAGTCCTCTCTGACCGGGCACCTCATTTTAAGTACCCTCCATACCAATGACGCTCCGAGTGCCATCACACGTCTGGTAGACATGGGGGTGGAGCCGTATCTCATCGCATCGAGCCTGATCGTCGTCGGTGCGCAAAGACTCTGCCGCGTGATCTGTACAAACTGCAAGGAGAAAGTGACTCTTGAGAAGTCTCTTCTGGGGAGTATTGGACTGAAGGAACCGAAGCAGAATACCTTTTACCAGGGAAAGGGTTGCCGGAAATGCGCCAAGACCGGCTACTTTGGCCGGATGGGGATTTTGGAGGTTCTCGAAGTCGATGACAAAGTGCGGGAGATGATTTTGAATCGTGCCTCAACGGCCGAGTTGACCGACTATGCGAGGAAACATGGGATGATCACCCTCCACGAGGATGCCTTGAAAAAGTTTGAAATGGGATTTACCACCCTTGAGGAAGTCATGCGCGTCACTGTCCAGGAGTAACCGATGCCCACTTATCGATATACCGCAAAAGATCAGGAAGGTCGCTCGATTACAGGAGTCTCGAAGGTTGGGTCCCAGACCCTTCTCATCGATGCGCTCCGGAAAAAGGACCTTGTCATCATCTCCGTTACCCAGGAAAAAGATAAGAAAAAACAGATCGTCATTAGAGGCGGGATTAGGCTGGATGATATTGTCCTTTTTTCAAGACAACTTGCGACCATGGTCGATAGCGGGATTCCTCTCCTACAAAGCCTCGATATCCTCACCGAACAGATCGAGAATCCTTCCTTCCGACGGATTATTATGAAAACGCGCAATGACGTAGAGACCGGGAGTTCTCTTTCTGGTGCCCTCTCCAAGCATGTCCGCGTTTTTTCTCCCTTGTACATCAACATGGTCAAGGCCGGCGAATCGAGTGGAATGCTCGATGATATTTTGGATCGGCTTGCCACGTATCTTGAGAAGATGAATGCCCTCCGGCGAAAAGTAAAATCTGCGCTCATCTATCCCGCTGTGGTGGTGACCATGGCGATCCTTATCACCACCTTTTTGATGCTTAAAGTGATTCCGACCTTTAAGGGAATCTTTGAGACACTGGGAGGGACCCTCCCCCTTCCCACGCGTACCTTGATCGCGGTGAGCGATTTCCTGAATCGATACTTTCTCTACGGCGTGGGGGTTCTGATCCTTCTTGTGGTGGCCCTTGTTCTGTACACCCGGACCGAAAAGGGAAGACTTAACCGAGACCGTGTCCTCATGCATCTTCCCATTTTCGGGAAACTGTTTCAGAAGGCGACGGTGGCTCGCTTTTCAAGAACCCTTTCCACCTTGGTTAAAAGTGGTGTTCCGATCCTCTCAAGTCTTGAGATCGTGGGAAAAAGCGCCGGCAACAAAGTGATCGAGATGGCGCTGGAGGAAGCCCGTGCTTCGATTCGAGAGGGGGAAAATATCGCCGGTCCCCTTTCCAAGAGGGGGGTTTTCCCACCCATGGTCATCCGGATGATCGCGGTCGGGGAGGAGACGGGCGAACTCGAAAAGATGCTTTCCAAGATTTCCGATTTTTATGAAGAACAGGTGGAGGCGGCAGTCGCTGGGCTTACCTCCATTATCGAACCTTTGATCATCGGTTTCCTGGGTGTTGTCGTGGGGGGGATTGTGGTCTCCATGTTTTTACCCATCTTTAAGTTAACGGAACTCATTTCAAAATAAGTTGCCAAGAAGCGCTCCGGTTTCAAAAAAGCGTTTCCTCCATTTTTCCCTCCTGGTTGCAGTCATTTTTTTATTCTACGCCAATATCCTTCCGAATCCTTTTGTCTGGGACGATCATTTCTTCATCCTTCAGAATGAGTTTATCCGGCACTGGAAAAATATTCCGCTCCTTTTTCAAAGCCCTTTCTTTAGCAGGACCCTGAAAGAAACCCGCTTTGAAGAAGCAGAGTACTATCGTCCCATCGTCATGGTGTTGTATACGGTGGAGTATCCTCTCTGGGGTCTTAGCCCCCTCGGCTATCATCTTGTCAGTATCCTCCTTCACTGTTTCAATGCGTTTTGGGTCTATCTTCTGATCCAGCACCTTTTTCACAATGAAAGGATTTCTTTCGTGGGCTCCCTTCTTTTTGCCTCCCATCCTCTTCAGACCGAGGCGGTCTCTTACCTCCCGAGCCGCGCTGATCTTTTGGCCACCTTTTTTTGTTTGACCGCATTCCTTTTATCCCTTTCATCCAAAAAAATCTCTAAATGTTTCTCCCTTTTCTCGTTTGCTTTGGGCCTTCTTTCCAAGGAAACGGCGGTTGTTTTTCCCGCACTTCTTTTCCTCTTTGAGTTGTGCCGTCCCGTTCGTCCAAAAAAATGGTTCTTGAGTCACTCCGCGTATTGGCTCCTCCTTTTCGGATACCTTGCCCTTCGCCTTTTTATTTTTCCTTATCGCATCGGTTCTTCCTTAAGCGGAGGCCCCGGACTTCTGCTTCGCGTTCTCTCGCTGGGACCTTTGATCTTCTCCTACCTTTCTCTTCTTATTTTTCCTTTTCCACTCCACTTGGAAAGAGCCGCTCCTTTTCAAACCGGGTTTTGGGAGATAGGAACGCTTGTGTGTATGGGGGTGGGGGCAATGCTTCTTGTGCTTGGGAGATTCTTTTGGAATACCAACAGGCTTCTTTTCTTTGGAGGGGCCTGGTTTTTGGTGGCACTCGTTCCCGTCTCAAACATCATTCCGATTTATCCCTCCATGGCGGAACATTACCTCTATCTCCCATCGGTAGGATTTTTTGCCCTTCTTTCTTTTTACCTCTGCCGGTTTCGTAAAGTTCTTCTTTTTGCGCTCCTCGGCGTCCTGGCATGCTACGGGGTTTTAATCGTTGGGCGGAATAGAGACTATTCCGATGAAATGAGGCTCTTTGAGCAGACGGTGGCTAGCGTTCCCAAGAGTCCCGGAGCCCACAACAATCTTGGAAGCGTCTATATTTCTCGGGGATATACGACGCTTGCACTCCGTGAGTTTAAGAAATCCCTATCTCTTAATCCGAATCAGCCGAGGGTCTGGGCCAATTTGGGAACGGCCTATCGGGAGATGAAACAATATGACAAATCGATCAAGTTTTTGAAAAAGGCCCTTAGGCAGGAGGGAGACAATTCGGTTTTCTGGAACAAATTAGGGATTGCCTACGCAGAGAGCGGAAGGGAAGAGGCCCCCTTTGCCTTTCAGGAGGCGATCCGCCTCGATCCGACCTATGGGGAGGCCTATTTTAATCTCGGGTCCTATTATTGGAATAAGGGTGAGTTCCCCAAGACCCTTTTTTACTGGGAAGAGGCCCTTCGGCAGAATCCCGGACACCCAGACCTCAAGGTTTGGCTCCCAGCCTTGAGGGAGAAATTGTCTAAAAAGGAAGACAGAAAGAGGTAGTAGAAATTGTTATTTCTATCTTCTTACTAATCTTGGAGTTAATAAAAGTCCTTTGTGATTCAGCCATTGACAAAACCGGTTCCTTATGATATAATTTGTACTTAGAATATGGGGGTCATGGACTTATTTATAGGGTTTATTGTTATTGTTTTCCCTACCGCAACATCCTACCGCATCAACACCCCCATTGTGGCAAGATGACAAGGAGGTGAAACAAAGATGTTCAAACTCAATCGGAAAGGCTTCACCCTCGTCGAAATCATGATCGTCGTTGCAATCATAGCGTTACTGGCCGCGATCGCCATTCCCAACCTCTTAAGGGCCCGTCACAATGCGAATGAAGCATCTGCTATCAGTGCTCTTAGGACACTCAGTACCGCGATGGAGAGTTTCCGTGCAGCCCAGACGCCACCGTCCTATCCTGCGAGCCTGGCAGTTTTGTCCAGCGCAACGCCACCTTACATTGACGGCGCACTTGCGGGGGCGACAGCATCGAGTGCTGCAAAGCAGGGGTATTTTTACGCCTATACCTCAGGAGTGAATACGTATAGCGTGACGGGATCTCCTGCAGTCTCCGGTACGACAGGAACGCGGGTCTTTTTTGTGGACGAATCTGGGGTACTCCGACTGACCAACGCAACAGGGGCCCCTCTCGAATAAGGTTCCTCTTGCAACCGATTAGGACAAGGTGACGGGGTGAAGCACTCATCCCGTCGCCTTTTTTAATGACCGGAAGGAGATGATGCTAAAACGTTCTAAGGGATTTACGCTCATTGAAATCATGATCGTCGTCGCAATCATTGCGACGCTGGCAACGCTTGCGGTTTCGTCGATGCTCCGGTCACGGCTCAATGCGAATGAGGTAACGGCCATTGCAGGATGCCGGTCCATTGCGACAGGAAGCCAGAACTATTACGTTAATATTACTCCTCACGCCTATCCTTCCGCACTGACCGACCTGACCAGCCCAGCGTCAAACCCAGCGTATATTGATACCGTTCTTGCCAGTGGCACAAGACAGGGATACGCCTATGCGTATCAACTCGTGGACTCGGAGCATTTTACTGTCCGTGCGAATCCAACGAGCCCCGGCAGGACCGGCAATCGATATTTCTTCGTGGATGAGACAGGGGTTTTGCGGGCCAACAGCACACAGCAGGCCACGGTCACCGATCCCCCTGTCGAATAAAACAGTGTCCTGTGGAAAGTGTAAGGTGTAAGGTGAGAAAACAATTTTTAGATCTGAAAAGTGGGTTTTACCCCGTTAGAGGTAAACCTCTAACGGGGTTTACGATGGTGGAACTTCTGATCGCAACCACCCTGCTTCTTGTTGCGATCACAGGGCTGTTGGCCGCCTTTCGGAGCCCCGCCCCCTTGAACGAGATGGCGAGGGATACCACCATTGCGGTTCAAGACGGCTCTCGGATTATTGAAGAGATGCGGGTCACCACTTTTTCCAACATTCAAGGAACGAACTGGGACACGTGGGCCACAAACAATGGGGCGAAGAATCTTCTTCCTATCAGTGAAACGGGTGAACAGGTTGTCGTCACCTATACCACACTGGATGCGAGTCTTTTGGAGATAAAGATTCAAATCAATTGGTCGAGGAGGTCAAGATCAAGAAACGTCCGTTTAACGACTCGGATCGCAAATGTCGGGACTTCTTGAGAAAATAAAGTCGATGAAAAAAGGACTTACCCTTGTTGAACTGATGGTCACCGTTCTGCTCTTTACCGTCCTCTCGAGCGCCGCCTATATTGCACTTGAAGTCGGGAGACGTTCCATGCGGGTAGGAGGGGTGGAACTCGAGCTTCAGCAGGCGGCCCGGAAGGCGATGATGGAGATGCTTAAAGAACTCCGGGAAACAGACGCTGGGACAGTGACGATTTATACCTACACCGATACTCAAAATGGTGAAAGACATCAAGCGATCGCCTTCGCTTCTCCACGAGGGAGTGCGACCGCACCGAAGGACTCAGGAACCTGTGGGGATGGGGTGACCAATAACGCCTGTTTCCATATCGGGAGTAGCGGCGACCCGAGTTGGCGTTCCTTGATTGTCTATGCCGTTTATGAGACGAGTGACGGGAGAAAAGAGCTCAGGCGGTATCATAACTTTGACGCCTTTACCTATTACAACAGCGACATTTTCCCTTTCACCTTTAATAGCATCAGCAATACTCAAATCAGTTTAAAAAGTAAGGGGGGGACCAACTTCGCTTTTAACCGGAATGGGGTCACGAATGGCGTATCCCCAAGGGTGATCGCAGAGCATGTGGTCAGTGAAGATGCTGACAAAGACAACGTTCTGGATGGCGTAGAAGATGATGGCAGTGTCAACGTCCCCTTTGACAATGCCGATGGGGTGTTAAACCGGGGGGCTGATTTCTCACTCACGGGAAGATCGCTCACCCTCTCCCTTTTCTTAAGAAAGCGGGATACCTCGATGGCCGATGCGAGCCGCTTTGTGGTTTCCACCCTTGAAGGGTCGGCGGAATTAAGAAAGTGATATAAAAAATGATATATAAAGGAAGTGATTGAAGATGATACTTAAAATGAACAATCGAGGGATAGTCCTCATTTATGTCTATATGGTGGTATTTGTTCTCCTGGTCCTCATGAGCGCCTACTTAAGCCAAACGAACAACGAGGCACGCCTTTCAGAGAGGACGCGTCACTCCACGGAAGCGTTCTATATTGCAGAAGGGGCCCTGCAACAGGCGATGTTGGATCTCCGCCAAGACATGATCGCGAGCGAAGACTGGTTTGACGGCGACATCGACGGAATCGCCATGGCGATCAATGCCTCTTCCTTTACGCCTATACCGTACGGGTCCAATACGATGGGAGATGGAACCTTTTTAGTGGAACTGAAGGGGATTACGGGGAAAAATTCTTATATGTGGGTGCGCGCCACAGGGACCTCTTCCGGGATCACCCGGCGGGTTCAGGCTTACCTTCAGGCGAAGAACCTTTCCCCTTGGGACAATGCCATTTTCGCCGCGGACGGGACAGCGGATCCTTCAGAGAATCCGATCAATGGGAATGTGGATGTCCGGGGATCGGTCCATATTTTGGGGAATCCCTTGGATCCCAATCGAGACGCCATGGAGATGGGGGGAGGTGCGAAAATCGGCAATAACTATGCCGGGATTTCTCCTATGCTGAGTCTAAGAATTCCCCCTTTAGACCCCCAGGACTTTAATGGAGATATGGTGGAGACCCTGAACGCTGAAGTTCGAGTGAAGCATGGAAAACTTTCGATCAGCGGAACCGCCTCGGTGGGCGAGCCCAATGTGACGGGGGATAGTTTCAAGGAGACATTGGACGGTGTTTATATTACAGACGGCTATTCCGGAAATAAGGGGGCCTCGTCGGTCTTTTCAGACAATGGAACCGCAACCCCCTACGACGCAGGAGACCTTGTTCAATTTAAAACGTTTGATGATCCTTACGGATCTTATCCTTCGTATAGAGCCTTTGTGCTGGCGGAAGGGACCAATCTTGGGGCGGGGAATTTTGATAATACCCGTCCAGACTTCACCATTCCGGGGAAATTTAAATGGGAATGGCAAGGAAACACGGGGACCATCACGATTATTGATCCCGGCGTTTTCTATGTGAATGGGACAGACATCGAAATCGGGAAAAAGAATTCCACAGTCTTCTATGAGGGCCGGGCCACTCTTGTTGCGCTTGGAGGAGACCTGAATGTTCACAGCGACCTTTACACCGTGGGGACCTTCCCCCTCGATGATGTGGTAGCCTTCTTGGCGGAAGAAGAGATTGAAATTGGGCATGAATCTCAACTCAAAGTGATCGGGGCTTTTTACGCAGAGGAGACTATCGAAGTCGCAAAACAATCGAGCATCGCAGGGACCCTCTTTGCGGACAGCGTCTCTTTGGGCGCACAGGTTCCGAATGTCTATCAGGTTCCTGAACTCATCCGCAATCTTCCCCCGGGGCTCATCGCCCCAGAGCGGCTGATCATCATCAAGGTGAAAAGTTGGCAAGAGGTCTCATGAGAAATTTCCTTTCTTTTCAAAGTGAACGGGGGGCCATGCTCATCATCATGTATATGGTGATCTTCATCCTTTTGGTATTGGCCGCCGCCTATCTTATCCGGACAACGAATGAGGCAAAACTTTCAGAAAGGGCGCGCCATGCTTCCGAAGCATTCTACATCGCAGAAGGCGCACTCCAGCAGATTCTTTTTGACCTCCGTCGGGATATGGCGAATAGCTCGAGCTGGGAGGATGGCAGTATCAATGGGTTGGCGATAACGCCTGATGATGATAATTGGCAAACGGTCCCTTACGCGGCGACCACGATGGGAGATGGAACTTTTCAAGTGGAACTAAAAGAGGTGGAGGATAAGCCCACGGATATGTGGGTGCGGGCTACGGGGGTCTCGGGAGGAATTACCCGACGCATTCAGGCGTATACCGGGGTAGAGAATCTTTCCCTCTGGAATAACGTCATCTTTGCCGGAACGGGCCAAGGGGGAAACGCCATTGGTGGGAATGTGGATATCCGGGGTTCTGTTCATATCTTGGGCACTGCATTGACTTCAGCAGACGTCGCCATGGATATGAACGGAGGAGGCAATATCGGCAATAACTATACCGGGATGAATGTGACCCTCGCGGCAAAACTTCCGGCGCTCGTCAAACAGAATTTTAATGGCGAGATGGTGGACACACTCAATGCGGTGATCCGGTTTAAGAATGGAAAACTCCGGCTCCAAGGCGCAGTGACAGCAGGACAGTCTAATGTGACAGGAAATACAGTCAAAGAAACGCTGGACGGTGCCTATGTGACCCATGGATACACCGGAAACACAGGGGCGGCGGGGGTTAACTCGGATAACGGCACGGCCAATGTCTATGATGCAGACGATTCGGTCATGTTTCCAAATTTTAGCAATGCGTACACCTATGACACGACGGGGATTTCTTATGGATCTTATGATGCTTTTGTCACCGCCCAAGGCTTAAGCATCCCCATTACCAAAGTTGATTCATCGACCGACAACTTTTCGTATTCGAATTCGGTCAATGGGCTTCCGAATTCCATTTCATGGAATAAGGGGTCTGGAACGCTTACGGTGACCGGCATCATTTATGTGAATGGATCCTTCGAATTTGGAGAAAAGAATAAAACCGTCCTCTACGAAGGGAGGGCCACCTTTGTCGCGGTGGGGGCTTCAAGTGACATCAAGGTCCATGGGGACCTTCTTTCCAAGGGTACCTTTCCCACAATGGATGTCATGGGCTTTGTCGCGCAACGGAACGTAGAACTTCAAACGGGAACGGGAGATGCCCAAAGTAACATGACCGGGATTTTCTATGCGGAAAACGAGATCAAGGCGGCAAAGCAGAATCAAATGGCCGGAACCTTTAATTCAAATCATTTTGACATGCAAAACACCCCGAGTATTTTCCAGGTTCCGGAAGTGGTGAACAATCTTCCCCCCGGGATTATCGCCGAGAAGCCGGTCTTTATCATGAAGATCAAGAGTTGGCAGGAGGTTCAGTGAAGTTTCCGTCCACCTCGTCGTTTCCTAAGTTGCCTTCACTTCCAAAACTTTTCCTTCCCAAATTCCGCCTCCCCTTTGGAGGTGGCGCCAAGAAACAGGGTGCGACCTGTTGTGGCTTGGACATCGGAAGCCAGCGTGTCAAATGGGTCGAAATCCGCCATGCCGGAAAACCGGAACTGGTCGCCTACAGTTCTATCCCGATTAAAAAGGGGATTGGGCGGGAGAAGACCCTTACCGCACTGAAGGAGGCGATCCAGGCTTCCGGCTCTACCACCCGGCGCGTCCATAGTGCTATTGGAGGCCAATCGGTCATCATCCGTTACATTCAACTTCCGCGGATGTCACGGGAGGAGCTTCGTTCTTCCATTGAATTTGAGGCGGACAAATATATCCCCTTTAATGTGAAGGATGTGATCCTCGATTGCCAGGTTCTTGAAGAAAAGGAAGAACTGAACAAGATCCTTGCGGTTTTGGTGGCGGCCAAAAAGGAGGCGGTGAACCATCACCTTTCCCTTCTTCAGGAGGCGGGGCTTGAGGTAGACCTGCTCGATGTAGACACCTTTGCCATTGCGAACGCCTTTGAGCATTTCTTGGGGACGCAATCTCCGACGACCATCCACGCGCTTCTCGATCTCGGGGCAAAAACCACCAACACCAGCATTCTTCGTGGCTCAACAAGCCTTTTCTCGCGCGATGTCCCGATCGGAGGGGATGATTTTACGCAGGCCATCGCAGAAAAATTAAATCTTGAAATGGAGGCCGCGGATGTGTTAAAATGTTCTGGGACGAAGAGTTCGGAAGAACTTTTGGCCTTGGTGAATACCCCCCTTGAAAACCTGGTCGGGGAACTGAGGCTTTCTTTTGACTATTTTGAGAACCAATATGACAAGCGGGTGGAGCGGCTCTACCTCTCCGGAGGGTCCTCCCGCTTAACAGGGCTCCTTGACTATTTAAGAAAGAGCTTCAACACAGAGGCGCTTTTTTGGAACCCCCTGGAAGGGATTTCCGTCCCTTCCCATGGGAATTTCGCGAAACTGAAGGATGCGAAGGAAGGGTTGGCGGTCGGGGTCGGCTTGGCCTTACGGGGTGTAGAGTGATTAAGCTGAATCTTCTCCCTCCTGAACTCAAGAAGAAAAAAGGGGGGATGACTGCCCTGATGCATCTGCCGGCGGTGAGCAAGATTCCCCTCCAGATCATTTATCTGTATGCGGCAGGAGGCCTCGCGGCTATTTATACCCTCGTCTTTCTGGTGCAGCTGGCCTTTAGCCTCTCCCTGAACACCCTCAAGGGGGAATGGGAGAAGATCTCTCCGAAACAGGATGAGATCCGGCAACTGGTCAAGGAATATGAGACGCTCGTTTCCAGGGAGAAGGCGGTCCAGGGTCTTCTGGTTGATAAGTTTCTCTGGTCAAGGAAACTTTACCAGCTCAGTCAAAGCTTTGTCCCGGGGGTCTGGCTCCAAGAAATGGCCTTGGAGGAACGGACGCGGGAAGTTTCCTCCGGAGCTTCGGGAGGGAAGAGCGCTCCTCCAGTCAAAGAGAGAATCCTTATCCTTTCCGGAAGCGCAGTCTCCCCAGGGGAGGAGACTGCGGTGGTCGGCCGTTTCATCCGGGGCCTGAAAGAAAACCGGGGTTTCTTTGCCGACTTTACCGAGGTAGAAGTCGAATCGATCAAGCGGCGCCCGATTAGCACCCTGGAGGTGATGGATTTTAAGGTCATCTGCACGTTCCGAGAGGGAATTCTTCCTTGAAAAAGGATCTCCCAGGAATGAGAGCCTGGCTCCTGGGAGGGGTATTCATTCTCCTCCTGATTACCTTTTTTATCAGGCTCTTGCTGGTCCCGGCGATCGGGAAAATCGGTTCTTTAAACCAAGAGATCAAAGAGACGAAGCAGAAGGTGCGCTCTACCCAGCAGGGACTTGCGAACATGGCCCGCATGAAGGCGGAAATCGCAAGACTTCGTCAGAAGGCAGAAGTGCTGGAGGTTCGCTTCCCGAGTGAGGCAGAACTCCCGAATCTCTTGGAGCATCTTTCCGAGGTGGCGGAAAAATCGAACGTCAAGATTGTCGAGATATCGCCCTCCAAAACGGTAGAGGTGAGGTCCCAAATTCCTCAGGCGAGGTATCGGGAACTTCCTATTGTTATTTTGGCGCGAAGCGGTTATCATGAATTAGGAACCTTCATCAATCAACTTGAGAATTCAGAGCGTCTTTTTTCAGTCAAAGACATCTCCATCAAAGCAGACCCTTCCAATCAAAGGTTGCATCATGTTAGACTTACTCTGGAAACCTTTGTACGCGAAAAGGAGAGTCCTTGAGAGGGGAGCGGTGATCGTGGCAGGAACCGTATTCCTCATGGGGGTGGGTGAGTTCTCTTTTGCGGGGAATTATGTGTATGAGAAAAAGGGCCGCGACCCCTTCTGGCCGCTTGTCACAGAAAGCGGAAAGGTGCTTCAGGGATTTGATGTGGCCACATTGGAAGATATCTACTTGGAGGGGATTATCTGGGACTCCAAGGGAGATTCGATTGCAATGATCAATGGGATGATCCTGCGGAAGGGTGACCGCATCGGGGACTTTGAAATTTTGAAGATTGAGGAGGATCGTGTGATCCTCCAATCGGCGAATGGGCACCATCTTTTGACGCTCGACAAGGACAAAAAAGATTTCTAAGAAGGAAGGGGGGACGTTGGTGAAAGAAAATTTGGGGGAATGGCGGAAGGTTCTCTTTTTTGGAATCGTCATCGGTTTGAGTGCATTCACCACCGTCTCGGGTCAAGAGGGAAGGGCCCCCTCGGAGGTTCCTCCCAACGGGGGAATAGCCGATGCGGGGATCGTGGAGACAACTCCCGGCAACATTACCATGGATTTCAAAGACGCTGATATCAATAATGTGCTTCGGATTCTTTCCTACAAAAGTGGCGTCAATATCGTCACAGGAAAGGATGTCCAGGGACTGGTGACGATTCGCTTAACCGACGTCCCGTGGGAAAAGGCGTTGGATGTGATCTTAAGGACCTACGGCTTCTCCTACGAACGGGAAGGAAACATCATCCGTGTGACCACCGTGGAAGGTCTTGAGAAAGAGGAGCTCGTGACGGAAGTCTTTGTCTTAAACTATGCAAAGGCCTCTTCCGTGATCGAATCGATTCGGGATATTTTGACGGAGAGGGGAAGGGTCCGTTTTGACGAAAGGACAAACGTCCTCATCGTGAGCGATATCCCGACCAACATTTATAAGATTAGCCAAGTCGTGAAGCGCCTGGATCAACGCACACCGCAGGTGGCGATTGAAGCCAAGATCGTGGAGACGAGCCTCGACAATGATGACAAGCTCGGGATCGACTGGTCGATTCAAGTGGCGGCCAGGGGATCTGCCCGACCGACCACGTTTCCGTTCGAAAAGTTTGGAAGAAAGAATTTAGGAATACTGAAGCCTGTCGTCGGCACGGCCGATACCACGGCAGCGAATACGACAACGGTGGGAAGCGGAGGTGCCACCACCTCAACCACAGCGCTCTCTACCTTTCCTGCGGCCCAGGCATTCCCCTTTGTCACGAAGGATCAATTTACTTTTGGAACACTCGCCTTTGATCAGTTTTCACAGATTTTGGAGATCTTGAAATCGAGGCGGGACACCCGCATTCTCTCCAATCCGAGGATTACGACGCTTAACAATCAGACGGCCAACATTCTCGTCGGAGAGATCCTTGCCATACCGATCTTTGAACGGAACGAAAATACCGGCAATGTAGAGATCACAGGCTACACCGAGAAAGACCTCGGGATTAAACTGTCGGTCACCCCTCACGTGAATGATGAGGGGATGATCCTGGTCGAGATCAAGCCTGAGATCTCAAGCCTTTTGGGGTTTGACGAACTCACCCCCGAGGTGAGGGCTCCCCGTTTTGCCACCCGAGAAGCGGAGACGCAGATTCTCGTGAGGGATGGCGACACGATCGCCATCGGGGGGCTTGTCTCGGAGAACAAAACGGATTCTGTGAGGAAGGTCCCCCTTTTGGGAGATATCCCCGGTTTAGGATATTTTTTCACTTCGAAGACCAATACGAAGGATAGAACCGATCTCCTTTTCTTTGTGACAGTGCATATTGTCACGGATCGGGATTTCCAGGAAGCGAAGTTGGCCACCGAGAAGATGGGGGAAAGACCGTCCCTCGGTAAGGTCCAACCCCCGACGAAGGAAGAGAAAGAACAAAGGGTGCAGGAGGGATTTATTGAGGAGCAAAAAGCCCCCTCTCCCGAAGCGCCTCTTCCTGGGACTCCTTAGGGACCTTCATTCACCCCGTTAGAGATTTCATCTCTAACGGGGTTCATTTGAAACCACAGAATCACGATGGCACCCGCCCAAAACGGGGGTGGGGGTGATCTCTGTGGTTTGTTTTTTTATGGAAAGGGTTTCAGATGACAACTAAGGAAATTTTGATTAATGCAGAAGAGCAGGAAATGAGGGCGGCTGTTCTGGAGAATGGCATCCTTGAAGAGTTTTATGTCGAGCGGCGTAGCCACGAGCAGCTCATGGGAAATATCTACAAAGGGAAGGTCGATTCGGTTCTCCCGGGGATCGGTGCGGCCTTTGTCGACTTGGGGCTTGAAAAAAACGGCTTTCTGTATCTCTCGGATGTGGCGAGCCCCCATTATCTCTTCGATGAGGAAGTAGAGACTTCGAACAATGGAGAGAATGGGTCACACCCGAAAGATGAGCGCTCCTTGGCCGAAAAGGGGGCAGAACTTCTGAAAAAGGGAGAAGAGCTTTTGGTGCAGGTGGTGAAGGAGCCGTTTGGAAGGAAGGGGGCGCGACTCACGACGCACATCACCCTCCCCGGTCGGTATCTGGTTGCGATGCCTTACAACGGACATGTAGGTGTTTCGAAAAGAATTCATGATCCTGCAGAGCGAGACAGGCTTCGCACCCTGCTTGGGGGGCTTCGCATCCCTCAAGGGATGGGATTTATCGTCCGGACCGTGGGCCAAGGGAAGGGGAAGAAGGAGTTTGCCCGGGATACCCGGTATCTGGCAACGCTTTGGCACCGCATTCAGGTCAAGTCCAAGAAGCAATCTTCTCCTTCCCTCGTTCATGAGGAACACGACCTCATTTTACGGATGGTCCGCGATTCCTTCTCGGAAGAGATCCAGAAGATGATGATTGATTCAAAGGCCGAATATAAAAAGGCGCTCCATTTTGTGAAGTCACTGGTTCCGGAACTCCATGCCAGACTGGAGTATTACCGGGGGGATATTCCCCTTTTCAAGAGAAAGGGGATTGAGGAGGAGATCGAGAAGATCTATGCCCGGAAGGTCTACCTCAAAAGTGGAGCCTATGTGGTCATTGAGAAGACCGAGGGGCTTGTGGCGATCGACGTCAACACCGGGAAATTTACAGGAAAGAAGAAACAGGAGGATACCGCCTTCAAGACCAATTTGGAGGCGGCGGATGAGATCGCCCGACAGGTGCGGCTCCGAGACATCGGCGGCATCATCGTCATCGATTTTATTGACATGGAAATGGAAGGCCACCGTCGGGAGCTGTTTCGATCGCTGGTCGATGACTTCCGGCGCGACAAGGCAAAGACCAACATCCTTTCCATTTCTGAGATCGGGGTTGTCGAAATGACCCGCCAAAGGATGCGGCAGGATCCCGAAAGCGTTTCTTATCAGGGGTGTCCTTACTGTTTGGGGAGGGGATCGGTCAAGAGCGTGGAGACGGTCTCCATTTCGGCGGTCCGGGAGGTCAAGAAGTTCTTCGCCCAGATGGGGAGGAGTTCGGAGGCGATCCTGTCGGTTCACCCTGATGTGGCCGCCCACCTCTTAAGGGATAACCGCCGGTCTCTTAATTCCCTCGAGCGGATATTTAATGCCCGAATTACCCTGTGTGAGGATCCAAAGCTCCATATTGAGGATGTGAAAGTGACCCCCATGTAGGAAAGGCGGGACTAAGTCCCTTTTCCCCTTAGACCTAGTACAAAGGAACAAGTCTAACCGTCATTGGGACTTAGTCCCGAAGTTGCGAAGTTGCCAGAGTTGACAGCGAAGGGAAAATTTGATACGCTATTTCGCATTGGAGAAAACGATGAAATACGCCATTATAGAGACGGGTGGGAAGCAATATAAGGTATCCCAAGGGGATACGATTCTTGTGGAGAAGCTCGGGGTGGAGAAAGGAGCCTCTATCCATCTGGAAAAGGTTCTCTTTGTCAATAACGAAGGAAAAGTCCAGGTAGGGAGACCTTACCTCTCCGGCTCCAAAGTCCTTTGCGAAGTGTTGGGTGAGGCAAAAGGAGAGAAGGTCATCAACTTTAAGTATCGGCGGAGAAAAGGGTATCGAAAAAAGAAAGGCCACCGCCAACAATTGACCCAGTTGAAGGTAAAGGAAGTCCAATTTAAAACGTAAAAGGAAAAAGGAAAAATTGAAATTCAAAATTTAAAATTTTAAGTTTTAAATTGAAGTTTTGAATTTTTCGTTTTGACTTTTGAATTGTATTTCAGGAGGAAGAATGGCACATAAAAAAGGACAGGGAAGTTCCCATAACGGGCGCGAGTCCAAATCAAAGCGACTCGGCGTAAAACACTACGAAGGAGAAAACGTTACGGCTGGCTCGATCCTCGTCCGCCAAAGGGGAACCCGCTTCAAACCGGGCCTCAATGTTGGGCTTGGAAGAGATGACACCCTTTTTGCCACCGTGGACGGGAAGGTTCTTTTTCCGAAAAAACGGGTCATTTCCATCGTTCCCTAAATGTTTGTCGACACCGCTAAAATCGCTGTATGCGCGGGTCGCGGGGGGAAGGGATGCGAAAGTTTTGAACGGAACAGGTTTAAAATTTATGCCATCCCTTCAGGCGGTGATGGAGGGGGGGGTGGGGACGTTATTCTGGAAGCGGACCAAAATATCGTCACGCTCCTTGACTTCTACTACCGACGCCATTTTCGATCCGAAAAAGGCGGCCCAGGGGGATCGAACCGAAAAAAAGGGAAAAGAGGGAAGGACCTCCTCCTCCGAGTTCCTCCCGGAACCGTGGTCCATGAGGCCCTCACCGGCTTAAGACTTCGAGATCTCAAATCAGTTGGGGAGAGGGTGATTGTTGCAAAAGGGGGAGCCGGTGGGAAGGGGAACGCCGACAGAGAAAAAGCGACAGAGGGGATCCCAGGCGAGGAACGCGAACTCCTCCTCGAACTCCGGCTCATTGCGGACTGCGGTATCGTCGGTTTCCCCAATGTAGGCAAATCAACACTTCTTTCGAAACTGACCAGCGCCCATCCCAAAATTGCGAGCTATCCTTTTACCACAACATCCCCCCTTCTTGGGGTTCTCACCCAGAAAAATTCCAAACGATCTGTTGTCATGGCAGATATCCCTGGGCTCATTGAAGGGGCTCATACGGGAAAGGGGTTGGGAGATCAATTTTTAAAACATATCGAACGGACCTCTTTTTTACTCCATCTCATGGATATGTCCGGTTCAGAGGGAAGAAACCCGGTGCACGATTACGAGACAATTCGCCATGAGCTCGCTTCTTATGGAAAGGGGCTTTTGCAAAAATCGGAGCTTTTGGTTGCCAATAAGATGGATCTCCCTTCCTCGAAAGAGAATCTTTCCCGTTTTCAAAAGAAATTGAAGCGGGAGATCCTCCCCATTTCCGCCTTGACGGGGGAAGGCTTGGAGAAATTGGTCAAAGCACTTTTTAAGGTTTTTACGTCACACCATGAGAAAGAAAGTATTAGGAAAGATTAGGCGACTCGTTGTCAAGGTGGGATCCACCCTTCTTTTTTCCAAGACGGAAGGGATTGATCCAGAGCGCGTGCATGCGATTACCTCGCAGGTGGCTGCCCTTACGAAGGATGGGGTGTGGGTGGTCCTTGTGAGTTCCGGCGCCATCGCCTGCGGGATGAAACTATTGGGGCTTCGCAATCGGCCTGAACGGCTCCCTGAGTTACAGGCGGCCGCTGCGGTGGGCCAAGCGAAACTGATGAAGCTATACGACGAGGATCTGCGCCATAAGGGGCTTTTAACAAGCCAAATTCTTCTCACCCAGGATGATCTTCAACATCACAAGCGGTATTGGAATGCGCGAAATACCCTTCTGGCCCTTCTTCGGTTTGGCGCCATTCCGATTGTGAACGAGAACGACACCGTGGCAACAGAGGAAATCCGTTTTGGAGACAATGACCGGCTTTCAAGCCTTGTGGCCTGTCTCATCGGGGCAGATCTTTTGGTGATTCTTTCGGATATCGACGGACTGTATCGGAATTTCCGCACAAAGGGTGAAGGAGAGATCCTCGATGTGGTGGAGGGAGTCAGCACCGACATCGAGGAGATGGCTTCAGAAGAAAAAGGGAAATTTTCAAGCGGAGGGATGAAGACAAAACTTCAGGCGGCAAAGATTGCGACAGGGGCCGGTATTCCGGTAGTCATCGCCAATGGAAGGAAAGAGCGCACCCTTTTAAAAGTCATTTCGGCTGAGACGGTGGGGACTCTGTTTTTACCCAAGACAGACCGGATGGGGGCTCGGAAGAGTTGGATCGCATTTACCTCCAAACCCAGAGGAAAGGTGGTCGTTGATGAGGGGGCGAAAAATGCCCTTCTCCATCATGGAAGAAGCCTTCTTTCCTCAGGGATTGTTGCTGCAAAAGAGGAATTTGGCGGAGGAGAAGTGGTGAGCATCGTCGATCAAAAGGGAACAGAGTTTGCCCGGGGTCTCATCAATTATTCTTCTAGGGAGATTGAAAAGATCCGGGGGCAGCGGAGCGACCGAATTCTTGCCCTTCTCGGCTATAAAAGTTACGATGAGGTCATTCATCGGGACAACCTGGTGATTTTATGACAACAGCGATTCAGAAAGAAATGAAACATTTGGCGAAGGAGGCCCAGAAGGCGTCCAAGGTGCTTGCGGTCACTTCGACAGAGGTGAAGAACCGTCTCCTTCGCCGGATGGCAGAAGCCCTTAAGAAGAACCGCCGCGCTCTCCTACGGGCGAACCGAAAGGATCTTGCGTTGGCCTCCAGAAAGGGAAGCTCAAAGGCCTTTTTAGACCGTTTACTCCTCGATGAAAAAGGAATTCAGGGGATGGCGGAGTCGCTCCTGACCATTGCCCGTCTCAATGATCCTGTCGGAGAGGTGATCCAGATGTCTCGTCGGCCAAGTGGCCTCATGATCGGAAAAATCCGCGTGCCCTTGGGGGTGATCGCGATCATCTACGAATCTCGTCCGAATGTCACAAGCGACAGCGCGGGGTTGTGTCTTAAGGCGGGGAATGCGGTCATTCTCAAAGGGGGCAGTGAAGCCTCGGCGTCCAATCAGGCGATTACGCATCTTTTGCAACAACTCCTTAAGAAAGAGGGAATCCCTCCTGCCGCTATTTCTCTCGTTCGACACGCCGGCCATGACGCGGTGAGGGCCCTTCTTCGTGAAGATCAGTTCATTAGTCTTGTCATTCCTCGGGGAGGGGAATCGCTCATTCGGGAAGTGGCAAGACTTTCCAAAATTCCTGTGATTAAGCATTACAAGGGAATCTGCCATGTGTATGTCGATTCCGAGTGTGACTTGAACATGGCGGAGAGCATTGCGATGAATGCCAAGGTGCAGCGTCCCGCAACCTGCAACGCGATGGAGACCCTTCTCGTTCATGAAGAGGTTGCCCCCCGCTTTCTTCCTCCTCTCATTCATCGACTTCGAGACGTTGGGGTGGAAATTCGGGGATGCGATCGGACGCGGAAACTGGTAAAGGGTCTGAAACGGGCGACGGAAAAGGATTGGCGGTCAGAGTACCTGGATCTTATTCTTTCGGTCCGTATCGTCAAAGACCTTTCGGAGGCGATCGCCCATATTACCGAATATGGTTCCATGCACACGGATACCATCGTTACGGAAAACCACGACCATGCCATGCGCTTCTTACGGGAGGTCGATTCTGCCTGTGTGTTTGTGAACGCCTCGACCCGCATGAGTGATGGGGGGGTGTTTGGAATGGGGGCAGAGATCGGGATTTCGACGGAAAAGCTACATGCCCGCGGGCCGATGGGGCTCACGGAACTCACCTCTTATAAGTTTATCGGACTCGGAAACGGACAGATCCGTACCTAAAGGATGCCATGAAAAGGATCGGCCTTTTTGGGGGATCTTTCAATCCGATTCATCTTGGACACCTGATGCTGGCGGAGCAGGCCTATGTTTCCTTTGATCTTGAAAAGATTCTTTTTGTCCCTTCCCATACCACACCCCTTAAAAAAGAAGAAGGCCTCTTAGAGGTTCGTCACCGGTACCAAATGGTGCGTCTTGCCGTTTTAGGAAACCCCCATTTTGGCGTTTCAGACATCGAGATCCGTCGGGGGGGGACATCCTACTCCATTGACACGGTCAGGACCCTGCGGAAAAAGTGGACGGAAGCGGCCTTCTATTTCCTGATCGGGTCAGACTGTTTTCAAACCCTCTACGCCTGGAAAGAGGTGGAAGAACTTTTTCGCCTGTGCCATTTTGTGATCGCCCAACGCCCCGGGTTTCCACTGGGGCCGATCCCCAATGGCTTCCGGAAACTGGAGATGCCGCAGGTAGACATCTCTTCCCGCGAGCTTCGTGAGCGGATTCGCAAAGGCTTTTCGATTGCCTACCAGGTTCCCAAAGCGGTAGAACAGTATATTCGGCGGCACAAACTGTATCGATGAACTTCCTCATGGCGAATCCTGTGATTTGGAAAGGGGCCCTTCTTCTCTTTCTGCTGGGGCTTTCTGGGTTTTTTTCTGCGTCAGAGACAACCCTTTTTTCCCTCTCCCGCATCCATTTAAAACGGATCAGCGATCGTCATCCTCACCACTACACCCTCATCGTCTCGCTTCTTGACCGACCCCGGCGTACACTCACAACGATCCTTATCGGGAATACCCTCGTGAATGTTGCTGCAAGTGCCCTCGCAGCCTCCCTCGCGATTCATTTCTTTGGAGACATGGGACTTACGATCGCGGTGGGAGGGATGACTTTTCTTCTTCTGATTTTTGGAGAGATCAACCCCAAGACCGTTGCGACACGGAACGCGGAACGACTTTCCCCTTGGGTCGCCCCTTTTATTGAGGGTGTGGCGATTCTCACCCTTCCGATCCGTCGGCTGACGCGAGGGATTACCGATCTTTTCCTGGATCTTTTGACGGGGGAAAGTTACGCCTCCGAACCGTTCATTACAGCCCATGAACTCAAAACACTCGTTTCCATTGGGGAAAAAGAGGGGGTCTTGGACCGCGGAGAGACAGACATGATCCAGGCCGTGTTTGAGTTTGGAGAACTTCGTGTGAGTGAAATCATGACCCCGCGCGTCGACATTGTCGGATGTCCGGAGGGGGCCTCTTCTTCGGAGGTTAAGAAACTTCTTCAAAGTGCCAATCGGACGAAAGTTCCTGTGTATGAGGGCTCCCTGGATACGATTGTCGGGGTTCTCTCAACGAAGGACTTTCTTCTTTCCCAGGAAGAAAACTGGCGGAAACTGATTCGGCCCGCCACCTATGTCCCCGGCTCCAAAAAAATTGGAGATCTTCTTTCAGAATTTCAAAAGGATCGAGAATCTCTCGCCATCGTGATTGATGAGTATGGAGGGACGTCGGGACTCGTCACGCTGGAAGATGTTCTTGAGGAAATTGTGGGTGAGATCCGAGATGAATACGATGTGGAGGAGGAGCATTTCCAAATGCTCGATCCTCATGCGTTCCGTGTGAGTGGCCGTGCCTCAATCCGGGAACTTCAGCAGAGGCTCGGCGTCACCCTCACCCCCTCAGACGCCCAGCGGGTCGCCGGATTTCTCCTCACAAAGTTGGGACGTCTTCCGAAAGCGGGAGAGATGTTCAAGGAAGGAGAAGTTCTTTTTACCGTAGAGGAAGTGAGGCGGAATCAAATCCGTAGAGTGACGGTGCGAAGGTCGGTCAAGCGATGACCCCTTTTTCCATCATGATTCTTGTTGGTTTCTTTGTCCTCTTGGGAGGATTTTTCGCAGGGAGCGAAACAGCCCTCATTTCTCTCAACCGCGTTAAACTCCGGCATCTCGCCGAGTCCGGCAACCGGAACGCTCAGGCCATTCAGAAACTTTTGGAGGATCCGGACCAGGTCCTTATCACGATGTTGATCGGGACAAACGTTGCCCTCCTTCTCGCCTCCAGCCTTTTTCTTGAGTATTTGGTGAGGCGTGGGACGCCCTTTGCGGAAGGGGTGGCAACGCTCGTGATCACGCCCCTTTTCCTCCTTTTTGGAGAAATTATCCCCAAGGCCCTTTTTCGACAGCGCGCCCTTTTTTTGATGGAGGGTTTGGCAGGTCCTTTGAAACTCTCTTTTCGTCTCCTTTTTCCGCTCGCGAAGGTGCTCCGTTTCCTGAACGAGTTTCTGTTACGACTGTTGGGCCAGAAAACCTCCAGTCCTCAAGGCCTCTTTGTCACGAAGGCAGAATTAAAATACCTCATTCAGGAAAGTGAACAAAGGGGACTGCTGGAGGCCCGTGAGCGCTCCATGATTTACCGTATTTTTGAATTGGGGGAGAAGAGGGTCAAAAAAGTGATGACCCCCTTGGAAAGAATTGTGACCCTTCCGACTTCTGCCACGATCGCCGAGATGGTGGGGGAGGCACGACGAAGCCGTTTTTCTTGGATTCCTGTGTACGAAAAAGAACCTCCTCATTACGTGGGGCTTGTGAGTCTTTTTGACGTCTCCTATGAGGAAAATGTGGACAAACCCCTCGCCGCTTTTTTAAGACCGTTGATTTTTGTTTCGGAAGAGATGGCCATTGACGAAGCGCTCGTGACTCTTCAGACCCAGAAGAGTTCCATGGCGATTGTGGAGAATGCGGAGAAAGAGAAAGTAGGGCTGGTGACGATTGAAGATCTTCTAAACGAGTTGGTCGGCGGTGTGTAGAAAAAGTTCGTTGACAAGAAAAATGAATCTTGGTATCTTACAGGGAGACATCAAAGGAGGTGTTGTAATGGATGCATACTGTGTGAAGTGCAAGGCAAAGAAGCAGATGAAGGATGCGCAGAAGGTCACCATGAAGAATGGGCGCGCAGCCATGAAGGGAAAATGTCCTGACTGCGGGACAGGTCTTTATCGTATTATGAGTGGCGGTAAATAGGAAAAGCGGATTCCGGCCATTCGTTCGGACCAAAAAGCACTCCTTATCGCAAAGGCAAGTCTCGCCAAGAAGGCGCACGAAGTGGTGATTTTGGACATGAAGCCGGTGTCCAATGTCACCGATTTTTTTGTCATCGCAAGCGGTTGGTCAGGCCGCCAAGTGCAAGCGATCGCAGATGGGATTCAGGAGGAGTTGGCCAAGAAAAAGATCGACCCCTGGCATCGGGAAGGGTACCGAGAAGCGAGCTGGATTGTTTTGGATTACGGTGATGTGATCGCCCATATTTTTTTCCAAGAAAAGAGGGAATTCTACCAGTTGGAGCGTCTCTGGGCAGAGGCACCCCGAAGCATGCTGACAGAGGAGGCGGGGCGTGTTCACTACCCCAAGAGTCACTGAAAAAGCGGAATGCCATGTCCCCCTCGTCCCCCGAACTCAAAGAAACACTCAAAGCACTCCTTAAGCGGAGCGTCGGTTCCACATTCCCCTCCTCGACCGCTTCCACCATCCGTCTGGAAATCCCCAAAAGTCGCGAGCATGGCGATTTGACCACCACGATCGCGATGCGAATCGCCTCGATTGAAAAAAGGGAAGCGAGCGAGGTGGCCCGTCGGATCGTCTCTTCGTTGCGAATGCTTCTTAAAGAAAATAACCTTGAAAGTACAATTCCTAAAATTGAAGTGCGACCGCCCGGCTTCATCAATTTTTTTCTGAGTGAGACCCAACACCGGAATATCTTGGTCGAGATTATCAAAAGCCCCGACTACGGGGCCTCCTCTGTTGGAAGGGGGACGAAAGTTCAGATTGAATTTGTGAGTGCCAATCCCACAGGTCCTTTGAGTGTTGCCCATGGCCGACAGGCGGCTGTCGGAGATACCCTCGCACGCATCCTTCAGTTCTGTGGCTATGAAGTCTCTCGGGAATATTATGTCAATGACGTCGGAAATCAGATCGTTCTATTGGGAAGGTCGCTTTATCTCCGTTACAGGGAGCTCTTCGGGGAAAGGATTGAAATTCCGGAGGGGGGATATCGCGGAAAGTACCTCGTTTCTCTCGCGAAAGAGATTCAGGAAAAAGAAGGAGACCGGTATCTCAAAGAGACAGACACAACCCTTTCTTTTTTTGAGCGATACGCCACCGAGAAGATCCTTGCAGCGATCCAACACGATCTTGAAGCATTCGGAGTCCGTTTCGATCACTTTACGGTTGAATCAGAACTCCGCGCCGAAGGGAAGGTGGAGGAGACGCTGGATCTCTTAAGGCAGAAAGGGCTTCTCTTTGAATCAGAAGGGGCCACGTGGTTTCGCTCGACTGCTTTGGGCGATGACAAGGATCGCGTGGTGATTAAGTCGGACGGTTCCCTCACCTATCTGGCACCGGACATCGCCTACCACCGTGAAAAGTTCAAGGATGGTTTTCAACGACTGATCAACCTCTGGGGACCGGACCATCATGGGTATATCGGTCGCCTCCGCGCCGCCGTGTCGGCCCTCGGTCATGGCCAAGAGACCCTCTCCATCCTTATTCTGCAACTCGCCACCCTCTACCGAGATGGAGTGGTTGTTCCGATGTCGACGCGGATGGGAGAGTTTATCACCCTTCGGGAGGTGATGGAAGAAGTGGGCCTTGACGCGGCCCGTTTCTTTTTCCTCATGAAGAAACTTTCTTCCCACCTCGATTTTGACCTTGCGCTGGCAAAGAAACAGTCGCTTGAAAATCCTGTGTACACCATTCAATACGCCCATGCCCGCATCTCCAATATTATCGCCTTTGGGAAGATTGGCGAGGTCCGGCCGGAAGAGGTAGCCTATGATCTTCTTAAGCATCCGGAGGAATTAGAGCTTTTAAAACAGCTGAGAGTTTTTCCAGAGACGATCTCCTCCTGCGCAAGATCGTTGGAGCCGGCCACCCTTGTCTTTTATCTTCAAAAGCTCGCAGGCTCCTTCCACAGTTTTTACCAAAAACACCGCGTCATCACGGAGGATCTCCCTTTAAGCCGTGCCCGAACGCTTTTGGTCCTATGCATACAACAGGTATTGGCTCGGGGCCTCTCTCTTCTGGGAGTCTCGGCGCCCGACAAGATGTAAAACGGCCCTTTGAGGCTGTGACCCTTTACCGGGGGGAACGTTATTCCCGGGAGTCCCTTCTTAAGACACTCACCCGTTTTGGATATGAGCGATGTGAGCGTCTGGGAGAGGTAGGGGATTTTTCTATTCGTGGGGAGTCGATAGAGATTTACCCGTTCTCCTTTGAGGATCCTCTCCAGATCGTCTTTGAAGGGGATCGGATCGAATCGATTCGCGGCTTCCGCATTCTGGATCATGAGGCGCTCGAAGAACATCCTTTTCTGATCCTTCTCCCTGTGAAGAATTATCCACGCCCTTCATTTCCCCCTACCCCTTATCGACAAGAGATTCCCCTTCAGGAAGTCGTTGATCTCGAAGAGGGGGATTATGCCGTACACCTCGAATATGGCATTGGGCGTTACCGGGGTCTTGAAAAGCTCAACACGGAAAAGGGGGCTCAAGACCATCTGGTCTTGGAGTATGCGGAGGGGGACAGACTCTATGTGCCTTGTGAGAACCTTCCTTTGGTCCAGCGCTATATCGGCCTCGGGGGCCGCTCTCCAAAACTCCACCGACTCGGCTCCAAGGCCTGGCAAAAGACCAAGGAGAACTCTGAAAAAGGGATCACCCGCTATGCCCGCGAGCTTTTGGAACTTCAGGCCAAGCGGGCCACGCGGGAAGGGTATGCCTTTTCCAAAGACACCGACTGGCAGGAGGAGTTTGAACGTTCCTTTCCTTTTCGCGAAACAAAAGATCAGACCCGTTCAACGATTGAAGTGAAAGAGGACATGGAACGCCCCAAGCCGATGGACCGTCTTCTCTGCGGGGATGTAGGATATGGGAAGACAGAGGTGGCCCTCCGTACCGCCTTTAAGGCGGTTTTGGATGATAAACAGGTGGCGATGCTGGTTCCGACCACGATCCTCGCGGAACAGCACTTTCGAACCTTTTCACAGCGGATGGCCCCTTATCCTATTCACATTGAAATGCTTTCCCGCTTTCGATCCCAAAAAGAGGTGGAAGGGGTTCTGAAAGGCATCCATGAGGGGAGTGTGGATATTGTCATCGGGACCCACATGCTTTTTTCTCAAAAAATCCATTTCAGGGATCTAGGACTTGTGATCATCGACGAGGAACAGCGGTTCGGCGTCCGACACAAAGAGCGTCTCAAGCGGTTCCGCCTTGAAGTGGATGTGCTGACACTCACCGCGACCCCCATTCCCAGAACCCTCTATCTTTCCCTCATGGGGGCGAAGGAGATGTCAGTCATCAACACCCCGCCGGAGGACCGGCGTCCGGTAGAGACGGTTCTCACCGATTACGATGAGGCGCTTATTCAGCAGGCGAGCTTAAGGGAGCTTAAACGACGGGGGCAAATCTATTTTGTCACTCACCGTGTGAAAGGGATTGAAAGAATTCGGGACCGATTACAAGAACTTCTTCCGTCCGCACGGATGGGTCTGTGCCATGGGCAGATGCCGGAACATTCATTGGAGCGGGTGATGCAGGACTTCATCGATCATCGATTGGATCTTCTGGTCTCCACCAATATCATCGAATCGGGAATCGATATCCCGAACGTCAACACCCTTTTTGTGAACCGTGCCGATCTTTTTGGGATGGCAGACCTTTATCAACTCAGGGGTCGGATCGGCCGGTTTAAGGAGACCGGCTACGCCTATTTTTTTGTCCCGAAAGGTTTTTTTCCCACCGAGGAGGGGAAGGCGCGGCTTTCGGCGATCCGGCGGTTTACCGCACTCGGTTCGGGATTTAAAATTGCCATGCGGGACTTGGAAATCCGGGGAGCCGGAAATGTCCTTGGGTTAGAACAACATGGCTTCATTCAGGCGATCGGTTTTGACCTTTACCTACGTCTTCTTCGGGAGACGATCACCCACTGTCAGGCGGGAGCATCCTCTTCATGAAAAAGATGGGCATTGCCTTTTTCGTTTTTTACTGTGGGATGCTCGGAGGTGTTCCTTTTCTCTTCGCCACAACCGTTGGGAAAATTGTTGCCATTGTGAATGACGAGGTCATTACCCAGCAAGAAGTCGATGAAGCGGTTCTCACGCTTCCCCCCGGAGACTCTCTACAGGGGGAACTCCGCCGTCAAAAGGTCTTGAATCGCCTCATCGAGGACAAACTGATCTTGCAGAAGGCGAAGCAGGGTGGGGTGCTGATCAGTCCGGGAGAGTTGGAAGAGGTCATCAAGAAAGTCAAAAATCGGTTTTCCTCTGAAGAGGCGTTTGAAAAGACCCTCCTGGATTCAAATCTCTCTTATAAAGAATTTGAAAAGCAGCATGAGAAACAGCTCCTCATCAAGAAAATGGTGACCGCGGAAGTAAGGGCGAAAAGCACCGTTTCCCCCCGGGAGATGGAAGAATACTACAAGGCCCACGGGGATGAGTTTCAGAGTCCGGAGGCATGGAGACTCTCCAATATTTTGATCCGGAAGGGATCCTCGTTAAGGACGGACGAGGCGGCAAGGCAGTTGGCCAAGAACCTCCTTAAAAGAATTCGGAAAGGGGAAGATTTCGCCGCCTTGGTCAGAGGTTACTCCGAGGGTCCGCGCAGGGAAGAAGGGGGAGAACTCGGATTTGTGGAGCGAGGGAAACTCTTAAAGGAGATTGAAGCATCACTCCTTCCTCTTCGGCCGGGGGAGGTCTCCTATGTGATCGAAACGCCGGTGGGGTATCATCTCTTTCGCATCGAAGAAAAGCGAAAGGGGAAAAAGCAGGACTACAAAGAGGTAAAGGGGAAGATTCGTGATTTTCTTCTCCAAGAAAAGATTAAAAAGCGCTATGGGGAATGGATTTCGCAACTTAAAAAGGAAGCCTACATTAAACAGGGCGAGTAGTAGAACCGCGTTCATTACGGTGGGAGACCCGGGCGGGATAGGCGGAGAGATTGTTCTCAAAGCCCTTCAGGTCCCACGCCTCCGGAAACAGGGACGCTTCGTCGTCCTCGGGACAAAGACCGTATTTGACACGACGGAAGATCTCACGGGTCTCCGCTGGCCCAAGGAGGTCTTGTTGGTGAACCTTGGCAACGTGAAGGAGAAGCGTTTCTCCTTTGGAAAGGTTTCCGCTTTGAACGGCCGCGCCGCTTTTGAATATATTCAGGAAGCGGTTCGTCTTCTGAAAAATGAGAAAAAGGGGATTCTGGTAACGGCCCCCATCCACAAGGAATCTCTTCAAAAAGCGGGACTCCATTGGCCCGGCCATACAGAGATGCTTCAAGATTTAACAGGATCTAAAAAGGTCAACATGATGTTTGTGGGGAGACACTTTCGCATTTCATTCGTCACATGGCACCTTTCCATGAAAGAACTCTCCTCGGCACTTTCCTCAACAAAAGTTTTGGATGCCATCCTTTTCCTGAACGATGCGCTCCACCGCTATTTTTCAAAAAAAAGACCTCATCTTGCCGTCTGCGCCCTCAATCCCCATGCAGGCGAGGGAGGACTTTTTGGAGATGAAGAAAAAAGGGTCATCGCGCCAGCGCTTCTTAAGGCGAGAAAACAGGGAATCTGGGTGGAAGGACCGCTTCCTGCGGACAGTCTCTTTTATAACGCGTATCGCGGCGCTTATGATGGCGTTGTCGCGATGTATCATGACCAGGGACTCATCCCTTTCAAAATGATTGAGCGGGAGTTTGGTGTGAATGTGACGCTCGGACTTCCTTTTATACGGACCTCTCCGGATCATGGGACCGCTTTTGACATCGCCGGGAAAAACAGGGCAGATCCTCGTTCAATGATCGAAGCGATTCTTTTGGGCCATGAAATGGCCCAAAACATAAGGAGGGTCAGGTCAAGGTGTTGAGGCGGTTAAGGGCGCTAGGGAAGGTTTTGACAGACTCAAGAGGATATGGTAAATTTGAAGGTGCGAGGTCGATATGATCCTTGAGATTAAAACTCTTAAACGAAAATATCACGGGTATTGGCTAGCCATTAAGGTAACGAAACGGGGCTCTCACAAAGAACCGTTGGCCGGAAGCCTTGTCGCTAAGGCCAAAACGCATCACCAACTGCATCGTCTCCTCAAAGACCCAAATGTCTATGAAACGTATGCAGGAAAAATCCCTCAGACAGCGGTCCTTTATTGAAAGTTCGCTATTCCCTTACCATTCCCCGCCCATTATCCCCGTACGCTTCAAAGGCCCAAGAGGAACTAAAGAGGTTGATGCGCTGATCGATACCGGCGCCAGTTACGTGATTCTATCCTGGAAAGACGCTCTCCACTTGGGATACAATCCAAAACTCTCCTTGGCAACTGTCCAGTTTTAGGGGGGAAGGTCAAACGGACTGCCAACAGGCGCTGGAGGAAAAAGGTAAAAGTTGCTCTGAAAAAAGACAATGGGGTTTTACCGGAAGTTCGCGAGGTCTCCAATGTATGGAATTTTGCGAAAGATGGGAAGACCTATAGTGCAAAAAACTCTCCTTGGAGAAAAAAGGCAATTCGAAAATAAGAAGACCTTGCGGAATTCTTTGCGCGCGAAACCTCCAATTCGAAGAGGCCGCGTATCTCCGCGACCAGATTAAAGAACTGGAACAGCATTATGGAAAAGCCACCGAGCGTCAGAGCAGGGACTAAGTCCCTTTTCGCCTTAGACTTTCCCCCGGGGAAGGCGGGACTTAGTCCCGCCTTTAAAAGGGAAGGGTCTGACCGTGACTGGGACTCGGTCCCAAGATAAAAGATCCGGAACCGGACTGGTTTATAGATCAGGATATCCAAAAAGAAATAGAGGAATTCGCAAAAACTCACAAGGATTATGAAAAATATAGGCCTGAAATGTATAAAATATCGCTGGAGCCAGGAAATGAAAATTTAAGCTTGCAGGAACTCTATGATAAAGCTAAGGAAAGAGTTGGAACGGAGGGCCTGGAATGACATAAAAGGGATAGCCCCTTGACAAAGGCCCAAATCCATGGTATCCTTACTTCTGGATAGTAAAGAAATAGGGAGGTCAAGCGATATGGATCCTGTCATTGCGCCCATCTCAAGCAAAGGCCAAGTCACGATTCCCGCCCAAATCAGAAAGATCTTGCATCTTACTCGTACAGGAGATCTGTTGGGATTTATTCCTGTCAAGGAAGGCGTGCTGATGAAACATTTGGAAATCAGAGAAGAAGATTTTTCCGAAGAGGAGTGGGATAAGCTGGAAAAGTTGGCCAATCGAAAAGGGAAATCCTACAAAGACGCGAAGACTTTCTTAAGCGCCCTCAAGAAACTCTGAATGAAGTATCACACTAAGCCTTCCTTTGAGAGGACGATCAAGGGGCTTCACTCTGAGAGAAGGGCAAAAGTCAAAGAAGCGATTCAGGCGTTGGTCATATTTTTTGAAACGGGACAGCGCACCGAGGGTTTGGGTCTCAAGAAACTGAAGCGAGAGTTTTGGGAAATAAGGACAGACCTGAGGGACAGGATTTTATTCAGGGCGAGGCATGATGTCATAGAGTTTGTCCTCTGCGGTAACCATGATGAAATAAGGCGGTACCTTAAAAATATCTGAGATTTATGCCATCGAACTCGGCTTCAAGATGGTTTCAAAAGATGGATCTTGAAACGTTAAAAAAAGTCATGAAAGAACGTTCCTTTTGGCCCAAGAAACGGTTGGGCCAAAATTTTTTGGTGGATGAATCTATTGCGCAACGGATGAGCCGCTCTTTCGGAGAGGGAAAGGGTCCCTTCATGGAAATCGGAGGTGGGTTCGGTTCACTCACCGAGGCATTGGTCACTCCTCATAGGGGTCTCTATGTTCTGGAACCCGATCCCCGTCTTTATCAGTATCTTTTGGAGCGTTTTTGGGGAAAGGAGGGAATCGTCATTGAGAAAAAAGATTTTCTAAAGGTCAATTTTTTTGAATATTGCCGCGACCCGAATGAAAAATTCCGAATCATCGGGAATCTCCCTTATGCCATCACAAGCCCCATTCTCCTTCATCTTGTGGACCAAAGGGATTTTATTCAGGAAGCCCTTGTCACGGTTCAAAAGGAGGTGGCGCAGCGGCTCACCGCAAAACCGAAAACCAAGGCATACGGCTCTCTCTCTTGTTTCATCCAATGCTTTACCTCCTGCGAAACACTCTTCCAGATTTCAAGAAACGCCTTTTATCCGAGACCCAAGGTCGACTCGACGGTGGTTCTGCTTCGCTTTCTTGAGAGAGCGAGCGTATCACCCAAAAATCTGGAGTGGATGATTCGGGTCATCCGGACCGGCTTTGGAAAACGCCGAAAGATCCTCGCGAATGCCCTGACCGATTTGGGAAAGGAATACACCAAGGAACGGCTGTTCGCTGCCTTAAGCGCACTCGGCTTTTCAAAAAATGCCCGGGCGGAGGAACTGAATTTGGAGGAGTTTGCACACCTTTCAGATAAGCTCATTGGTTGACTTGCTTACATTATTATGCTATTTTAAATGAGAAATAAACGATGATAGATCTCAAAACGGTTCAGTATGTTGCAGATCTTGCCCGGGTCCGCTTAAGCGAAAAAGAGGCCAAGACATTCACTGAGCAACTCGCCAAAATCCTTACCTATTTTGAGTCTCTAAAAGAAATCAACACCGATACGATTGAACCGACCAGCCACGTCCTTCCCCTCAAGAATGTGTTCCGACAGGACCTCCTCAAAAAATCCCTTCCACAAGACGAAGTCTTAGCGATCGCCCCAAAGAAAAAAGGTTCATTCGTGAAGGTGTTGCGCGTCATCGAAACCGGTTAGCCTGTGGAACCTTTCAGACAGACCGCCCACGCACTCATCAAACTCCTCGAAGAGAAAAAGACCTCTACCAAAGAAATCCATGATGCCCTTCGGGAGAGGGTCGCAAAAGTCGATCCCTCGATCCATGCGTTTATTTCCCTGGATGGCGATAGTGAAACACCCTCGTCTATTTCAGAAGGTCTTCTTCATGGGATCCCGATCGCTGTGAAGGACAATATCTGTGTGAAGGGAAGACTGACAACCTGCTGTTCAAAGATCCTCGCAGGATTTAGACCCCCTTACCATGCCACTGTGATTGAGCGTTTGATCGGAGCCGGTTCTTTTCCGTTGGGCCGGACCAACATGGATGAGTTTGCCTTCGGCTCAAGCACAGAGACCTCCTGTTACGGCATCACACGGAATCCTTGGGATAAAGAGCGGATCCCCGGCGGATCAAGCGGCGGCTCGGCGGCCGCAGTGGCTGCGGATCTGGCGATCTGGGCGCTTGGATCCGATACCGGCGGTTCGATTCGACAGCCCGCGAGTCTATGCGGTGTGGTGGGACTTAAACCGACCTATGGACGGGTTTCTCGGTATGGTCTCATCGCTTTCGCCTCAAGCCTTGATCAGATAGGACCGGTCACAAAAGATGTGGAAGATTGTGCTCTTCTTTTGAATGTGATCGCGGGTCATGATGAGAGGGATTCCACCTCTGCCGAGCGACCGCTGCCCGATTTTCGTCTTTCTCTCAAAAACGATATCCGGGGTCTTCGGATAGGCGTTCCAAAGGAATATTTTGCAGAGGGCCTCGACGGAGAAGTGGAGACATCGGTCCGCCAAGCCATAGATACGCTCAAACGTCTGGGGGGAGAAATCAAAGAAATTTCGCTCCCCCATTCGCGCCATGTTGTCGCGGTCTACTATCTTGTTGCAACGGCGGAGGCGAGCTCGAATCTGGCCCGGTTCGATGGGGTACAGTACGGATTCCGGGATGAGGCGGGAGACCTCCTTTCCACCTATGCACAGACGCGCGCAAAGGGGTTTGGAACGGAGGCAAAACGGAGAATCATGCTCGGGACCTATGCCCTTTCAAGCGGGTATTATGACGCCTATTACCTGAAGGCTCAAAAGGTGAGGACGCTCATCAAAAAAGATTTTGATGAGGCCTTTACCCATTGTGATTGCCTCATCGGTCCTGTGTCGCCAACGGCCGCCTTCCGGATCGGGGAGAAGATCAACGATCCTCTGGCGATGTATCTTTCGGATATTTACACGATTCCCGTGAACCTTGCCGGTATCCCCGCCATGTCGATTCCTTGCGGATTTACAAAGGACGCTCTGCCGATCGGACTCCATCTTTTGGCAAGGCCTTTTGCCGAGGAGACCCTTTTCAGAGTCGCCTATACCTTCGAGCAGAATACGGAGTTTCATGAACGAAAGCCTGATGTGAAATGAATCCCTACGAGGCGGTTGTTGGGATTGAAATGCATCTTGAACTTTCGACGCAGACGAAAATCTTCTGCGGTTGTTCAACCCGGTTCGGGGCGGAACCGAATAGCCAGACCTGTCCGGTCTGTTTGGGACTTCCCGGGACCCTACCGGTTTTGAATCGAAAGGCGCTCGAATACGGAATCAAAGTCGCTTTGGCGCTTCACGGATCCATTACCCCCCGCATTAAATTTGACCGGAAAAACTATTTTTATCCAGACCTTCCCAAAAATTATCAGATCTCTCAATATGACCTTCCCCTCTGTACGGGAGGGTTCGTCACGATAGAGACAGAGGAGGGAAAGCGGAAGATCAACATTCGTCGCGTTCACCTGGAGGAGGATACAGGAAAACTGGTCCACCTCGAGGAGGAAGCGGCAAGCCTCCTCGACTTTAACCGCTCAGGAATTCCTCTCCTTGAAATCGTGAGCGAGCCGGACTTAAGAAGCCCTGAAGAGGCCCACGCCTATGTCACGGCGCTCAAGGCGATCCTCGAATATCTCGAGGTCTCAAACTGCAATATGGAGGAGGGGAGTCTCCGCTGCGATACCAACGTTTCTGTCCGGCAGTCGGGATCCCAAGAGCTTGGTGTGAAAGTGGAAATCAAAAATTTAAATTCTTTCCGGGCCGTCAAATTAAGCCTCCAGTATGAAATCACACGGCAGATCGACGCTTTAGAAAAAGGAGAGAAGGTTTTTCAAGAAACGAGGCTCTGGGATGCAGCCAAGAACGTCACCCTTCCGATGCGGTCTAAGGAATATGCCCACGACTACCGTTATTTTCCGGAACCGGATCTGGTCCCCTTTATCCTCTCGGAAAAGGAGATCCAGGAAGTGCGGAAGAGTCTTCCGGAACTTCCGGAGGAACGCATCGAGCGCTTCAAGAGGGACTACAGCCTTTCCTCCTATGATGCGGGGGTGCTCACGAGCGAGAAGGCTCTTTCTGCCTATTACGAGGCTTCTGTTCGGCTGCTGAATAAACCGAAACTCATCGCAAACTGGATCATGGGACCTGTCTTGGAGCAGGTGAAGGATCCTCGAGACATCGATCGATTTTCCGTTTCACCGGAACGTCTTGTTGAGCTCCTTGAGGCTCTTGAGCGGGGTGAAATTACACAACTCGCCGCAAAAAAAGTTCTTGACGTTATGGTCAAGACAAGGGAATCCCCCCAGGTGATCATTCAGAGAGAACATCTTGCCCAAATCCAGGACGTTGGGGCACTCGACCGATTGATCCGGGAGGCGATCGAGGAGAATCCCAAGACCGTTTCGGACTACCATCGAGGCAAGGAAAGTGCTATGATGTATCTGATCGGACAGGTGATGAAAAAGACAAAGGGGAGTGCAAATCCCGAAAAGGTGAACCAGCGCTTGAAAGAGAAACTTGAGGAGACAAAGAAATGAAATTTCGTATCTTCGGAACCCTTCTTTTAATTTCCCTCTTTGTGGCGCAGTCGGTCTCGTTAAGCCCTGCGGCAAATCCGGCGAAGGCGAAGAGCGTTAAGGCGAGCGATTTTTATAAAGATATCGAATTATTCACAGACGCCCTCTCGATTATCCAGCTCGACTACGTGGAAGAGAAGAACTCGAAGGATCTCATCTACGGAGCCCTCAAAGGGATGCTTCAGAGTCTCGATCCTCATAGCCAGTTCATGGACCCCGACACCTACAACGAGATGAAGATTGAGACAGAGGGAGAGTTCGGAGGGCTCGGGATCGAAATTACCATTCAGGAGAGCCTTCTCACGATTATCACCCCCATTGATGACACCCCCGCCGACCGGGCGGGCCTTAAAGCGGGGGATCGCATCGTTAAAATCGGTGGGGAGCTCACCCGGGATATTACCCTTCTGGAAGCGGTCAAGAAACTGCGCGGAAAACCGGGAACGGAAGTCACCCTCACGATCCTCCGCGAGAATGAAGAAAGACTTCTGGAGATCATCGTGGTCCGCGATGTGATAAAGATCAAAAGCATCAAAGAAGCGCGGATGGTGGAGAAAGGGATCGGCTATGTGCGTCTCTCCGAATTCCAGGAGAATACCCCCAAGGACCTTGAGCAGGCGCTTGTTTCACTCGAAAAAGAGGGAATGCAGGGGCTTATTCTAGACCTCCGGAATAATCCCGGCGGTCTTCTCAATACCGCTGTGGCGGTGGCGGACGGTTTTGTTCCGAAGGGGGAACTGATCGTCTATACGAAGGGAAGAAAGAAGGATCAAGATATCGAGTTCAGGGGCCGTGGGAAATATTCTCATGCGGGATACCCCCTTGTCGTCTTGATTAATGGGGGGTCTGCAAGCGGATCAGAAATTTTGGCAGGGGCGATTCAAGACCACAAACGAGGAATCCTCTTGGGGACAAAGTCATTCGGAAAGGGTTCTGTCCAGACCGTCATCCCTCTCAAGGACGGCTCGGCACTCCGTCTGACGACGAGTAAATATTTTACGCCGAAAGGGCGTCTTATCCATGGCGAGGGGATCGTTCCGGATGTCGCGGTGGAGTTTGAGGAGAAGAAGCCCAGCCCAGAGCCGAAGAAAGAGAAAAATCTGGATGTTTTTGAAAAGATCGAAAAGGAAGAAAAAAAGGATAAAGAAAAAGAGACGGCCGAGAAAGATAAAAAGGATGAAAAGAAGAAGGAAGAAAAACCGCTCGACAATCAGCTCCTCCGCGCCATCGACCTCCTCAAAGGGATTAACGTCTATCGGACGATGGGGGGCTGAAGAAGATCGCGATGCTCACCCTTGGGATTGAAACCTCCTGTGACGAAACCGCCTGTGCCGTGGTTAAAAACGGGAAGGAAATTCTCTCCAATATCGTTGCCACAAGCCTTGAAGACCATAAGCCCTATGGAGGGGTCGTTCCGGAAATCGCCTGTCGCTCACATGTCGAATCGATCGCCCCGGTTCTTAAGAAATCGCTCCGAGAAGCGGAGGTCTCCTTGGATGAGATTCAACTCATCGCCTCTACCTACGGCCCCGGCCTTCCGGGGTCTCTGTTGGTTGGACTTTCTACTGCAAAAGCGATCAGTTTTGCCAAGGACATCCCTCTCATCGGCGTCGACCATATCCAGGCCCATCTCTACGCGTCTCTGATGACGGATCGTCCCCCCTCTTTTCCTCTCGTCGGTCTTGTGATTTCAGGGGGGCACACGAGTCTTCTTTGGATGAGAGATGTCCATCGCTTCAAACGGATCGCCGAGACGCAGGATGATGCCTGCGGTGAGGCATTCGACAAAGTGGCGAAGATGCTGAAACTCGGTTACCCCGGTGGGCCTCTGATTGAAAAGCGCTCGCGCGAAGGAAATCCCAAGACGATTCCCTTACCTCTCCCAAAGCTGAATGAGACCTCGCTCGATTTTAGTTTTAGCGGGATCAAGACCGCGGTATTATATAAGGTGAGGGAACTTGAGAAGGTACAAGGTACAAGGTACAAAGTACAAGGGGGAAATCATTCGCTTCCTCCCTCAATCGTTAACGACATCTGCGCCAGTTTCCAACATGTCGTGATTGAGACACTCCTCCGAAACGCCCTTTTGGCCTGTCGCCGGTATCATGCCAAGACCCTCCTGGTAGGGGGAGGGGTGAGTGCCAATCAAAAATTACGAAGCGCATTTCAAACGCGTTTTCGGAATGAAGGACTCCGTGTCCTTTTCCCACCCAAGGGGCTCTCTCTCGACAATGCGGCCATGGTGGCAGGCTTAGGGTACAGACTTTATCAAAAGGGGATCCGTTCTTCATTGGAACTCTCTTGTGAACCTTTGGGAGTAAGATAACGATGTCTTCTCTTGAACTCACCTTGCGGTTACTCCTCGCCCTCCTTTTGGGCGGTGCGGTCGGCCTTGAACGGGAGAAGCATGGGCGGGCAGCAGGCCTCAGGACCCATATTCTTGTCTGTATGGGGTCGGCGCTGATGATGTGTCTTTCTCTTTTTCTGTACGAAAAGTATGAGTCGGATCCGTCTCGGATCGCCTCCCAAGTCATTAGCGGCATCGGCTTTCTGGGGGCGGGGACGATTCTTCGATTTCGGGCTTCTGTCAAGGGGCTTACCACGGCGGCAAGCCTTTGGGCTGTTTCGGGGATCGGTCTTGCAGCCGGAGCGGGATTTTACTTCGGCTCGCTCGTCACCACAGCGCTTGTTTTGGGATCTCTCTTTTGGGTGGCCAAGATGGCCGAGAAACTTTTAACGCACAGGGATTGGTATCGATCTCTCGAGATTGAGATGGAAGGGGCTTTCGAAGGACTCCAGAAGATTCGAGACATTTTAACCAACTACAGCACCGAGATCAAAGATTTTGATATCACCAAACTCGAGACAGGAAATGTCCGCATCGTTCTGGATCTGCGACTTCTTTCCCCACGGGAAGAGGATCCGGTCCTCAAGGAGATCGCTGGACTCAAGGGAGTGGAGAGGGTGGTCTGGAGAGAGGCATAGGAGGTGCAAGATGGCGATCATGCGAAGGGAAAAAGAAAAGGAGGTTGGGGAGAAGATCCTGGATGTCGATGCGAGCATGCAGGGAACTCTCTCTTTTCGGGATCCTGTAAACCTCAAGATCAACGGGAAATTTGAAGGGACACTGGACACACGAGGATCGTTGACCATCGGTGAGAATGCAACGGTTCATGCGACCATTAAGGGAGAAAGTATCCTCATTGCAGGAAAGGTGACCGGGAATATCAACGCGCAGAAAATAATTCGGATCGTTCCGCCGGGAGAGGTGATCGGTGATATCCGCACCCCCCTTCTGGAGGTAAAAGAAGGGGCGATCCTGCAGGGAAATTGCAATATGGGGGGCGAGTCCAAATCGGGTCTTACCCCTTCCCGTCGTGAAGTCTTGACCGCAGAGGAACTCGCGCGTTATCTGGAGGTCGAAACCTCCTCGGTTTTGGAATGGGCGGAACGGGGAAAAATTCCCGCGATCCGCGAGGGGAACCTCTGGAAGTTTGACCGCACCAAAATCGACGAATGGGTTTCGAACGAGAAAATCAAGTAAACCAATTAAAAACGTAAAACGAAAAAGGCAAAATTGAAATTTAAAATTCAAAAGTTTTAAATTTTGAATTGTAGTTTTGAATTTTGCATTTTGAGTTTTTACTTCGATGGCTGAAAAACTGCTCAACGTAGAAGAGGCGGCCTCGTTTTTAAGACTTTCTGTCAAGGAAGTCAAAGAACTGGTCGATGAAGGAAAGATCGCCGCCTTTCACCTCGACGGAAAGTATCTCCGTTTTAGGAGGGAAGATCTCGCCTATTTTCAGAGTTCTTCCCCCAGGAGTCAAAGGGAGGAGCCGCTTGAAGTTTACACCTTCCGGGACGGTTTTCATGACTTCTTTTATTTTAACGACTTCTACCTTCTGTCTCTCCTCGTTGTTTTTGCGATTCTCTGGTGGCTCCTCAGAGGATAAAATTGTTCTTTTGACAATTGAACAGTTGTTTCATATTTATAGAGGTTCTCCCCTTGTTTTTTCGTTCTCCAGATGGCATACTTGAACAGGTACCCGATAAAGGAGCACGTATGGGGGAGAACAAATTAGAGATTCGATCTCTCACGGGATTCACCCTCGTTGAGATCATGACGGTTCTTACCATCGTGGGGCTTCTTGCCGCGATGGCGATTCCGAACCTTCTCCGAGCTCGCCTCAATACCAATGAGGTGGCTGCCCAGGCCGCGCTACGCACCCTCTCTTCTGCCATGACCGCCTACCGGACCGTGAACCCCACTTATCCTTCCAACCTTCAGCAACTCGGTCCGACCTCTGGGGGAGGTGAAGCGCTCTCTTACATCGACGATACGCTCGCCCAAGGAGCGAAGTTTGGCTACAATTTCGTGATCGAATCCTCCGATGCCTATACCTACGTTGTTCGTGCGGCACCACAGACTTCAGGTGTTACAGGGAATCGGGTGTTCACCATGGCGCATGACGGGTCGATCCAGCTGGCACAAACAGATACAACAAATGCGACGATTGTCGGCAGTCCGGGTGACTCCGAAGGGTTGACCTCAGACCCCCAAGGTCGCATCGGTTCTTCTGTCTCTCCCGAGTGATGTCCCAACCCGCGCAACAAACGGCCAGCTTTCCTACAAAACCTTCTTGATTTTTCCTTAAAAATTTAGTATAATACGAATAAATTCAAGTAATTAGAACAGGAGAGAATCATGTTCAAGCGCAAGGGGCCACTTTTGTTCGTATGCCTCTTCATCCTTGGGGCCATTTCTTCGGCAGAAGCTGCGGTCAAGGATGAAGCGATACGATTCCGAATCCAGGGGTATCAAATCCAGCACAAGGGGGATCTCGACAAAGCCGCTCAAAAATATAAGCAGGCGATCGAGGTCGATTCGAATTATGCAGCGCCGCACAATGATCTCGGCATTATCTATGAAGAAAAGGGGTGGCATGATCAGGCGGAGAAAGAATACCTTGAGGCGCTTAAGATCGACCCCAATTATGTAGATGCCTATTCGAATCTTGTGATCCTCTACGAGAAGATGCACCAAAAAGAGAAGATGCTGGAAGCCCTCCAGAAAAGAGTTTCGTTGGGAGACCCGGATGATGTCGGCACTCAAGAGGCCCGCGCCAAACTGGAGTCTTTGGGGATGATTGTAGAAGTAAAGCCACCCGCTCCTATGCTTCCTCCTCCTCCAAAGAAAGTCACTCTCCGAGAACCTCCCCCCCCCAAAAAGGTTTCCCCTCCCGAGAAAGAAAAGATAAAAGAAAAGAAAATTTCTGCCAGGGAAGTGGTTAAAGCCGAGCCCAAAGTGGAACCGAAGGTCAAGAAAGTGGAACCGAAGAAAAAAGGAAAAGAAGAGGAACTCTTTGAACGGGAAGTAGACCCGATCGAAGAGGCGACACTTCTCCGGAACGAAGGGCTCAAACGCCAACTGAGAGGAGATCTGGATAGTTCGCTCCGTTTTTACCGAACCGCGATTAAGGTATATCCCTCCTTTGCAACGGCGTATAACGACCTCGGGGTCATTCTCGAAAAGAAAGGATTTCTAGAGGGGGCCGAGGCCAAGTACCTCAAGGCCCTTTCTTTGGATCCGGAGTATAGCCAGGCCCTCTACAACGTTGCTTTTCTTTATGTGAAGATGGGAAAATCCCAGGATGCGATCGGGTATCTCGAGAAAGTCGTCTTACAGGGAGGCCTTGCGGAGGAGTGGGTCAAGATTGCCCGTAACCAACTGAGGGTGTTACGGGGGGAGGGAAGGGAGAAAGAGACCCCCCGGAAGGAGGGACGGAAAGACTTAGGACTCTTTGGGGAGGAAAGGGAGCAGACGGAAGCGGCCCTTCGTCGAAAAATTATGGATGAACTGAAGCATGAAGTCTCTCAGCAGGAAAAACTGATCTCCCTTTTTGAACAGGGAAAGGCCGCCTACCGGAAAGGGGAGTATGAAACCGCGCAAGACTTTTTTGAAACAATGCTCCTCATCGATCCCAAGAACCCTCTTGCGAAATCGTATTTAGAAAAGACGCTCAAAGCGATTCAAGAGGCCAGACGAAAAGAGGAAGAAGCACGACGCCGCGAGGAAGAACGCACATACCGTTTGGCTCAACAAGCAAAGTGGAAGAAGGATCTCAAGGCAAAGAAAAAGGAAACCCTTACGCTGAGGCTCACAAGGCTAAAAGAGGAAATCGAGAACAGAAAGGTAGCCAAAGAAAAGGAGCGGCTCGCCCGCGAAGCGGAAGAAAAGGCATTGGCCGAGAAGAAAAAGACCGAGCAGGAAGCCCTTTATGAAGAAGCGAAAAAATCCTACCGAGAAGGGGAACTCCAAAAGTCCTTACTCCATTTTGAGACACTCATTACCTCTTCCCCCGACCACCCTTACGCCAAGCGGTACGTGACTAAAATTCATGAGAAACTCAAGGAACAGGAAGAAGAGTTAAAGATCAAAAAAGAACAAGAAAATGCCAAGGCGGAAGCGGCAAGACAGGCTGAGCTCATGCGGAAGCAGAAAGTGGCGGCCCACTTGGGCGAAGGGGAGAGGTTCCTTAAAAAGAAGAACTTTAAAAATGCCGTTTTGGAGTTCAAGGCGGTGATTCATCTTGAGCCAGGGCACGAGAAAGCAGAGCGGCTCCTGAGAAAGGCTGAAGAGGGTTTCGAAAAAGAGCATCAAAAGAAGCTCTTCGCCAAAGAAAAGAAGAAGGAGGATCTCCTTCGCGCCTCGGACGAGAGACTGAAAAGACGTGCTCAAGATTATTATGAAGAAGGTCTCCGTGTCGGGCGGAGAGGAGAAACCGCCAAAGCGATCTACGCATACGAAAAAGCGCTCCGTCTCAATCCTTCCCATGACAAAGCGAGAAAACAGCTTACCTCTTTAAGAGAAAGAGAGACGGAGGAAGAAGAGAAAAGTTGGCGCGTCGAGGAGGCCAGAAAGACACCTCAGAAACCTATCGAGAGCTCTCCCATAGAGGCTGAAACATCGAGACTTTACCGTCGCGCGAAGGCGGCGTATGATGAGGGTAATTATGAACTCTCCCGTCAGACACTCCAGTATCTTTTGACTCTTAATCCGGAACACCCTTTTGCCCAAGGAGATCTTGAAGAAGTAGAGGAAATGATCAGGGAAAAGCGGCACAAAGAGGCACTCGCCAAAGCCTCTCTGAAGAAGGAAGCCGAGAGAGTCATCGAACCTCCCGCTGCCACAGAGGAAGAAACATTTTTCCGGGCGGAGCGCGCTCTGCAAGGAACCGAGCCGTTTAAACGCGAGCATCTTCAAGAAGGGTTCGTACGGAGGAGAACCCCAGAAGAGGAAGCCCATTTTCTCATGGAACAAAGGGCATTGGACTATCAGCAGAAGGGGTATGAACTTCAGCAGCAACATGACATCGAAGGGGCTATTTCCTATTATCAGAAAGCGATGGCGATCCACCCTTCCGCAGGAACGGCAAACAGCCTCGGGATTCTGTATGAGCGAAAGGGCTGGTTTGTCCAGGCAGAGGATTCGTATAAAAAGGCCGTCTCCTTAGAGCCGGGGTATCTGGCTGCCCATACCAATCTTGCGCTTCTTTATGAGCGGCTGGGTCGAGGAGAAGAAGCGGTCCGGCATTGGAAGGTGCGCTCAGAGATGGGGGAGGCAGGGGATCTCTGGACTCAGAAGGCACGGACCCACTTGGAGTCGGCTCGGATGGAGCGATGATCCTCCCGACGGGGTAAAAAGTCCTTGACAAAGAAGATCCTTTCCCTTATACTGAACACACTTCAAACCATTACCCAATACATTACCAAAAAACGTCAGGTCCCACGCTCTTAACATTCATGCACTAACCTACTCACGCTCAATCCCAGATGAAAAAAGAGAGGGCATTCCTTATCGACGGTAACTCTTTCTGTTACCGCGCCTTTTATGCCATCCGATCCCTTTCCACCAGTACCGGAAGACCGACCAATGCCATCTACGGCTTTATCAGTATGCTCCAGAAGTTGGTCGCCGAGGAGACGCCTGAGTATCTGGCCGCTTCCTTTGACCTGAAGGGGGAGACCTTCCGGAAGAAGCGGTATGAGGCGTACAAGATCCATCGCAAGCCGATGCCGGAGGAACTGGTGGAGCAAATCCCGACGATCAAGACCCTCTTGGGTCTTTACCGGATCCCGATTTTCGAAAAAGAAGGGTACGAAGCGGATGACCTTTTGGCGACCGTTTCCAAAAAGCTTTCCGAGGAGGGTCTTACGGTCTACATCGTGACCGGTGACAAAGACATCCTCCAATTGGTGAGCGACGATATCTTTGTCTACAACACCCATCAAGAGGGGCTCATTTACGATGAGAAGAAGGTGAAGGAGCGTTACGGCGTTCAGCCGGAAAGGATGGTCGACCTCATCGGCCTGTGTGGAGACCAGAGTGACAATATCCCGGGGGTGCCGGGGATTGGCGAAAAAACGGCTGTTGAACTTCTTCAGAAATTTGGAACGCTGGAGAAGGTTCTTTCAAGCGCCGATCGTATGGACAACGCTACCCGTCGGAAGAATCTTAAGGAGTATGCATCGCAGGCGAGACTTTCGAAGGAACTGGCAAAGGTGGACCGGGACGTTCCGGTTGAATTTTCGCTGGAAACACTCCGTCTTCAGTCGCCGGATCGGGAAGGACTGTATGCCCTGTTTAAGGAACTTGAATTTCGATCCCTCGTTTCACAATTCGCGCCCCGGCAGGAGGCGAACGTCCACTACAGGCTGATTCAAACAGAAGAGGCATTTGAACATTTTCAGAGGAAACTCACCGGCGTGAAACGCTTTGCCTTTGATTTTGAGACAACCTCAGAAGATGCCTTCATTGCAGAACCGGTCGGAGTCTCCTTTTCATGGGCGGTCGGGGAGGCCTTTTACCTCTCTTTTGGCAAAAGGGGCCTTGAGGCCTCCAAAGTCCTCAAAAGGTTGCAGGGTCTTTTTGAAGACACCTCCGTTGAGAAGGTCGGCCAGAATATCAAATACGAAATGATTCTTCTTGCAAGAAATGGAATCCACCTTCAAGGCGTTTTCTTCGATACGATGATCGCTTCTTATCTTTTGAATCCTTCCAAACCGAATCACAATCTGGGGGAGATCGCCCTGGAATACCTCGATCTCAAAAAGACCCCCATTACAGAACTGATCGGCAAGGGGGTCTCTCAAAAATCAATGGCAGAGGTTCCGCTGACGCAACTGGTTCAGTATGCCTGCGAAGACAGCGACGTCACCTTTCGCTTAAGCCGCCTTTTGGAAAAGAAGCTTCGTGAAAAGGATCTGGAAGGACTTTTCGAGAAGGTGGAACTCCCCCTCGTGGACGTCCTCGCCTCGATGGAGCAGGCCGGCATCTCCATCGATGCACCGTATCTGAAGAGTCTTTCGGAGGAGATGGGAAAGAAACTGAAGAAACTCACCCAACAGATCCATGGCATGGCCGACTGCGAATTTAACCTGAATAGTCCCAAGCAACTTCGGGAGATTCTCTTCAAGAAACTCAAGCTGCCGATTCTTAAGCGGACGAAGACCGGGCCCTCCACCGACGCTTGGGTTTTGGAAAACCTTGCCCCGATTCATCCCCTTCCCCAAACGATGGTCCAATACCGTGAGCTTTCCAAATTGAAATCGACCTACGTCGACACCCTTCCGGAACTTGTCAACCCAAAGACCCACAAGGTCCATACTTCTTTCAACCAGACCGTGACCGCAACCGGCCGACTTTCCTCGAGCGACCCCAATCTCCAGAATATCCCGATCCGCACCGAAGAGGGGAAGAGAATCCGGAAGGCCTTTGTCCCTCGTCAAAAGGGATGGATCCTCGTCTCTTTTGATTATTCTCAGATTGAGCTACGGGTCCTCACCCATCTTTCAAAGGATGAGACGCTTCGAGAGGCGTTTCGAAAGGGGGAAGACATTCATCGCCTCACCGCCAGCCTCATCTATGGGGTCGAGGAAGACGAGGTGGATGAGGCGATGCGGGATACCGCCAAAACGGTCAATTTCGGAATTATCTACGGGATGAGTGCATTCGGTCTTTCCCGGGACCTCGGCATTGATGTCACTCAGGCGAGGGCCTTTATCGATGCTTATTTTGAGCGGTATCCCAAGGTAAAAAGTTATATCGAACGTCAGATTGAGACGGCGAAGGCAGTCGGATATGTTTCCACCCTTTTTAATCGTCGGAGGACTCTTTCTGAAATCAGAAGCAAAAACTTAAGCGAGCGTCAGTTTGGGGAACGGATTGCTGTGAATGCTCCGATTCAGGGAACGGCAAGCGATCTCATCAAAATCGCGATGATCGCGATTCACAGGGAACTCAAGAAACAGGGCGCCAAAACCCAGATGGTGGTCCAGGTGCACGATGAGCTCCTCTTTGATATGCCGGAAGAAGAGGATAAAGAGTTTACGCCAATGATCGTGGAGAAGATGGAGCAGGTTACTAAACTTTCTGTACCGATCAAGGTCACCGTCAAGCGAGGTAAAAATTGGCTCGAGATGACATAACGGTATTGTTTTTATCCAGTGAGGTAGACCCTTTCGCCAAAACGGGTGGACTGGCGGATGTTTCTGGAAGCCTCCCCCTTGCCTTGGAAGGGAAGGGGGTTCAGATGCATCTTGCGATGCCGAAGTACCGCCCCCTCCTTTCGAGTGGCAATGAAGCAAGAATCGGGAAAGGCATCAAGGTCTATTTTGTTGAAAATCATGGTTACTACAACCGACCCGGACTCTACGGAGAGAAAGGAAAGGATTATCCGGATAACCTCGAGCGGTTTTCTTTTTTTTGCAGAAGGAGCCTTGAACTTCTCAAAGAAAAGGGTCTTCGCGTCGATCTCATTCACTGTAACGACTGGCAGACAGCCCTTGTGCCGGTGTATCTCAAGAGCCTTTTCCGGGACGACCCCGTTTTAAAGGGAATCAAGACACTCTTTACAATCCACAATTTAGGATATCAAGGGGTCTTTCCTCAGGAAGCATTTGAAAAAACAGGCCTTGACCGTTCCTATTTTCAGATAGAGGGTCTTGAATTTTATGGAAAGGTGAATGTGCTCAAGGGGGGGCTCCTTTTTGCCGATCTTCTCACCACCGTAAGCCCCACCTATAGTCGGGAGATCCAAACCCCTGAATTCGGATATGGTCTCGAGGGGGTTCTTTCCAAAAGGGAAGAGGATCTTTTTGGCATCACCAACGGGATCAATGAAGATCTTTATGATCCGGCGACCGATGAAAAAATAAAAAAGAACTATACCTCCGAGACTCCCGAAGGCAAGGCTGAGAATAAGAAGGATTTACAAAGCCTTTGCGGTTTGGCGGTCAAGAAGGAGATGCCGCTCATCGGCTTGATCAGCCGTCTTGCGGACCAGAAGGGATTCGACCTCTTTGTCCCGGCTGCGGAGAGTCTCTTAAAAAGCGGCTTTCAGATCGTGATTCTCGGGACAGGAGATGAGAAATACGAAACGCTCTTGCGCAAACTGGGCCAAGCGCATCCAGAAAGTCTTTCGGTTCACCTCACGTTCAATCCTGTTCTCGCCCAAAAAATTTATGCAGGGAGCGATTTTTTCCTGATGCCCTCCCGTTACGAACCGTGCGGGTTGGGGCAGATGATTTCCCTCCGGTACGGGACGATTCCAATCGTGCGCAGGACCGGAGGACTTGCGGATACGATCCAAGATGCGGATGCGCCGGGCGGGAACGGATTTGTCTTCTCTGAATACCGACCGGAGGATCTTCTTGGGTGCGCGTTGCGGGCTCGAAAGGCCTACAAAGACAAAAAAAGGTGGGGTACTCTGGTTCGTGGGGCCATGACTTCTGATTTTTCCTGGGACGCTTCCGCGGGGAAGTATCTCGATCTGTACCGCCGGGTATTGGCGCGATGACGACAGTGGCTGTGACCGGTTCGGTCGGGACAGGGAAGTCAACCGTCTCGAGGATGTTTGAGCGCCTCGGCGCCCAAAGGATCAATGCGGACGCCTTGGCCCGCGAGGCGATCGAGAAGGATAGGCCTCCTTATCGCAGGGTGGTTCGGTACTTCGGAAAGACGATTCTCCGGAAAGGTGGGTCGATTGACCGTGGACATCTTGCACAGATTGTTTTCAAAAACGAAAAAAAATTAAAAGTCTTGAACTGTTTGGTTCATCCTTACGTCCTTCGACGGATGAAGGAGGAGATCCGACGCATCAGACGGAAAAAGCGGGGGGCTTACATCGTGGTAGAAGTTCCCCTGCTTCACGAAAAACGTTTAGAAAAAATGTTTGACCAAGTACTTACCGTTTCATGCCGAAGGCCCATTCAGCGGAAGCGGTGGTTGAAGCGGGGAGGCTCTTTAAAGGAGCTTCGTGGAAGACTGGCGGCACAACTTCCGCTTTCCTATAAGGGAAGTCACTCGGACTTCATCATCGATAATAACGGAAGCGTTCGAGAAACCAAAGCACAGGTGGTTGCCTTTTGGAAGACCCTGGCCCCTCCATCGCGACGGCCAGGACGGGCGAGCCGCCTCGATTAAAGAAAGGAACCCACATGGGAGATCAAAAAGTGGAAACAGAGGTTATTCACGAGGGGGGAAAGCTAGATATTGAAAAACTGAAGGAGCTCAAGATTTCCGAGCTCAACAAGATTGCCCGTGACCTGAAGGTGAACGGGGTGGGGGCCCTTAAGAAACAGGACCTGATCTTTAAGATCCTTCAGGCGCAGACGGAGAAAGAGGGGCTTATCTTCGGCGAAGGGGTCTTGGAAATCTTGGAGGATGGTTTTGGATTCTTAAGAAGTCCAAAATACAACTATCTTCCGGGGCCGGACGATATCTATATCTCCCCCTCTCAGATCCGGAAGTTTGACCTTCGAACGGGGGATACCGTGAGCGGACAGATCCGCCCTCCCAAAGAGGGAGAACGGTATTTTGCACTCCTCAAGGTGGAGGCGGTCAACTTTGAAAATCCGGAGAAGGCGAAGGAAAAGGTTCTTTTCGACAACCTCACCCCCACCTATCCGAACAGACGGATGGTTCTGGAGACGACCGGTTCAGAAGTCTCCATGCGGGTCATGGATCTTTTAACACCGATTGGGAAGGGGCAGAGGGGACTCATCGTCGCCGCTCCCTATAGCGGAAAGACGGTTCTCCTCCAGAAAGTCGCAAACGCCATCACCACCAATTATCCGGATATGATCCTTATTGTACTCCTCATCGATGAGCGTCCGGAAGAGGTGACCGATATGCAGCGGTCGGTGAAAGGGGAGGTGGTGAGTTCTACCTTTGATGAACCTGCCGAGCGACATATCCAAGTCGCTGAAATCGTCCTTGAAAAGGCGAAGCGGCTTGTGGAACACAAAAAAGACGTCGTCGTCCTTTTAGATAGCATCACCCGTCTTGCCCGCGCCTACAACACCACCGTCCCGCACAGTGGAAAAATCCTTTCAGGAGGTGTCGATTCCAGTGCGCTGCATAAGCCGAAACGCTTCTTCGGAGCGGCACGGAATATCGAGGAGGGGGGAAGTCTCACCATTATCGCGACCGCCCTTGTCGATACCGGCTCGCGGATGGATGAAGTGATTTTTGAAGAGTTCAAAGGAACGGGCAACATGGAAATTCAACTCGACCGGAACCTCTTTCAGCGGCGGATCTATCCGGCGATCGACATCAAGCGGTCCAACACCCGGAAGGAGGAACTCCTCGTTAAAGAGGATGAACTCAAGAGGATCTGGGTCATGCGGAAGGTCTTGAACGAACTCAACTCCATTGAAGCGATGGAGCTTCTGATAGAAAAACTCTCGAAGACAAAAACGAATGCAGACTTCTTAAACAGCCTCAATCAATAAGTAAGGAGGATCCCTTGAAAGACAAAATTCATCCTGTGTATCAGGAGACAACCATCACCTGCGCCTGTGGGGAGGTGATTCACACCCGCTCCACCCGGAAGAATATCCGTGTGGAAATTTGCAGCCGTTGCCATCCCTTCTTTACCGGCAAGCAGAAATTTATCGATACGGCGGGACGCGTCGAGAAATTCATGAGGAAATATAAAAAGGAAAAGAAAGAGTCGTGAAAGGACTCAAAGGCCTTGAGGAGAAATTAAGTCGGTACGAAACACTCGAGCGGCTCTTGGCTCAGCCCGACGTCATCGCCGATAGGGTAAAGTACCAAAAGACGGCACGGGAGCTTGCGACCTTAAGTCCTCTTGTCAAAAAGGTGCGGGAATACCAAAAACTCCTAAGGCAGATCGCGCAAACCAGAGAATTTTCCTCGAAACAGAGCGACCCGGAGATGAAAACGCTTGCGGATGAGGAACTAAAAACCCTCGAAGCCCAACGGGCATCCTTGGAAGCATCTCTTGAAGAGTCCCTCATTGGGGAGGACCCGAGTGGTCATCGAAATGTCATTGTGGAGATCCGCTCCGGTACAGGAGGAGCGGAAGCAAGCCTTTTCGTCGCTGATATTTTCAGGATGTATCACAAGTATGCCGCCCACCGCGATTGGAAGGTGGAGGTCGTGGACAGTCACCCGACCGAAACAGGGGGATTTAAAGAAATCATTTTTTCTGTAGAAGGAGAAGAGGTTTATCAGCGTCTTAAATTTGAAGGGGGAGTCCATCGGGTGCAACGGGTTCCCACAACCGAGGCCTCGGGTCGCATTCATACCTCTGCCATCACCGTCGCGATACTCCCGCAAGCCGAGGAAGTGGAGGTGGACCTTAAGCCTTCGGATCTGAGGGTGGATGTCTATCGGTCCTCAGGAAAAGGGGGCCAAGGGGTCAACACGACCGATTCCGCAGTAAGAATTACGCATCTTCCAACGGGGATCGTCGTCACCTGTCAGGATGAACGGTCTCAACTCAAAAATAAACAGAAAGCGCTCAAGGTCCTGCGAGCCCGCCTGTTACAGAAGAGGAACGATGAAGCGGAGGAGAAGATTAGTCAGGAACGTCGTGCAATGGTCGGAACAGGAGACAGGAGTGAAAAGATTCGGACGTATAATTTTCCGGACCGGCGCGTGACCGACCACCGGATCGGCCTCACGGTTCACAATCTCGAGGAGATTTTGGAAGGGGACCTGGATGGACTCATCGAGCCGCTCCTCAAAGAAGAATGGGAGGCGCGGCTGGATCGCTTTAAAGGAGAAGAGGGAAGTGGAAGTTAAAAAACATTTGACACCGAGACACTTCATTCGTGAAGGAACCCTTCTCCTTGGAAATTCCAGATTGTGTGAAATTCTTTTATCAGAACTTCTGGAGGTCAATCGCACCGCTCTTTACCTTGACGAACAACCTCTCTCAGAGGAAATTTCCGATCGCTTCTTCGATGGTATCGAAGGTCTCAAGCGGGGAGAACCTCTCCAGTACCTTATAGGGAAAGCCACCTTTATGGAGGAGACCTTCAGGGTCACCCCCGACTGTTTCATCCCGAGACCCGCTACGGAGACTTTGGTGGAGGCCTGTTTAGACTATTTTCACGAAGTACAAAGTACAAAGTACAAAGTAAGACCTCTGTTATTTATCGATATCGGAACAGGTTCCGGATGTATTGCAATCTCTTTGACAAAAAGAGGCATCTTAAGTACAATACTCGCCATTGACCTTCGCCAAGAAGCCCTTCAGGTGGCACAGGGGAACGGGCATCTTCATGGCGTATCTCAAAGAATTTCATGGCTTTGCGGCGATCTGTTCGAGCCTCTTAAAAAGGGAAAGGTGGAGGCGGATGCAATTCTTTCCAACCCTCCCTATATTCCCACTCAAGAGATCTCTTTTCTCCCACCCGAAGTCCTTCACGAGCCACGCGTGAGTCTGGACGGCGGGGAAGACGGTCTTCACTTTTACAGGAGGATCGCGGAAGAAGGCCCCCCTTTTTTAAAAGAAGGGGGAGCCCTTTTTTTGGAAATTGGAGAACACCAAGAGAGACCGGTTAAATCCCTTTTCTTGGAAAAGGGCTTCCGGTGCCTAGAGGCTCGGAAGGATCTTCAAGAATTTCCGAGGGTGATGGTTTTCCGCAAGGAGAGACATGGATAAACTGATCATCGTCGGAGAAAAGAAACTAAAGGGAACGGTCTCGGTCAAAGGGGCAAAGAATTCTGTTCTCCCGATTTTAGCGGCCACTCTTTTGAGTGAGGAACCCTCCACCCTCAAAAATGTTCCTTGTTCTCTCAGAGACATTCAGACGATGATGCGGATTCTGAAGTCTCTGGGTGTTTCGATAGAGGCGGATAGCGATACGATCCGCGTGACACCCAAAGGGTACGAGGGATGGGAGGCCCCTTATAAGTTTGTAAGCACGATGCGCGCCTCTGTCTGTCTTTTGGGGCCGCTTCTGGCAAAACAGAAAAGAGCACGCGTCTCCCTTCCGGGAGGATGCGTCATCGGTCCCCGCCCGATCGATCTTCATTTAAAAGGGATTCGGGCGATCGGAGGAGAGATTACCTTAGCACATGGGTATATTCATGCCAAGGCGAAGGTCTTGCATGGAACCCATGTCTATCTAGGGGGTTCTTTTGGATCAAGTGTTCTTGCGACGGCCAATGTCCTCATGGCTGCCACGCTCGCTAAAGGAACAACGATTATAGAAGACGCCTCTTGTGAACCGGAGGTGGTCGATCTTGCCCAGTTTTTGACCAAAATGGGGGCTAAGATTCAAGGAATCGGTTCGAAGGTGCTTGAAGTGGAGGGAGTGAGATCTCTTCACGGTGCAGAACATGCGATTATTTCGGACCGGATCGAGGCAGGAACCTATCTTTTTGCAGGAGCGATCACGCGAGGAGATATTACGGTCCGTCATGCGCGGACGGATCACCTCGGGGCGGTAATCGATAAACTTCGAGAGGCGGGTGTTCAAATCACAGAGGAGAAAGGAGGGATTCGGGTTCAAACGCCAAAATCGCTGCGCCCGATCGATGTGACAACGCTCCCGTATCCCGGTTTCCCGACCGATCTTCAGGCGCAGGCGACGGCCCTGATGAGTGTCACCGATGGGATTAGCATCATCACGGAAAAGATTTACCCAGACCGATTCATGCATGTGAGTGAAATGGCCCGGATGGGCGCGCAGATTGTTTTAGAAGGGCCCTCCGCCATTGTGAAGGGGGTCAGACGCTTAAGCGGTGCGCCGGTCATGGCCTCTGATCTTCGGGCCTCGGCGGCTTTGATTTTAGCGGGTTTGGTGGCCAAGGGGAAAACGGAGGTGGCAAGAATTTATCATCTGGAGAGGGGATACGAGAAGATGGAAGCGAGACTTGCATCCCTCGGTGCGGAAATTTGGCGAGAAAAGGAGAAATAATGCCAACGGTCATACGACTCAAACGTTTAGGAACAAAGAAAAAGCCGCATATGCGGATTGTGGTCTGCGATTCAAGAGACCCGCGGGATGGCCGCTTTATTGAGGAGGTGGGGTATTACGACCCGAGCTATAATCCTCCCCAAGTTTCTCTTAAAAAAGAGCGGCTCCTTCATTGGCTTTCGGTGGGGGCGCAGCCTTCTCCAACGGTTAAGAAACTGATCAGGGACCAAGAGCGTTCCTCAATCACTTAAAATGGTCATTGAAATCCTTACCCTTTTTCCGAAGATGTTTGAGGGACCCTTGGGAGAATCGATGATGAAAAGGGCCCAGAGAAAAGGGGCTGTGAAAATAAGGGTCGTGGACCTCCGCCGTTTTTCAAGAGACAAACACAAGAAAACGGACGATCGGCCTTTCGGAGGGGGACCCGGCATGGTCCTTTCCGTCGAACCGATTCATCTCGCCCTTGTGGCCTTAAAGAAAAGAAGACCGTCCCCTTACGTGATCCTTCTTTCGGCAGGAGGAAAACTTTTTACGCAACGCTCTGCCCGTCGGCTTTCAAAGCAAAAGCGACTGATTTTTATCTGCGGCCATTATGAGGGGGTTGATGAACGGGTCAAACGGTGGGTGGATGAAGAAATTTCGATCGGAGAATATGTCTTAACCTGCGGGGAAATTCCTGCGATGGTGATTGTGGATTGCGTCACCCGCCTTCTCCCCGGTGTTTTGGGAGATGCCACTTCTTCTGATTCAGAATCCTTTGAAATCGGTTTTGTGGAATACCCTCATTATACCCGACCGAGAGTATATCAAGGCATGAAGGTTCCGGGAGTCCTTTTGTCCGGGGATCATGAGAAGATCTCTGAGTGGCGCATGCAGAAGGCGCTTTTGCGTACGCTCAAGGTTCGTCCAGAACTTTTGAAAGGGAAATTCCGATGAATAAAATCCAGCTCTCTGAAGTAAAGCACCTTAAAAAAGAGGTTCCAGAATTCTCTGTAGGAGACACCCTGAAGATACAGGTGAAGATCGTCGAAGGAGATAAAACGAGACTCCAGGCCTTTGAGGGATTGGTGATTTCCCGAAAAGGCGTCGGTATCCGGGAGTCTTTTACACTCCGACGCATCTCCTACGGAGAGGGAGTCGAAAGGACCTTTCCGCTTCATTCCCCCTTTGTCGAAAAGATTGAAGTCGTAAAAAGAGGAAAGGCGAAACGGGCCAAGCTTTATTATCTTCGCAAAAAGATCGGAAAGAGATCGAAGATTGAGGAAAAAGAAGAAGCGAAGATTGAAGAGACGAGTCCCTCCACGTAGACTTCTCTATTTTGAAGAAAAAGCGGCACGGCAGGGGTTCCGTTCGATCTGTGGTCTGGACGAAGCGGGTCGGGGGCCATTGGCGGGTCCCGTTGTCGCCTCCGCGGTCATCTTAAAAGAGAGGCATTTTAAAGAAAGGATCGATGATTCCAAACGCCTCACGGCACGACAGAGAGAGCGTGCCTTTGAGGAGATCCTTCACAAGGCGTGGGTTGGCATAGGCCAAGTCGACATCGATCTCATTGATCGGTTGAACATCTTTCAGGCAAGCCGTCTGGCCATGGAGCGGGCTCTTGCGGTGCTCAAGGTTAAACCAGATTTTCTTTTGATCGATGGAAGGGTCCCTGTCCAGACGGATCAGGAGCGGTGGACTCTGATTCATGGGGATGGAAGGTCCCTTTCCATCGCCTGTGCTTCGATTGTGGCCAAAGTGAGCCGGGACCGTTTAATGATGGCGTACGATGAGCAATACCCCCAGTATGGATTCCTGCGGCATAAGGGGTATGCAACCGTCGAGCACCTGGGGGCCCTCCGAAGACACGGTCCCTCGCCGATCCATCGGAAAAGTTTTCGACCTGTGTGGTTAGCCCAGGGTGGACTTCATGCTGACATCGATTGAGATCGCCCAGAAAAGCCATCCCCTTCAGATCACCGAAATTGCCAAACGGGTGGGCCTCCGCCTCGAAGAAATCGAAACCCACGGCCCCCACAAAGCCAAGGTCTCCCTTGATGTTTTAACCCGCCTTAAGGAGAGACCGAACGGTAAACTGATCCTCGTCACCGCCATGACCCCCACCAAGCAGGGGGAAGGAAAGACCTGCACCTCTATTGCACTCACCCAGGCACTCGGGAAACTTGGAAAGCGTTCCATGGTCTGTATTCGACAGCCTTCGCTCGGTCCCACCTTTGGTGTGAAAGGGGGAGGGACGGGCGGAGGGTATGCGCAACTTCTACCGATGGAGGACATCAACCTCCATTTTACTGGCGATATCCATGCCGTCGAGTATGCGCATAATCTTCTGGCGAGTATCATTGGAAATCATATCTTTCGGGGCAATGCCCTCGGTTTCGATACCGAGCGGATCCTTTGGAGGCGTGTGATTGATGTCCCGGACCGGGAACTCCGATCTTTTTTTGTCGAAGTGAAAGAGGATGGGAAAAAGGTCAAACGGGTGACCGGTTTTGACATCACCGCCTCAAGTGAGATGATGGCGATTTTGGCCCTTGCGAAAGATTTGAAAGACCTCTCCCAACGTCTCTCCCGCATCGTCGTCGGTTTTACCCGTTCCGGAAAACCGGTCACTGTCGCAGACCTTAAGCTTCAAGGGAGCCTCACGCTTATTTTGCGGGATGCCTCCCGTCCGAATCTCGTCCAGACGTTGGAGGGTCAGGGGGCCTTTGTCCATGCAGGTCCCTACGCGAATGTTGCCCATGGGAATTCAAGTGTCATCGCAACCCAAATGGCGCTTAAACTGGTGGGTTACGTGGTGACTGAAAGCGGTTTCGGCTCGGATCTCGGCCTCGAAAAGTTTTTCAATATCGTCTGTCGTCAGACCCAGTTTAAACCGGACTGTGTGGTGCTTGTCTGCTCCGTGAAGGCGCTCCGGATCCAGGGAGGCGATGAAAAAGACGAGACCGCTTCTTTAAAGGAGGGCCTCTTTAATCTCAAGCGGCACATTGAGAATATTCAGAAATTCGGTCTAAAACCGGTTGTCTGCATCAACCGGTATGAGGAGGACAAAGAATGGGAATTGGAAGAGGTGATCGCCTATGTCCGGTATATTGGTAGCCCGGTGGCGCTCTCCGAAGGGTATACGAAAGGCTCCAAGGGGGCGATCGATCTTGCGGAGAAGGTCCTTGCGACCATTCAGGAGGATGGAAACCGCTTTCATCTCCTTTACCCCTCCACACTCTCCATTCGGGAAAAGATTGAGACGATTGCAAAAGAACTCTACGGCGCAAAAGGGGTCAAGTTCTCTCCTCAGGCGGAGGAGTCTTTGAAGCATCTGGTGGAACTTGGATATTCGGAGTTGCCGATCAACATGGCGAAAACGCACCTCTCCTTTACCGACGATCCGAGGGTGAAAGGGACGCCGACGGGGTGGACGTTGCATGTTCAAGATCTCCGACTCGCTGCAGGGGCCGGCTTCATTAACTGTATTGTAGGTCATATGCTCCTCCTCCCGGGTCTTCCCGAACATCCGATCGCCCAGAACATCACGATGGATGAGGCGGGAAAGATTAGAGGGCTTTTCTAAAGATGAAGTATCTCGACAAAAAGGTCTCTGAATTTTTGGATGATCTCGGGTCGCGTTCCCCGGTCCCAGGCGGCGGGAGTGCCGCAGCCCTTGTGGGGGCATTGGGGGCATCGCTTCTTTCCATGGTCACTCATTTTACGTTGGGAAAAAAGGGATACGAAAAGGTCGACAAAGAGATGAAGAAACTTCTGTTTGAATCGTATCGACTCCGGGAGCGGTTAGGCCGTCTCGTCGATGAAGACATCGAGCGATACCTCGAAGTCACCCGCGCCCAGCGCCTCTTCAAACGTCTTACGAAAAAGGAATCCAAGAAGAAGGTCCTTGAAGAGCCGCTTCGGAAGGCCCTCGCCAGTTCTCTTGCGATCTGCAAGGTTTCCCATCAGGGACTTCTTCTCTCCAAGCAATTGGCGCAAAAAGGGAACCGGGGACTTTTGAGCGATGCCAAGATCGCTTCTCTCTTTTTCTTTTCAAGTTTTCATGCGGCCTATTTCACCAGTTTTGCGAATGCCCGTTCGTTGGATAAAAAGATTTTTTTGAAAACAAAAAGAATCCTCTCTCCCCTTAAAAATTCGGCGCAGAGAGAAATCAAAGGGATGTTAAGCAATTGAGCGCCACACTTCTTAAGGGGGGTCCCTTGGCACTCCGCATCCTTGGCTCTCTGAGGGGAGAGGTCGCAAGGCTCCGGAAGAAGTACGGAAAGGTACCTTCTCTTGCGAATATCCGGATCGGGGAGAACTATTCCGTTTCTCTTTATGAGAAAGCACAGAAGAAACGTGCAGAAGATATCGGTGTTGAATATCGGGGATACCACCTCGGTGAAGGGGCCACCCAGGACCAGATGGAACGGCTCATTCAGCGGCTCAATCGCGACCGGTCGATCACCGGGATCCTCGTTCAAGTCCCCCTTCCGAAACAACTCGACCCTAAGCGGACCATCTATGCGATCGACCCGAAAAAAGATGTCGAAGGGATTCATCCTGAGAATCTGGGGGAGGGGATCCTTGGCAAAGAGGAATACGGCTCTTGTACCGCCATCGCCATTATGGAGCTGCTCAAGTCCTATCGTCTGAATCTCTACGGAAAGGAGGCGGTCATTGTCGGTTCCAGTGATGTGGTGGGTAAACCGACAAGCCTCATGCTGGTCGACTCTTTTGCCACAACCACCATCTGTCACGTTGCGACCACCGAAAGGGGAAACCTTGAACATCATGTTCGACGGGCTGAGATCCTGGTGGTGGCCGTCGGGAAGCCCCATCTCATTAAAGGAAACTGGGTTCAAAAAGGGGCGGTTGTCGTTGATGTGGGGATCAATCAATTCCATGGACGCCTGGTAGGGGATGTGGAATTTGACCAGGCAAAAGGGAGGGCTTCCTATATCACACCGGTTCCCGGGGGAGTGGGTCCTCTGGTCCCGGCGATTTTGATGAGGAAATTGGTGACGAACTTCCGGAGGCGTCTGGAAAATCATGAGCTTTGAAGAAGCGTTAAAGACAAAAAAGTTTCTGGTCACAACAGAGTTGGGACCGCCCAAAGGAACTGACCTCACCGACCTTTTGGAGGACGCGGAGCGAATCCGGGGCCGGGTGGACGGGATGAACGTCACCGATTGCCAGGGATCTGTCCTCAAAGCCTCTTCCATCGCTGTCTGCGTCAAACTTTTAGAGAAGGGATTGGAGCCGATTCTTCAGGTCTCCTGCGCGGGCCGCAACCGCCTCGCGTTACAATCCGACCTTCTGGGGGCCTCGATTCTCGGCGTGAGAAACGTCCTGGTACTCACGGGAGACCCTCCTCATATCGGCGATCATCCGGAAGCAAAGCCGGTCTTTGACCTCGACTCCATCACCCTCATGAAGATCATTCGCGGATTTGGAGAAGGGGAGGGGAAGGACATGATGGGAAATGTCTTGAAGGGGAAGGCTCGTTGGTGCATCGCCGCCGCTGCGAATCCAGGTGCCAAGGATCTAAAGGTTGAGTTCGAAAAAACAAAAGCAAAAGTAGAGGCGGGCGCGAGCTTCTTTCAGACGCAGGCGGTCTTTGAGCCGGATCTGTTCAGACACTTTATGGAACTGATCGCCCCGCTCAAAGTAACCCTTCTCTGCGGCATTATTCAACTGAAGTCCGTGAAGATGGCGGAACATTTGAACAAGATCCCTGGGATTCATGTTCCCGATCCTTTGATGGAGGAGATTGATAAGGCAGAGGATAAGCGGAAAAAATCGATTGAGATCACCGCGCGGCTCGTCAGAGCAGTTAAGCCCTACTGTCGTGGTGTCCATATCATGTGTATCGGAGGGCTCCGCGATCTGCCTGCGATTCTGGACGAGGCGGGATTGTAGCATCTGAGAAAAAATGCATATGCAAATGACTGAACAGATAAAAAAGACACCTCTTTATGATAGGCACATGCGGCTCGGGGCGAAGATGGTCGAGTTCGGCGGGTTCCTCATGCCGATTCAGTATACGAATATTACGGAAGAACACCTGGCGACCCGAACTCATGCAGGGCTTTTTGATATTTCGCATATGGGGGAACTCCTTGTCACCGGAAAAAATGCGGAGGATTTCCTTTCGAGACTTCTCACAGGAGAAGTTCGTTCACTCGCTGACGGGAAGACCCTTTATACGCTCCTTTGCAATGAAAGAGGGGGCATTGTCGACGATCTCATGGTCTACCGGATGAGTCGGGAACGGTGGATGCTTGTGGTGAATGCGGCGAATATCCAGAAGGATTATCGCTGGCTGAAAGCGCATCTTCGTGGGAGTGACGTCCAGTTGGCAGACTTAAGTTCTGCGATCGCCCTCGTTGCCCTGCAGGGACCTCAAGCAGAGCCGATGCTCAGGAAGAGCCCCTACCCACAGGCTTCCGATCTTAAGCGAAACAGTTTTCTTGAGTGTGAAGCAAACGGAGAAAAAATTTTGATTTCACGGACAGGGTACACGGGAGAAGATGGCTTTGAGATTTACGTCTCATCCCAATTCTCTATCGAAGTTTGGGAGACCCTTCTCTTGATCGGGGAAGGATCCGGATTAAAGCCGGTAGGTCTTGCCGCAAGAGATACCCTTCGCCTCGAGAGCTGTCTTCCTTTATATGGACATGAACTGGACGATGAGACGACCCCCTATGAAGCGGGACTCGACTGGACTGTCTCATTGGGGAAGAGCGATTTTATCGGGAAGGACTCTCTCCTTCAACAAAAAAAGGAAGGAACAAAGCGCAGACTCATCGGATTTGAGATGCTCGAACAGGGAATTCCAAGACAGGGATGTGTCATTTGGAAAGAGCAGGGGATTGGCAAAGTGACAAGCGGCACCCATTCGCCTTTTCTTCAAAAGACAATCGGACTCGGCTACGTCCCCCCCGCAGCCTCAGAGACCGGGACGGCACTCTTTGTTGAAATCCGGGAGAAAAAATTACGGGCGAAGGTGGTCGGAACCCCGTTTTACAAAAGGAGTCGTTCATGAATATTCCTGAAGGGCTTTTCTATACCAAGACCCATGAGTGGGCAAGGCGAGACGGTCGGGAAACGTGCGTTGGGATTACAGACCACGCCCAGTCGGAACTCTCGGATGTGGTATTCATTGAACTTCCCAAAGCGGGGAGACTCGTAAAACAGGAAGACCCCACCGCGGTCATCGAGAGTGTCAAGGCGGCCTATGATATCTTTGCCCCGGTGTCGGGAAAGGTCATCCGGGTGAATCCAGAGATTGAAAAAGATCCTGCCCTTGTAAACAAAGACCCCTATGGAAAGGGATGGCTTTTTGTGATCGAGGGCGCCGAGGAGGGAGACTTTAAGCATCTCATGGACAAAGGGAGTTACGAAGTTTTCCTTAAAAGGTAATTTCATGGATTATATTTCCAACACCCCGGAAGATGAAAAAATAATGCTGGATCGGATTAGCCTTCGCCGGATGGAAGACATTTGTCAGCCGATTCCGGAGGCACTTCGCCTGAAGCATTTCCGTGTTCCGTCGGGACTTTCGGAACTGGAACTGAAACGTCTTTTCCTTGAGAAGGCGAAAAAGAACTGGAATACCGCTGAGCACCCCTCCTATCTCGGGGCAGGCTCCTACGACCATTTTATTCCAAGTGTTGTCGAGCATATTGTTGGACGAAGCGATTTTTACACCTCCTACACGCCGTATCAGGCGGAAGCGAGTCAAGGAATGCTTCAAGCGATCTTTGAGTACCAGACGATGATTGCAGAACTCACCGGGCTCGACGTTTCCAATGCCTCTCTCTATGACGGGGCCTCGAGCAGCGCGGAGGCGGTACTCATGGCCCTTTCGATTCAGGAAGGACGGCGAAAGGTTCTTGTCTCGAAAACTGTCCATCCCTCTTACCGAAGGGTCATCAAAACCTACCTCAGCGCCCAATCGGTCGAGCTTCTCGAAATTCCTTATGATCCCTTGGACGGGAGGACTGATCTTAAAGCGCTTGAGACGCTCTTGGTGAACGACGTCGCCTGCTGCGTTGTCCAGAATCCGAACTTTTTCGGCGGGATCGAGGAGATGGCAAAGATTGCTGAGAAACTTCATGCGAAAGGAATCCTTTTGATCAGCGTCGTTTACCCGATCTCCCTGGGACTTTTGGCCCCTCCCGGTGAGTATGGCGCAGACATCGCTTGTGGAGAAGGGCAGAGTCTCGGGAACCGCTCCCTCTTTGGGGGGCCTTACCTCGGTTTTTTCGCCTCCCGGAAGGAATTTGTACGCAAGATGCCGGGGCGTATCGTCGGCCAGACCCATGATGAAAAAGGAAAAAGGGGATTTGTCCTGACGCTACAAACCCGAGAGCAGCATATCCGTCGAGAAAAAGCGACCTCCAACATCTGTACCAACGAAGGACTCTGCGCTTTGACCACTTCCGTCTATCTTGCAACCCTTGGAAAATCAGGAGTCCAGGAGATCGCGGATCAAAATCTTCAGAAGAGCCACTACCTTTCTCAGCGGATCTCAAAGCTTCATGGGTATCGTTTAAGATTCCGTGCGCCCTTTTTCAACGAATTCGTCATAGAGACCCAAAAGGGCACCTCTCTCCTTGAAAAACGTCTTCACCAAAGGGGGATATTGGGACCGTTGCCCCTTCAGGAATTTTATCCGGAGCTAAAGGGCTGCCTCCTTTTTTGTGTCACCGAAACAAGGACAAAGGGGGAACTTGACGAACTTGTGAAGGTACTGGGACTATGAGACCTCTACTCTTTGAAATCGGTTCAACGGGACGGAGAGGCACCTCCTTGCCGGCGCTTGAGTTTCCCCGCAAGGAGGTTTCCTCATTCCTCCCCTTTCACCTCCTTCGCAAAAATCCTCCCGAGCTTCCGGAGGTGAGCGAACTCGATGTGGTACGTCATTACACCTCTCTTTCTAAAAAGAATTTCTCCGTCGACGCCAACTTCTATCCTCTCGGTTCTTGCACCATGAAATACAATCCGAAGGTGAATGAAGATGTGGTCAAACAGATCGGTTTTTTGAACCTCCACCCTTATCAAGAGGAGGAGACCGTGCAAGGGGTTCTTGAACTCTTGTACAACCTTGAAAAAATACTCTGCGAAATCGTCGGTGTCGATGAGTTCTGTCTTCAACCGGCTGCGGGGGCCCAAGGGGAATTTACCGGTCTTCTCATCATGCATGCCTACCATTCAGACCGCGGAAATCCTCGGAAGAAAATTCTTGTCCCCGACTCTTCCCATGGGACAAATCCGGCAAGCGCTGCCCTCTGCGGCTACGAGGTGATTCAGGTCAAATCCAACGCAAGAGGCCGTGTCGACTTGGATGAACTCCGTCGCCTCCTGGATCAAAATGTGGCGGGGATGATGCTCACCAATCCGAATACGTTAGGTCTTTTTGAGGATGAGGTCTCTGAGATTGCAAAACTTGTCCATGAAGTGGAGGGCCTTCTCTATTATGATGGGGCTAACCTGAATCCACTCCTTGGGATGGCCCGCCCTGGAGACATGGGATTCGACATTGTGCATCTGAACACGCATAAGACCTTCTCCACCCCCCATGGGGGGGGAGGGCCGGGGGCAGGGCCGGTGGGAGTGAAAAAGTTTCTTTCCAAATATCTCCCTACACCGCGCATCGTTCAAGAAAAAGAGCTTTTCAGGATAAAGCATGACTTTCCGAAATCGGTTGGAAAACTGACCGCCTTTTATGGAAACACAGGAGTTCTCCTTCGTGCCTATGCCTATATTCGCTCTTTGGGGAGGGAAGGACTCCTGCGAACCGGCCAGCACGCGATTTTAAATGCCAATTACCTTTTGAAGGGTCTTAAGACCTTTTATGAGGTCGCTTATCCAGAAATGTGCATGCATGAATTCGTACTCACGGCAACGCGGCAGAAAGAGAAAGGGGTGAGGGCCTTGGACATCGCCAAGCGACTCATCGATTTCGGTATCCATCCCCCCACGATCTATTTCCCTCTCATTGTGCCAGAGGCCATGATGATCGAGCCGACTGAGACAGAAAGCCGACAGACCCTCGATCACTTCATAGAGGTAATGAAAACGATTGCCAAAGAGGTGGAAGAGAACCCGACCCTTTTCCGCCAGGCCCCGATGTCGGCCCCGGTCCGACGGCTCGATGAGGTCTGGGCGGCACGCCATCCGGTGCTTAAGTGGGAGAAGAAAAAACGTGATGAAATCCCTGTGGCGTCTTATTCCGCATGAAACGGAGGAAGGATCTTACAATCTCGAGTTTGACGCCCAACTTCTAAAAGAAAAACTCCCTTATCCGATCCTCCGCTTTTATTCCTGGAAAGAGCCCTGCCTCTCCTACGGTTATTTTCAAAAGAAGCCTTCTTTATTAGGGAATCTCCCTGCCTACCGGCGCGTGACCGGAGGGGGAATCGTTTTTCATGATAAGGACCTTACCTACTCCTTGACCTATCCCCGCGGTTCAGTACTTCCCTGGAGTGTGAAGCGCTCTTACGTGGAGATTCACCGGATCGTTCAGAGGTCTCTCCACTTTCTTGGCATTGAAACGATCCAATGCGTGGAAGAGAAACGTGGTGATCTTTGCTTCGAGAGTCCCGTCGTCGGAGACCTCCTTTATCGGGGAAAAAAGGTGGCCGGGGCCGCACAACGGCGAGTGAGAAGCCATCTCTTGCATCAGGGAACGCTTCTCGTGGAGGAACTCCACCTCGATCGGTTACAATTGATTGATGCGATGATCAAGGCGTTTGAGCAGACCTATCACGTATCGTTCGAGAAAGTCGGGAATGCGTTGTCCATGGCCCCGTCACGGAGAATAATTTTTGAATGACTCAAAAGTTCTCATCGTAAAAAACGTTTCACGTGAAGGGGGCGGTCTCTTTGAGATGATATTAACAGAACAAAACATCCCTTACGAGATCATCGATTTCGATAAGGGAGAGGCCTTTCCATCTCCAAGGAAATGTAGCGCGCTGATCGTGTTAGGCGGCCCTGACAGCGCCAATGACAAGACGCCAAAAATGAAGGAACAACTTGGAAGAATTCGGGAAGCTCTCTCTTTGGGGATCCCGTATCTTGGGATTTGCCTTGGCCTTCAAACTTTGGTCAAGGGGGCAGGAGGCGGGGTGGTCAAGAGCCCTGTCCAAGAGATCGGATTCCGTGATCCGAAGGGAAATCCCTTTGAAGTTCAGCTGACAGAGGCCGGGAGAAAAGACCCCCTTTTGTCAGGGATTCCAACTTCCTTTAAGGTCTTTCAACTTCATGGGGAAACGGTCACCTTAACACCAAGGATGACGCTTCTTGGAAAGGGGGACTTCTGCACGAATCAAATGGTCCGGGTTGGAACCTCGGCCTACGGCTTACAGTTTCATTTGGAAATGACCTCCGTGATGTTGGACCTTTGGGGCCGTGAGGATTCGGACCTCAAACAGATGAATCAGACAACCCTCCATCAAGAATTTGAAGCGCTTCACGAAGTATACGAAAAGGTGGGTCGCCGCCTTTTCACAAACTTCCTCCAAATCGCCTCTTTACTCCCGGCTAAAATCAAAGTAGTATAGAGATATGAAGGAAGTGACAGTGTCGAATCTCTTGGAAAAAAAGAGACGGCACGAAAAAATTACAGCACTCACCGCCTATGACACGCCGATGGCGGAGATGTTGGACCGGTTGGGAATTGACCTCATCCTCGTTGGCGATTCCGTGGGAATGGTGCTTCTCGGTTATTCCTCAACCCGATTTGTAACCATGGATGAGATGATCCACCATACCAAGGCGGTCCGGCGTGGGGTGAAGCGGGCGTATCTCGTGGGAGATATGCCTTACCGCTCTTATCAGACACCTGCCGCTGCCTATAAGAATGCCTGTCGTTTTATCGATGAAGCGGGGTGTGATGCGGTGAAATTGGAGGGGGGGGAGGCGGTTCTCCCGGTTCTCCGGTTCCTTCGAAAGAAAAAAATTCAGGTACAGGGACATCTCGGACTCCTTCCGCAGTCTGTAAAACCGGGTACCCCTTTCCATCTAAAGGCCAAAGATCCACTTTCTGCAAAACAATTGATGGAAGAGGCCTCTCTTTTAGAAAAAGAAGGGGCTTTTTCAATCATCCTTGAATGTATTCCTTATGAGGTGGGAAGGATGGTTACAGCACTTGTCAAGATTCCGACGATCGGAATAGGCGCCGGCCCTTTTTGCGACGGCCAGATCCTCGTGACCCATGATCTTCTGGGCCTTTTCCAAACGTTTAAGCCACGGTTTGTGAAGCCGTATGCAGATCTTGCCCAAAGGGTGGGCCGCGCCGTAGCCACCTATCGGAGGGAGGTATCCAACCGTTCCTTTCCGACCCTGCACCATTCGTTTTCTATGGCACCGGAAGCATTGAGACAATTGAAGAGGATAACACAGTCTCTTCGCCATGATTAAGCGATTCCTCCTTTTTATTTTCTGGACAGGGGCGACCCTTCTGGCGATTTACCAGCTGTTGACCTCAAACCTCCTCTCCCCATTGGCTAAAAGGATTTTCCCTGCCGGGGAGGGAGAGACCCGCTTAAGAGCCCCAAAGAAACTTCCCAAAGACAACGCGGTGACGCTCCATCTTAAAAATGGGAGTGTCATTAGTGGAGAATTTCTCTGGGAAGATGAGGCGCGGGTCATGATGAGGTGGCAGGGAGGAGACGTAGCATTTGTAAAGGAAGAGATCGAAAGAATTGAGAGAGGAAAAGTCCGCACCGAGAAAGAAGGGATGCTCTTTCCGGAGAGGGCCCCGGAAGAATGGCCTTACCGCAATGACGTGGTCGTTGTGCTGAAGAACCAACAGATGCTGGATGAAAAGATCGCCTCCGTCGAGAAGGATGCCGTGATCCTTAGGCGAGAGTTGGAAGAGGGAGGAGTGATTGAGCAGGAGATCCATCGTTTGGACATCGAGTATCTTTCCTTTAAGCCGATCCGGAATGAACGAAGCCGGAGAATCGAGGAAGCACTCCGGACGCAATTTCCGAAGATGAAGTGGTACAGGGACGGGGCCTTCCTCTTGATCACCGATTCTTATGCCACGTGGGTGGATGAATACCGCAAGACGATCCGCGACCTAAGGACCGATTTTTATCTCACCTTTTTCCCGCTCCTCAAGGACCGGGAGCCGAAGGTCGCTCATTATGTGGTGATTTTCGATGAATGGGGAGATTTCATCGAATACGCCGCTTCCGACGGGGTTCCCGGATGGGCGGTGGCCGGTTATTTCTCGCCGACCCACGAAGTTCTTTTCTTATTTAACACACTCGGAGACACCTTTTCGACACTCATCGAGGAAGCCATTGTGGGCCAGACTGGCCGCGTCATGAATCAGGCGGCGGAAGCCGTGAAAGGTCAGGTGGATAGGCGTTACCACGTCTTTGTTGAAGGCCAAGCGCATGACATCATGAAGAAATTCGCAGCCTACCATTCGGTCATGAAGGGGTGGTACCGGGATCAGACGATCGAGACCCTTCGCCACGAAATGACCCACGAACTTTTCCATAACTATGGCCTCCAAGGTATCATCGTCTCCAAGGTGGCGGGTTACGACAAAAAAGAGGCGGAGAAAAAACGGGCCTTCTTGGAGGAAAAGGACATCCAAAGGAAACGAGAACTTCTTTTGGAATTGGCACAACTCCGTGGGACTTTAGAGACAATTCAGATGGAAGCCTCCAACTCCTGGTTGGTGGAGGGGCTCGCCGCCTTCATGCAGTCGGTTCCTTTGGGATCCGAAAACCGTCGGTGGCTCTATCTTTATCAGGAGTCTAAGCGGAAAAATGCCGTTACCCCCATCGAGCATCTCACCGTGTATAAGATGGGCTCCTTTCCGGGGGTGGCGTACGGAGCCATGGAGTATGCCTATGCCGAAAGCTGGGCTTTTGTCCATTTTTTGATGAGCCGCTATCCCATGCAATTCATGAATTACCTTGAGCGGATGAGCCGCGAAAAACCCAAAGAAGACGAAGACATCCTGTGGCTCCTTGAGGCGCTGGGAGTGGAACTGCGAACCCTTGAGAACGAATTCCTTGAATACATGAAACAATTTCAGGAACTGGAAGACCCGTATCTGGAACGGATGGATCAGGTCCAGCATATCTTTCAACAAAGGTAAAAATAAAGGAGGTCAACATGATGACAGGTGGAGTCGCATTACTGCTTGTCTCGGCAGCGGTCGGTTACTGGGTTTTAGAAAGGGCGAGTACCCAGAAAAAGGACCTCAAAACAATTGGCCAGATTGTCGGAACGGTCATCATCGTGGTCAGTTTTGCGGGGGTCCTCTGCAAAACCTACTACCTGACCAAATGGGGAAAGGGAGGCTACTATGGGCCGGCAAGGATAGGATGCCCTTTAGGTGCTGATTGCCCACAAGGCCCCAACTGCCCCTACAAGAGCAAATCCTCGTCTGGAAAATAGGAGAGACCTCCGTGAGTCCCAATGCCGATTGAACGCTCCGCAGGGGCGGTCATTTTCCGGAAAGAAGCCAAAAAGATCCTCTACCTTCTCCTTCATTACGAAGAGGGGCATTGGGACTTTCCGAAGGGGCATATTGAAAAAGGAGAGAAAACCGAAGAGACGATCCGGCGCGAAGTCCGGGAGGAAACCGGTATGACCCAGCTTACCTTTATTCCCGGTTTCAAAGAGACCGTCCGCTATTTTTTTCAGGTCGGTAGGAAACGGATTATAAAATTTGTCGTTTACACCCTTGCAGAAAGTTCCCAAAAGGATGTTCAACTCTCCTTTGAACATGTCGACTCCCTCTGGCTTCCCTTTAAAGAAGCGAAAGATCGAATCACCTTCGCCACAAGCCGGAAACTTCTCGAGAAGGCGGATGCCCATTTAAACCTGAAGCATTGACAAAATGGCAAGTTTAGTGTATACTTATCGTTAGAGTTACATTTTGATCCTTCGACAGGCTCAGGATCAATGCTGAGCGAAGTCGAAGCATTGAAAACTGAATAAAGACGAAAACGCAAACTTCCTGAAAGGGAAGGACGGGCGGGCCCGCCAAAGAGTTTTGGCGGGGGGTGCCCCCTCTCCGAAGCGCGAAGCGCGTTAGGGGGGAGCAAAACCGTGAACCTACGTTTCGATGGGTAGTCGAGATAAGGTTGTCTGGTTGCCGAAATGCTTTCATCACACCTCATTTCCTTTCTGGAGATGAGGTTTTTTATTTAATGAGCACGCAATTTATGGAACGAAGTGAACATAAGTTGCTGTGCGAATTAAATCCCCCGAAGCCGAAGGCGTAGGGGGATAACCAAACGAGGTGGTGATATCTATGAAAAAGGTTTCGATTGCACTGATAACACTCTCCTTTATTCTCTTTGCAACACCAGGGGTCCAGGCCCTCATCCTTCCGCAAAGGACAATGCAGGAGATGATTGTGGAGGCCAATACCATTGTGGCGGGTCGGTGTACCTCCTTCCATATCCACCCTTCGGAAGAAGGGGAAACTCTTTATGCGATTATTTCATTCCGGGTGGATGAGTATCTCAAGAATGATCTCGGAAAAGAAGAAATTCTCCTCATGCAGATTGCCCGCCAGCCAGGGACGGATGGAAAACAGGCCGTCGGTCCACTTTCTTTCCGAATTGACGAGGAAGCGATTCTATTTCTCACGGAAGAAGATAACCAGGGATTCCGCCATGTCATGGGTCTTTCACAGGGAAAGTTCTCCGTCACGAGTGACAAAAAAGGACGGAAACTTCTCCTGCGGGAGATGGAAGGCGTCCGCCTTTATAACAAAGAAACAGGTCAGATCGCCTTCGCAGGGAAAGTTCCCAAGAAAATTGAATATGATCAGTTCAGGGGTTTCGTGAAAGAGACTCTTTCGAAAATCGAAGCGAAAAAAGGGGAATTTATTTCCGCTTCGACCGCCACCTCTTTTTGATTTCTTGACGTACGCTTCTCGTCAAAGTACAATGATCGAGTGAAGCGCAGCGCTCAGGAGCTCGTCCGGTTGTGTCTTAAGAAAGATTCCTTGGCCTGGGAAGAGTTTGTCAGGCGATTCTCAAACCTCATCTATTGGGCCATTGAACGTTCCTTCACAAGGTGCAAGTTTCCGTTCCACCCCGAAGACCTCGAGGATGCCTTCCAACAGGTCTTTTCCTATTTGTGGGAAAAAGGTCTTAAGGATGCCGAAGGGGTGGACCGTCTCGAAGGGTGGCTCGTGATGGTGAGTTACCGGATCGCCATCGATACGGTGCGGAAGGAAGGGGCTTCGGCTCGGAGATCCATCTCTCTTGAAGGGCGCATGGGAACGGAAGGAGAAAAATCGTTAGCCGATCTTCTTCCGGGCAAAGAGAAAAATCCTCGGGAGCATGCAGAGGAAAAGTTATTTGAGGAATCTCTTCAGGAGATCCTTGGGCGATTGACGGAGAAAGAATCCTGCGTCCTTCGTCTCAACCTCATCGAGGAGAAGACCCACGCCGAGATCTCGGAGCTTCTTAAGATTCCGATAGGGACGATTTCAAGTCTCATTCAGAGGACGAAGGAGAAGGTGGCAAAAGCTCTTAAAGGGCGTCTTGGGGGAAAATAAAATGTTTGATCCAGTTGAAGAGGTGTTAAAACAGAGACTCGGAGAAGGGAAAACTCCTTTGCCCGCCCGAAGCGGGGATTGTCCTACAGAGAAAGAACTCTGGGACTACCTGAAGGGTTCATCCGGTCAAGAAGGGGGAGAGATCGCAGACCACCTCCTCCGTTGTGAGTTCTGTCTTCATGAGCTCCTTCTTGCGCAGGAGGTCCGGCCAGGGATAGGATTCGGCCCCGCTGAGGAAGTTTCCACCCCTCTTCTCGAAAAGGCAACCCACCTTGCGAAGAAGGGAAAAGCGAAAAAGTCGAAGATGAAAAAGTCTCTCTGGCTTTTTCTCTCCCTCTTTTTCATTGGCGCCTCTTTCTTTTTCCCACGCTATTTTTTACAATGTCTCACCTTAGGGATTCTCTTCGGCGTCAAGTGGATCTTTGATACGGCAACCACGAGGTCACTCATTGTGATGTACGAGGCATGGAAAGAGAAGAACCGAGGGTCGGATCGGAAAAAAGATTATAAAACGACGCAATAGTTTGATATAGTCTATTGATTTTGAGCCCTCCGTAAGGTAAACTTTATACTTACATTGCATCCCACACCCTTCTTTACAAGGCTTATTTCACTCCTTGGCTCGGCGTTCTTTATCTTTTCATCACTCCTCCCCGCTTCGGCTTTTAAGACCGACCTTTCCCATCTCAGACCCTCCGCTTCAACCGATAGGGGGATAAGAGGCCGACTTCATGAGGCCCTTCTTCGATCCGAGGAGGTGGTTTTTATTTTTTCTCGTCATGGTTCCAAAGGTTTTGATCGCATTCGTAAGAAGTTAGATAAAATACGCCTTCACGCGCAGCGGTCGGGGAAGAAAGTGATCCTTCTGCTTGAACAGGCGGGTCCCAGTCTTGATCTGACATTTCAACACCACCCAGAGCTTTCTGAATCTCTTCTTTCTAGAAATAAAAAAGATACGGTACTTTTAGAGAAAAGGTTTAAGCAGATCAAAGATCAGATTCGGACATTATATGAAAGGATTAAAAAAGGAGAAATTCCAGAGGATCTGAATGAGTTTCACAAACAGGTGGCGAAATATATCATTGAACATAAACTCGATTTCGTCCTTGAACTTGAAAACATAGACTTTGACCTTTGGCAAATCGAGATGCTGAAAGAGGCCTTCGACAGAATCATCGTGCAAGAATTTTATGAAGGAGATGAGGAAACGTACCTTCCTTTACTTCTTAAAGAGGTCTCTTATGACAGAACAGGAGTCCTCCGTCGGGATGAAGCCTTGATACGCCAGATCGAGGAAATTCAATCCACGGTTCCTAACTCCATGGTGATCGCCTTGCGAGGTTCGTTGCATTCCAAAACGGGCATGGCTGAAGCATTAAGAGAAAAAGGGATCCCAGCGCGTTCCGTGATTCCAGGAGAACCCGCATCATTACTTTTACTCGTCCCTCACGATGAGGTCACCATCAAACTCATTCAAGAAGACAGAGGTCCAACGGATAAGGAGATAGACCTTCTCCTCAAACAAATTCCATTCGATCAACTTGGAATCATCCTTACCCTTCAGGATCCCTTTGCAAGGTTCAGTCTATTGCGTGGCATTGTGGATCGATTAAACCGAGAAGAAATCATAGAACTTTCCCACGCCCTTTCCCAGAACGGCGGCGTTGGGGCAGGGCCTCCCTTCATCTTTCACTGGTTACAGGAGAAGGACAAGATGACCCACGAGGAGGCCAAGGCGTTTGACCCCCGTTTATGGGAGAAGGGCAAGACCTCCCCGGATGGAGGAAGAAAAGAAAAGCCCTGGAGCCTCATCCCTCTTTACTACCCTTAATCCTTCGCATCCCATCGAAATCCTTAGCCCTTTTGTTTGATAGGGTTATGAAGGGCCCTCAATTTTTTTAAAATTCTTGCAAGAATTTTCCTTTCTTTTACGTCATGTACTTATAGGAGCCTTCAATTGGAGCATGGGGTTGAAAGGAGATTGCCATGGAGAGTTTAGGGCTTGAGGTATTAAGGCTTCGCAAACTGGATGGAGAAGGGAAGACAAGGGCCTTCTGCGACATTGCCATTTCCGGATCGATTCTTGTGAAAGGGCTCCGGGTCGTCTCCGGGAAGAACGGCCTTTTTGTTTCGATGCCCAGAGAACAGGGAAAGGATGGAAACTGGTACGAAACGGTAAGTCCTCTCAATGACGAGACGAGGGGCTCTTTAACAGAACTTGTCCTTCAGGCCTATCGGGACGCTGATGGAGAAAGAGTTTAACTCGCGGAGGTCTCTGGGTAAGGCGGGAGAAATCCTTGCCCAGAGATTTCTTCAAGGGAAAGGATACAAGATCCTTGAGAAAAATTTCAGGTGCCGATTCGGAGAGATTGATCTTGTGGCCAAAGAAGGTGGAGAGATCGTTTTTATCGAGGTGAAAAGCCGGAATGGAACGGCTTTCGGATTTCCTGAGGAACAGATTCCTTGGAAAAAACGCAGAAGACTCATCCGCCTTGCGCAGTTTTACTTAAAGCGGCGCCGTAAGGAAGAACCTACCCGGATCGATGTGGTTACACTCCTTCTCCATGAGGGAGGAGGAGTGCAACAGGTGGAACTCATTCAAAATGCTATTTCTCTCGGGGGGTAAGAGATGTTGGCGAAGGTTGCCTCGGTGGGGGTCCTGGGGATAGAAGGATATTCGGTTGAGGTGGAGGTTGATCTTTCAAACGGTCTCCCCGGCTTCTCCATCGTCGGTCTTCCCGATTTGGCGGTTAAAGAAAGTGTCGATCGCGTTAAGAGCGCCATTAAAAACTCAGGTTTTGAGTTTCCGAGAAAAAAGATCACGGTGAATCTTGCCCCGTGCGACATCCGAAAGGAAGGGCCTTCTTTTGATCTTCCGATCGCTCTCGGGATTCTTCAGGCGACCGGACAACTGGAGTCCGCTTCCCTTCATGAGATGATTTGCTGTGGTGAGCTTTCCCTGGATGGAACCCTCCGTCCAATTTCGGGAATTTTGCCACGGTCGGTGGAAGTGGGAAAGCGCCTCGGAAGAAGATTTGTTGTTCCTCGGGGGAACGCCTTTGAAGCAGCAATCGTGCAGAGGGTTTCTGTCTATGCCATGAAAACGCTTATGGAAACGGTCCGTTTTCTAAGAGGTGAACTTGAGAGGGAGAAGATCCGGATCGATGTTCAAAGGATGTGGCGGGAGAACGGGCATGAAGAGTTTGATTTTCGGGACGTCAAAGGACAATCTCATGCCAAAAGAGCCCTTGAGATCGCGGCAGCCGGGGGTCACAATGTTCTCCTCATCGGTCCCCCGGGAGGGGGGAAGACGATGTTGGCCAAAAGGTTTTCAACGATTCTCTCCCCCCTTACCTTGGAAGAGGCTATTGAGAGCACAAAGATTCATAGCGTTGCAGGGTATCTTACGAGCAAAAGGCATTTTGTGGCGGCTCGCCCTTTTCGATCTCCGCATCATACGATCTCCGATGCGGGACTCATTGGTGGAACCGCACACCCAAAACCGGGAGAAGTAAGTCTTGCCCATCATGGCGTTCTCTTTTTGGATGAACTTCCTGAATTTAAGCGGAATGTCTTGGAAACCCTTCGTCAGCCTCTTGAGGATGGGCATGTCACGATCTCCCGCGCCGAAACTTCTTTAACCTATCCTGCCCGTTTTATCCTCGTTTGTGCCATGAACCCCTGCCCCTGCGGATATCTCACCGATCCGAGAAAGGAATGCCGCTGCAGTTCCTACCAGATTGAAAAATATTATTCCCGCATCTCCGGTCCCCTCATCGACCGGATCGATATTCACCTGGAGGTCCCTCCCTTGAAATATGAAGAGATGACGCAAGGAGGTGAGGGGGAGGATTCCAAGGCGATCCGCGAGAGGGTCCATCGCGCACGAGGAGTTCAGAAGAGAAGATATGAAGGTAAGGCACCGGAATTCTGCAACGCCATTCTCGGCCCGAAAGAAATGGTGCGCTACTGCGCTTTGTCGCGGTCGGGGAAGGAACTTTTACGTGTCGCGATCCAAGAGCTGGGCTTAAGCATGCGTGCCTATGACCGTATCTTAAAAGTGGCAAGAACGATTGCGGACCTTGAGGGCGAAGAAAACATCCAATCCTCTCACATTTCAGAGGCGCTCGGATACCGGAGCCTCGATCGCACCTTTAGAAGATTTCCTTAACGAGAATATTTTCCCGCCGTCTGACTCATGTTATAATGGTTCACTCATTACGCGAGCTTCGGCAAATGATCTTCTTGAAATCCCTTGACACTTAGGAGGGGAAGTTTTAGGATGAAAACGAAAGGGAAAAAAGATGGATGAACGGGTAAAAAAGAAAGTCCTCCAGATGTTCACCTACGGACTCTATGTGATTGGGGTCAGGGACAATAGTACAGTGCATGCCTTTACCGGCACCTGGTTAAGTCAGGCCTCTTTCAGGCCCCCCCTTGTGATGTTGGGTGTTTCGGGAGAGGGGCGTTCCGCACAGATGATTCAAGAAAGCCGTGTCTTTAGTGTGAGTATTTTAGGGACAGGCCAAAAGGAGATTGCACAGAGTTTCTTCAAATGTCCCGAACCGAAGAATGGCAAATTTGGAGAACTTTCATTCCAAAAAGGGGCGAATGGTTGTCCGATCCTCACAGAGGCCCCAGCTTTTTTAGAATGCAACGTGGTGGAAACGGTGGAAAGGGGAGATCATCTTGTGGTGATCGGGGAAGTGGTTGAGGCGGGGGTTCAAAAAGAGGTGGCCCCTTTGGCCCTTTCAGAAACTCCCTGGAAATACGGCGGCTGACTTCATCCTTTCGTATCGTCCCATTATAATACGCGATAAGCAATAAGCCCATTTCGCCCTATCGAGAGGTAGGGCTTTTTGTTAGAATAAAGGGGTATGGAAAAGAAAGAGACCGCTACACACATCGTTAAAATTTTAAGAGACCGAGGATTCGAAGCGTACTGGACGGGAGGATCGGTTCGCGATAGCCTGATGGGGCAATCTCCCAAAGATTATGACATCGCCACAAACGCCAAGCCGGATGAGGTCAAAAAGCTTTTTCCAAAAACGGTTCCGGTGGGGGAAAAATTTGGGGTCCTTCTCGTTGTCCTGGAAGGTCAGAATTTTGAAGTGGCCACCTTCCGGACCGAAGGGGTTTACTCGGATGGGCGGCGGCCCGATTCGGTCACTTTTTCAAACGCCAAAGAAGATGCTCTCCGTCGAGACTTTACGATCAACGGTCTTTTCTACGACCCTCTCTCAGGGAAACTATTGGATTATGTTGAGGGAGAAAAGGACATTCAGGCGAAGCGGATTCGGACCATTGGAAACCCTGAAGAGCGTTTTCGGGAAGACAAACTTCGGCTGCTTCGGGCGATCCGATTTGCCAGTAATCTCTCTTTTGAAATCGAGCCAGAAACGTTTCGGACGATTCAACGACTTGCACCGGAGATCAAAGGGGTTAGCCCAGAGCGTATTCGGGAGGAGCTCGTTAAAATTTTTACTCGGGCCGGGGCCGGTCGGGGACTTGGGCTTTTAAGTGAGAGCCGGCTTCTTAAGGAGATTTTGCCTGAGGTTGAGGCCATGAAAGGGGTCGACCAACCCAGGGAGTTTCATCCGGAGGGGGATGTGTTTATCCATACGAAGCTCATGCTGGATAAACTCGATCATCCGTCGGTTACCCTTGCTTTTTCCTGTCTTCTCCATGATGTCGGAAAACCCCTCACCTACGAAGTCACCGATCGAATCCGGTTTAACCAGCATCCAGAAGTAGGAGCGGAGCTTTCTGAGAAAATCCTTGCCCGCCTCCGCTTTTCAAATGAAGAGAAAGAACGGATCATCGCGTGCGTTCAAAATCATATGCGTTTTAAAGAGGTGCAAAAGATGCGGCCCGGGAAACTGAAAGGACTTCTTCAGCGGGAAACCTTTCTTGAGGAACTCGAACTTCACCGCATCGATTGCCTCTCAAGCCATGGCATTCTGGAGAACTGGGAATTCTTAAGAAAAAAGCTGGGGGAGTTTAGCGAGGAAGATATCAAACCCAAACCGTTCCTCCGGGGGGACGATCTCCTTACCCTCGGTTTTACCCAAGGGCCCCTTCTTGGAAAAATTCTTACGGAACTGAACGACCTTCAACTGGAGGGGACGGTCGCCTCTAAAGAGGAAGCACTCGCCTGGGTCCTTACCCACTACCCAACCCCTTCGTAAGTTTTCCTGCCTCGCCGGCAGGCGGGCCCTTTTATTCTTGAAAAATAACCCCCTCTGTGATATAATGTAACTATTGATAAAATCGGAAGTTGTGTGTAGTATCGGCCACCCAAGGAGGAATTCATGGTGCAGGATTTGAAGGCTCTGAATGAGAGGATTAAACAAGAAAGTGAGTTTATTCCCCCTTTAATTTCTGAGATCGGGAAGGTGATCGTCGGGCAAAAGTACATGATTGAAAGACTCCTCATCGGCCTTTTGGCCAATGGACATATCCTCCTCGAGGGGGTGCCGGGTCTCGCCAAAACCGCTTCTGTCAAGACACTCGCCCAAACGATCGACACGAAATTTCAGAGGATCCAGTTTACGCCGGATCTTCTCCCCGCAGACCTTATCGGAACACTCATTTATAATCCCAAGGAGGGGAACTTTCTCACCAAAAAAGGTCCTCTCTTTGCCAATATTATCCTCGCCGATGAGATTAACCGCGCCCCGGCCAAAGTTCAAAGTGCTCTTCTTGAAGCGATGCAGGAGCGGCAGGTGACTATTGGCGAGAACACTTTTAAACTGGACGATCCTTTTTTGGTCCTCGCCACCCAGAACCCGATCGAACAGGAGGGAACGTATAACCTTCCGGAAGCCCAGGTGGACCGGTTTATGTTGAAACTAAAGATCACCTATCCCGCGAAAGACGAGGAGAAGATGATTATGGAGCGGATGGCGGGTGGGCCGCCGATCACGGTAAATAAAATCATTTCACCGCAGAAACTCATTCAGGCCCGTGAAGTGGTCAATCAGATTTATGTGGATGACAAGATCAAAGATTATATTGTTGAACTTGTGATAGCGAGCCGAAATCCTGAGGCGTATCATCTCGACCTTAAAGGATTTATCCTCTACGGGGCCTCTCCTCGCGCTACCATCAACCTCAACATGGCCGCGAAGGCCCACGCCTTTTTAAATCGAAGGGGGTACGTGATCCCCGAAGACATCAAGGCGATCGGGTTGGATGTCCTTCGCCATCGGATCCTTGTGACCTACGAGGCCGAGGCGGAAGAGGTCACTTCTGAGGATATCGTTCAAAAACTCTTCCAAGGCGTTCCGGTTCCATGATCCCGGAGGAATTCTTCAGTCATATCCGCCGGCTCGAGATTACCACAAAGCGTCTGGTGACCGATCTTTTTGCCGGCGAATACGAAAGCATTTTTAAGGGAAGGGGGATTGAATTTAGTGAGGTACGGGAGTACCAGATCGGCGATGACATCCGGACGATCGACTGGAATGTGACGGCGCGGATGAACCGCGTTCACACCAAGCGGTTCGTGGAGGAGAGGGAACTCACCATCATGTTTCTCGTCGACTTGAGCGCTTCGAGCTCCTTCGGAAGTTCGGATAAGACAAAGAGGGAATTTGCTTCTGAAGTGGCTGCCCTTCTTGCCTATTCGGCGTTTCTAAACCAGGATAAGATCGGCATGCTCCTTTTTACAGACCGCGTCGAGAAGTTTCTCCCCCCCAAGAAAAGGCGCGTGCATTTTTTGGAGATGATTCGCGATTTCCTTTATTTTTCACCAAAGGGCAAAAAGACCGACCTTAAACTGGCGCTCAACACTTTAAATCGTGTGATTTCCCGTCGATGCGTCGTGTTTATTATTTCCGATTTTCTCTCAGAAGATTACTGGCATCTCCTTCAGACAACTCATAAGCGGCATGACACCATCTGCGTGGTCGTCCAGGATCATCGGGAACTGGTGATCCCTCGCGTCGGTCTTGTCGAATTTGAGGATGCGGAAACAGGGGAGGTCCAACTTGTGAATACACGAGAACTCTCCTTCGCCAACTCCTTCGAAAGAAAATCAAGGGAACGACACGCAGAGCTTTTTGGAAAATTCAGTTCCATCGGAATCGATGCAATTCCAATTATCGTTGGAGAGCCCTATATCCAGCCTTTGATGAAGTTTTTCCGAGACCGTCAGAGAAGAAGATAGGGAGGTTGCATGGGGAAAAAGGCGATTTCCCTTGTCTATCTCATCACTCTGTCTCTTCTTTTCTGGACGGAGGAAGCCCCTGGAGGGAAGGCCTTGACCCTCTCCGCACGTGTCGATAAAAGGACCATTCGCGTGGGCGACGAAGTGCTTTATGAAATCCGTGCAACCCACCCTTCCGATGTGCTGGTGACCCTCCCCGGCGAGGGGATCGATTTCGGCCCTTTTGAAGCAAAACGCTATCGCCCTCTCCCTCGCCGTAGCGGAGGAGAGGAGGTGACCGAAGGGGTTGATTTTTTCTTAACCATTTTCAAGCCGGGGGTATGGCAGATTCCTCCCCTTGATATTCCGTATACGGACTACCGAAAACGCGCCCTCCCCGAGTCTTCGGTAGAAGAAGCGCTCTCTGCAGGATCAAGTCTTGGAATGCGGGGGATCGAAAAAACGGAGCCCGTTGAAATTACGGTCCAAAGTCTCCTGGGCGAGGAGCCCTCTGCGCCAATGGACATTCAGAAGCTGAGAACCCCTGAGAGAAATAAAGGGCTCCGGGTTATTTTTAAAACATTCGCTCTTCTCTTACTGTCGATTGGCGTTGTCTGCATCGGGATTTATGGAATCATTCGGCTCATGCCAAAACCGATCGCAAGGATTTCGCGTGAGGATCCCTCGAATGCCGCTCTTCGTGCTCTTGCAGAGTTGAAGAAAAAGATGACGGGCGGGACGGTTACGGTCATGCATTACAAGGAACTTTCGAAGACCCTTCGCGATTATCTTGCCAAGCAATATGATCCGCTCACCCTTCATCTCACGACAACCGAACTCCTCGAGCGGATGGTGAACTATCCTCCTTGTCGCAGCATTACGGATAAAGCGCAGGAAATCTTGAGGATATCCGATCTTGTTAAATTTTCGGATCGGCCGGTCGATTCAGAAGAGTTTACAACTTTTCTCAAATCGGCCGAAGAGATTTTCTCAAGTTCTTCATGAAATGGAAAGCCCCTTAAGAATCGCAAATCCAATCTTTTTAATCCTTTTTCCGGTTGTTCTCATCATCGCATTCCTCTACGCTAAAAATCGGATCGGGAAAGAGCCAACCCTCCGCTTCTCGAGTCTTTCTCTTCTTCGGGTGGACGCAGGGACCTCTTCGCTTCCAAGACGGATGTGTCTACTTGCGATCCGGATCCTCATTCTCCTGTTATTAGGAATCGCTTTATTGCGCCCCCAAAAGGGAGAAGGGATCGAGGAACTGAGAGATAAGGGAATTGATCTCATCCTTGCCCTGGATGTGTCAGGGAGCATGAAGGCGCTCGATTTTTTACCGAAAAACCGTTTGGAAGGGGCCAAGGAAGCGTCAAAAGTGTTTATTAAACGGCGCAAGGGGGATCGGATCGGCCTTGTTGTCTTCGGAGCGCAAAGTTATACGCAATGTCCGTTGACGCTGGACCATGATCAACTCATTCGACTCCTGGATGAAGTTCACATCGGGATGATTGAAGATGGCACAGCCATTGGACTCGCCATTGCCAGTGCTGTCAATCGACTCAAAAATTCAGAGGCCCAGACGAAAGTCCTCGTCCTCCTCACCGACGGGATCAACAACGCCGGCGAAATTGAACCGATGGCTGCGGCTCAACTGGCAAAATATTTTGGGATAAAGGTTTATACCCTAGGGGCAGGGAAAACCGGCATGAGCCTTTACCCCGTGGAAGAGGAGACTTCGCGGCCCAAGGATGCGCTCCTTTCTGAAGAAAAGTATGTTCGTGTTCAGAATCAGCTCGATGAGTCCTCCTTGAAGGCGATTGCCTCTTCCACCGGAGGCCGTTATTTCAGGGTGGAGGACAAACTTTCTCTGGAACGGACCTTTCAGGAAATTGACACCCTCGAAAAAGTCGGCATTACGACGAGGCGCTATAAGAATTACATTGATCTTTTCCCTTTTTTCGTTTGGCCGGCGATCGGCCTTTTAGGAATTGAAATGATGCTTCGTAACACCCTTTTCATGAAGATCCCCTGAGGGAGAACGGCAATGCGATGGCAGCACCCTTATTTTCTTAACATGCTTTTCCTACTTCCCCTCCTGTTTTATCTTTCTCTGTATGCCACAAGGGCAAAACGGAGACTCATCGAGGCTTTTGGCTCGGAAGAATTCCGAGAAAAGGTGGAACGGTCCGTTCACCCCGGAAGGCGATGGACGAGGGCTTTTCTTTTGTTGTTTGGGTTTTTGTTTCTCGTGGTTGCCCTGGCTTCTCCACAAACCTCCAGTCCCGTCAAGATTAAAAAGAAGCTGGGGTCCGAGTTTTTTCTTGCCTTAGATGTATCTCTTAGCATGCTGGCGCAGGATGAGACCCCCAGCCGTCTCGCCAAGGCCAAAAAAGAGCTTCTTCAATTTTTGGAAAAGTTGGAGGGGTACCGCGTGGGGCTCATCATCTTTTCGGGAACAAGTTTTGTGCAGTGTCCCCTCACCATGGACCATCATGCGATACGCTATTTTTTGGAATCGGTGGATACCCAGAGCCTTCCTGTTCCAGGAAGCGCCTTCAAAAAGGCGATTGAAAATGCGCGGAAAAGTTTTGGGGAAGAAAAAGGAACACGAAAATATCTTGTTCTTTTTAGCGACGGAGAAGATCTGGAAGGGGAGGACCCCCTTCCAGTGGCGCGGGAGGCGAGTCGTGAAGGGATTGCCATTTTTTGCATCGGATTCGGTTCGCCTACAGGGGCGTTGATCCCCCTTCATGAGAAGGGGGTATTCGTAGGGTATAAGAAGGACTTAAACGGGGTGACCGTGGTCACGCATGCCAATGAAGAACTTCTCACCAAAATCGCACACGAGACAAGGGGGCACTATTTTAAATCGACCGCCGGCTTCGAAGAACTGGACACTCTTTGGGAAGAAGTGGCAAAACGAGGAAGAAAAGAGGTGACGGAAGCATCTGAGCGTCAGTATGAAAGCCGTTTTCAAGTTCCACTTTTCTTGGCTGTTTTGTTTCTGGTGGTAGAAATGATCCTTTCGGAGACACGACGCATCCATGAGGGCGAATCGGTTTAATCTACTTTGGGCGGGAGGGATGGTGGGGGTCTCTCTCTTTTTCAGCAGCTTCTCTTTTGCAGAGAAGGGACCCTCCCTCGAGGAACTTGTGTCCCAGGGAAATGCCTTTTATACCCAAAACGACTTTAGAAAGGCTCTCGAGATCTATCAAGAAGCGTTGCTTCAGGCCGAAGATCTTTCGAAGGCGAAGGTCCACTACAACCTCGGCAATACCTATTACCATTTAGGGCAGTTGGAGAATGCCTTAAGGGAGTTTAAGGAAGCTCTGCGACTGAATCCGAATGACGAAAATTCAAAATATAATCTCGAAGTCGTCTTAAGGGCCCTCGAGGGAAAACGATTCGTTCTCCGCGACCTGCCTGCCGATGTGACAGCGAATTCCAAACAAGATACCCTCGATGAAGAGATAAGACTCATCTTACAGAGTCTCGAGGAGGCAGAATTTAGAGACCCCAAAGGACTTCCCACACCTCCTCCCCCTCCCGGAGAAAAAACAAAACCCTATAAAAAGGATTGGTGAGTTGAGAAAAATTTGCTCCGTTTTACTACAACTTGTAATAGTAGTTCTATTTTTCATACCCCAGAGCCTTTCCGCGGAAGACTCTTTCGTCGCAACCCTGGATCATGATGAAGTGTCGGTGGAAGAAGTCGCCACATTGACTCTCTCACTCAAAACAGAAGAGGAGAAGGAGGTCCCTCTTCCATCCATCCCCCGTATTCCAGGCCTCCTCATTTTCTATAAAGAAACGCGACAGGTCCTTTCCCCTCAAGGGGGAAAAGTCTCTCCAACCAAAGAGTTTGTTTATACGTTACATCCTGAAACGGTGGGTCCGAAGACGATTCCTGCCCTGGGAATTCATCTGGAGGACCATTTCCTTGTGACAAAGCCGCTCCTCTTAAATGTCCTCCCACAAGTCTCGCAACCGACCCGAGAGAAACGCGCCACTTCATGGACGGAGGATATCGGTTCGCGACAAGACTCTCTTCCTCCAAAATCCTTTGCACGGGTTGTCGTGGACAATCCGAAACCTTATCAAAACGAGCCGATTCGTGTGATAGTCTGGGCGTATGCAACAGTCCCCTTCCAGTACAAGGGCCTCAAAGAGGGGACACCTCCCAAAGAGGCCCTGCAACTCCGAGAAGTGGAAGGAGATTTTGTTCCCCATGAGGAAACAGAAACAAAAGAAGGCGAGATCTATTACGGCAGGAGCGTTGAAGAACAGATCTGGGTCCCGCTCCAAAGCGGCCCCTTGACATTAGCATTTGGGGAACTTTCCCTCCTCCTCAAGACGGAAGGACGGCAGCTTTTCGACCGGTCGTTTAAAGAGAGACTTCCCGCCGGAGATTTTTGGAGTCATGGAGAAGCCGTCTCTCTCAAAGTCGATCCGGTCTCCCTTCAAGTCCGTCCACTACCCGATGAAAACAGGCCTGACGATTTTTCCGGCGCTGTGGGGGAATTTAAGATAAGCACCTCTTTGGATAAGACGGAGCTTGAGATTGGAGAATCAGCGACATTAAAGCTCCACATCTACGGGAAAGGGTTTTTGAAGGAGATCAAAGCTCCCTCTCTTGGGAAGTTTCCGTTTGCTTCCTCTTTTCAATCGCGCGCCTCTGATCGGTTGACACGGGGAAAGACCTCTTTTGTGGGTGAGAAAACCTATGAAATGATTCTCATCACAGACCGGGCCGGAAATTTTACTCTTGATCCCATCTCATTTTCCTATTTCAATCCGAAGATCCACAAGTATAGAAGAATTGTGACCCGACCGGTCTCTTTGGCCATTCGGGAAAGGGTTGCCACCGCCCTTGCGGCCCCTGCCGGACGTGAAAAAACGGAACCCGAGCTTTTGGGGAAAGATATTTATTACATCAAAAGCGAATTAGGCACTCTCTCAACTCCCTCTTCCCCCCTCTTCGCAAACTCTTTTTTTTGGGGGATTCAATGTGTTCCTCTTCTTTTCCTCCTCTTTTCGTTTTTAGGGAGATCGTATCAACTTTATCTTTCTCGGAATGTGGTGGCCATTCGCCGACGAGGCGCCTTTTCCACCTCCCAAGCGCGTCTTAAAAAGGCGCAACTTTATCTTACGGCAGGTCGTTTTCAAGACTGTGCAAGGGAGGCCCATGAGGCGATTCTTGGATATTTGGGGGACAAATGGGGTGTTCCGATGGGCGCTTTGACATTAGACCAGATTGAAGCAAGGGTGGGTACTTCCGGTGGAGATGAAGTGCTCCAGAAGAATTTGAAAGGGTGTCTTGAAACGCTTCAGGCCATTCAGTTTGCATCTGGACAGTTTGGTGAAAAGGAACTGCGGGCAAGTTATGAATTGTCGAAAGGAGTGCTTCAGCAACTTGAAAAGATCGATCTTTCTCTTCTTTAAAAAAAGTCTTTCCATCGCGTTCCTCCTCCTTTTCGTATTCGGAGAAATTGCTCTTGGAGAAAAGGAGGAATACGATGTACGGAAAGCGTTTGAACAAGGAAATGTGCTTTATCAGAAAGAGGACTATGCAGCAGCCATCAAGGCCTACGAAGAAATTCTTTCGCGCGGTGTCCAGGGGGCTTCCTTATATTACAATTTGGGAAATGCTTATTTCAAGGTCGGTCAAATCGGAAAGGCCGTTCTCAATTATGAGCGTGCCTTAAAGTTTGCCCCAGAAGACAAGGAACTCATGAATAACCTCACTTTTGTCCATGAATTTTTACAAGATAAAGTTGAAGCGGCCGAAAGGCCCCATTGGCAACGGAGACTCATGAGGCTTCATCACTTCTTGAGTCTTAACCTGGTCGTGGGGATGGCTTCTCTCTGCTATATCCTCACCCTTCTTTTTTCCGCCTATGCCGTGATCCGTCCTTCGTTCCGCCCGATCTTCTTTCGCCGTCTTCTTGTCCCTTTGGCCAGTCTGTTTGTCCTTCTCTCTGGCTTCGGCGTTCTCAAAGTCTTGGAGTCCCACTTTTCACCCGCCATCGTGATTACGGAAGAGATCGACGTCCGTTACGGCCCCTCCCCGCAGGAAACCAAAGCCTTTGTGTTGCATGCTGGAACAAAATGTTCAGTTCGGGATGTCTCGGGAGAATGGATCCTTATTTGGTTACCCAATGATCGAGGGGGATGGGTTCACCAGAGCGGTCTTGAAAGAATTTAATGGAAGAGGCGTCTTCTTTTAGATCAGGATTTGTGGCCATCGTTGGAAAGCCAAATGTTGGAAAATCCACTCTCCTGAATGCCCTCGTAGGTCAAAAAATTGCCATTACGTCTAAAAAACCTGAGACGACGCGGGAGCGGATCTTAGGGATCAGGAATTTTCCAAAGGGTCAACTGATTTTTGTCGATACCCCGGGGCTTCGGAGACCCACGTTTCTCCTTGACCGCGAAATGATTGAGGCGGCGAAAGAGAGTCTCACTTCAGCAGATCTTATCCTCACGATGGTCGATGCATTCGGCTTTAAGAAAGAAGACCATTACGTTTTTTCTCTCCTTCCTCCCAAAGAAAGTAAAAAAATTCCTGTTTTTCTCACGATCAACAAGATAGACTGCGTTGACAAGAAAACGCTTCTTCCTTTGATCGAAGAGGGGAACCGTCTTTATCCCTTTCAGGAAATCATCCCCATCTCTGCACTCAAGGGAGATAACATGGCTGTTTTGTTCGAGGAGGCGGTGAAGGCCATGCCGAAAGGCCCTCGGTATTATCCTGAAGAGATGGCCACAGACCATCCGCCAGAGTTTTCTGTGAAAGAGTTGATACGAGAAAAGATCCTCGCCCTCACCCACCAGGAAATTCCTTATTGCATCGCCGTGAAGATAGAGGAGATGTCTGAGAGAGAAGACGGTTTAATGACCATTCGCGCCACCATTTTCGTTGAGCGGGATTCTCAAAAGGCAATCGTGATCGGTCGAAAGGGCCAAATGCTCAAGAAAATCGGAACCCGGGCCAGGAAAGAGTTGGAAGGGTACTTTCAAAAAAGAGTTTTTTTGGACCTCTGGGTCAAGGTCCTCAGAGACTGGCGTCAGGACAGAGAAGCCCTCAAACGGTTGGGGTATCTGGAAGGATGACCGCCCCAGTGGTATAATCAATGAAGAAAGGAGGTGTCCACGTGAAGAAAAAATCAGCAAAAAAGGCAAGGCGGAAGGGCGTGAAGAAAAAGGCTGTTCTTCGACGGCGTCCTTCGGCAAAGGCAAAATCGAAGGTTTCTTCGCGTAAACGCGTTTCGCTCAAGCCCAAGAAGGTCTTGAAAGAGATTGGGAAAATCACTCACTACTTCCCAAAGGTCAAGGCGGGGGTGATGAAGGTGACTAAGGGGATACTTTCTTTAGGGGACGAAATTCACATCAAGGGGCATACCACGGACTTCAAGCAGAAGGTCGCTTCAATGCAGCTGGACCATGTTCCTTTGGAGAAGGCGAGCGCAGGACAGGAAATCGGAATCGCGGTGAAGTCTCGCGTGCGACAAAATGACATGGTGTATAGGGCTTAAAGAGGATGAGCACAAACCGATACATCACGTAGAATTCTACGGCGAACGGGAAGAATCCTAAGAAGCCCAGGAGCGGCATTTCGAAAATCTTAAGCCCCGTCGGATCAGGGATGTGATAGACCCATTTGGCCTCAGCCCAGAAATTCCAGAATTCCCAGAGTATCCCCATCACGCCCCCTGTCAGGAGGAGGGTAAATAATCTTTGCCCTTCTCCCATTCCAAGTTTCTTAAGAAGTGATTCTTCTCCCCACCGATAATTAAGGGGCTCAAGGAGAAAAATGAAGCCGAGCCATACAGGGGGAAAATCATAAATCGATTTTGTCAGAAGCGGATAAATCAGGAAAACGAGTCCCAGCAGAAAAGAAAAGACAAGCGCCCCCCGAGAGATCTTCGTGGGTGTTAAGCGGAGATTTTTGAAGAAGCCCCACTCTTCCAGGAGCGCATTGGTTTCAAGGAGGGCCGGAAGGATCGTTGCAAAAGACCAAAAATAGCCAGGGTAGGCGATCAGGGGATTCGAGGGAATGTTCCGATATTCCCAATTTTTAAGAAGAAGGTTATAGCCTTCGAAAACAAGCCAAAGTCCTGCAGAAAGGGGAAGGGTGAAGAAGAAGTGTCCCGGCTGATTTTGGAGGAGGGAATGCCCCCTTTTGCGATAAAGGGTGGTGTCGACGATGAGGATGTAACCTGTCCAGCAAAACGGGGTCACCCAGACTTTAAGGGAGGCGATTCCCAGTACGATGGAGAGTTCCCCCAACAAAAGAAAAATCAGTCCACTTCCAAATAGCCAGGAGGTTCTTTTTTGAGTCATGATCATTGTCTGGTGGGTGTTTATGTGTCGTGAGAATTATACCGGATTCAAGAGGAGAATGCAATTTTAGTGAAACTGTTTATGCTCCTTGTTCGATCGGCTGTGTGGGTGGGGGTAGGTTGTTTTCTATTTACTTTTGTTCTTTTGGTTCGGAATACTTTCCTTCCTCGCTATCCTTATGAAGTTTCACTGAAGGAAATCGGTCTCACAGGGGAAGAGGTCCGTTTTAGGAGTCGAGATGGACTGTGGCTTTCCGGGACACTTCTTTTGGCAGGGTGGAACGATCCTTGGATCATTCTGTGTCACGGGGTAGGGGCGAATCGTTTTGACCTCATTGAGATGGCGCGGTTTTTGGTTCAAGAAGGCTCTTTTAATATCTTCTTTTTTGATTTTCGCGCCCACGGAAAAAGTGAAGGATGGGCCACTTCCTTCGGTTACCGTGAGCAGAGAGATCTGTTAGGGGCTTTAGACTATTTGGAGAGTCGGAGGGGCGGCCCTCAGCGATACGGCCTCTACGGGATCTCCATGGGGGCTTCGGTTGGCATCTTGGTCGCCGCCGAGGATCTTCGTATTCAGGCCCTTTGTGTCGATTCACCCTTTGTAGATCTTGAGGAAAGTATTGCAAAGCACTCCCAACTTCTTTACCCTCTTCCAAGATTTCCATTTGCTTTCTTGGCCTGTTTTTCTTACAATTTGAGGTTTCTGACGGATGTTCGAAAGATTTCACCGATCAAGGTAGTTCATAAGATTTCTCCGCGACCACTCTTCATCATGAACGGGGGTGAGGATGATCGGATGCTCCCTGAACGGGCAAGGGATCTTTACGAAAAGGCCTCCGAACCTAAGACACTTTGGCTCATCCCTGGAGCTGGCCATCTCGAAGGAAGGGCCGTTGCAGAGAAACGGTATGATGAATCCGTTCTCCACTTTTTTTCAAGCGCTTTACGGTAAAGTTGAGCGAGACGTGGAAAGGGGGTTTGAAAAATGGATATCCTCGGAAGACTTAGGGAGTTTACCACCCTCGATTTTATCTGCAGTTATTCTGCCAAGTTTTTCTTGGGTCTGGGGGTGGGTCTTCTGTGGGGGCAGAAGGGAGCTCCTTCGGGGTGGCTCTTTATTCTTCTTGCAGTGATCGTAGGATGCCGGGCCGAAGTTAAATTCTTTAAATCACACAACTGATTCCTACCGTTGTAGTTGCATCTCGCCCTCTTTTTAAAGAGCAAAAGAAACATTGACTTCACACACCCCATTTTGTAGAATAACGCCTTACGCATGGAGGGAGGGAAGTGGGACCCATGGACGTCGCTTCAGTGAATCAAACGTTTGAAAAGAAATCCCCCCAGGAACTTCTTCGGTGGGCCCTGGAGGAATTTGGGGATAAAATTGCCCTGGCGTCCAGTTTCGGCGTCGAGGACGTGGCCCTCATCGATATGATGATGAAGATCAACCGGAAGGCCCGCGTCTTTACTCTCGATACAGGACGGCTGGATGAGGAGACCTATGAGGTCATGGACCGCATTCGGGACAGATATGGCCTCTCAATCGAATCTTATTTTCCAGATCTTCAGAAAGTGGAGGCGCTGGAGCGGACCAAGGGATTCTATTCTTTTCGGAAAAGTGTCGAGAACCGCAAAGAATGTTGTGGCATCCGGAAGGTTGAACCGCTCGGACGTGCCCTTTCCACGCTTAAGGCCTGGCTCACAGGTCTTCGGCGTGCTCAAGCTGTTACCCGCACCGATATTGCCAAAGTTGAAGTGGATAGCGCACACCACAACATCATCAAGATCAACCCCTTGGCCGATTGGTCTGAAAAACAGGTATGGGACTATGTGAAACAGAACCAAGTTCCCTATAACAAACTCCACGACCAGGGATATCCGAGCATCGGTTGCTCCCCCTGCACGCGCGCCATCAAGCCTGGAGAAGACATCCGGGCGGGGCGCTGGTGGTGGGAGAATCCCGAACAGAAAGAATGCGGTTTGCACGTTCATAAGGCGGAGGAAAAGGGGAAAGAGAGGTAACGGAGGACTAGGATGCGACGAAAAGGTTTATTTATTTTCTTGGGACTTATGGCGCTCCTTGGGACAGGATGTGGAGTTTCAAAGGACAAATACCTGAGGCTCGAGGAGGAGAAAAAGGGACTTGAACGCACCGTGGATCAGTTGACAAGAGAAAAAGAGGACCTCGCCCGCTACAACGACGACCTTCAGAGGGTTAACCAACGGCTCCTCCAAGAACGGACGGTTAAACCGCCCTCGCCTGAGGAATCCCCTCTTGAAGGAAGAACGGAATCCGAAGAGTCTTCTCTCAAATAAGCTCGATGGATGATACGAGGCTCTCGAGGCGCCGATGGCAGAATTTATTCGCATCTGGCAGGAAGCGGTCATTCAGGAGATTGAAAGCCACCTTCTCATTGCAGGGGATACGGTGGGGGACTGCGCCAGCTGCCGTTGCCTCGGCATTGACTACAGCAAGACCAGTTGCCCTCAGTGTAAAACCGAATTTAAATATGTGACAAGCCGCCGCATTGAAAGCCATCCTGGTGAATCGTTCCGCATCGTCAAACGTTTAAAAGAAAAGCGTCCCGATCTCATCTTTGTCGACTATACGGATTATAAACAACTTTCCGGGAAGTTGAAGGGGAGGAGCTTTCTCGCCTAACGTGTACAATGCCGTTGAATGGTTGGGCCCTCAAGGACCCCTCACCCACGCCCTTTCCCACTACGAATACCGCGCTGTTCAACTCGACATGGCAAAGGGCGTAGAGGATGCGCTCTCTTCCGGCCGGCATCTTGTGGTGGAGGCGGGGACGGGGGTGGGGAAAAGCTTCGCATATCTCATCCCTGCCATCCAGTATGCCCTGCAACATCAAAAGAAGGTCGTGGTCTCTACCTACACGATTAGCCTCCAAGAACAGTTGATTCAAAAGGATATCCCGATGCTCGCCCAAGCGCTTCCGATACCCTTTCGTGCGGTTTTGGTAAAGGGGAGAGGGAATTATCTTTCCCTTCGGCGGCTCAAACGGGCGGTCGAACATTCTTTTGACCTTTTCGAGAAGGATGAGTCGGTGGAAGAACTCGGGAAGATTCTGGGCTGGTCGACAGTAACGAAAGAGGGTTCCCTTCAAGATCTCCATGAGGAAGTTCATGAAGGGGTGTGGGATAAAGTCGTTTCTGATGTGGATAATTGCTTGGGGAAAAAGTGCCCCACGTACAGGCAGTGTTTCTTTTTTTCCGCAAGGCGCAAGATGGAAGAAGCGGACCTTCTCATTGTGAATCATCACCTCTTTTTTTCAGATCTTTCCCTCCGTCGAGGAGGTCTTTCGTTTCTGCCAGACTATGACACAGTCATCTTTGATGAGGCGCATACCATGGAGCAGGTGGCCGCGGAACATATGGGATTTGAACTTTCCAATGGCCAAGTCCGTTTTCTACTCGATAGTCTCTTGAATGCAGAGGGGACAAAAGGGTTTCTGATCTCCTTGGAGGACCCCGCCACCCGAAAAAGGGTTCAGAGGGCCCGACGAGAAGCCCAAGGATTCTTTAAGGAGGTGGAGGAGTTTCTGAAAGAGTTCCCTGAGGCGAAAAGGGTGAGGGAGGAGGGGGTCTTCTCGGGGGCTCTCGTCCAATCCTTAAGAGACATTCGCAACTCCTTGGGAGAGGTTTTAAAAGAGGCGCGAAACAAAGAAGAAGAACTCGATATCCAATCCTATCGGAAGCGGTGTGAGGCGATCGCTTTTTCTCTTGAGCGGTTCCTGAAGCAGGACCTTGGGAACTATGTCTATTGGGCAAGCCGCTCCAAAGGGCGACTGAGGAGAATAACCCTTCATGCAGCACCCATCCATTGCGGCGAAATTTTACAGAAGGAACTCTTTCAGAAAGTTCGTAGCATCGTTATGACGAGTGCGACTCTTGCCACGGAAGGAAATTTTCAGTACTTCAAGGAGCGGCATGGGATCTTAGAGGCGGATGAGATGCTTCTCGGTTCACCGTTCAATTATCGGAAGCAAGTGACGCTGAGCATCCCCGTCGGTATGCCGGACCCAGCGGATTATGAGCGATTCAGAGACTACATCTCTTTGAGGGTCCGAGAAAGGCTTGAAGGGGCAGAGGGAGGGGTCTTTGTCCTTTTTACCAGTTACCGATTGATGAGAGATGTCTATGCCCTTTTGAAACCCTTTTTGGATGAAAGAGGTCTCCAATCCTTTCAACAAGGAGAATCCTTGAGTCGGCATGAGATGTTGCAAGCGTTTAAGGCAGATGGAAATTCTGTCCTTTTCGGAACCGACAGTTTTTGGCAGGGGGTCGATGTCCCGGGAAAGGCCTTAAGTCAAGTGATTATCACAAAACTTCCTTTTTCTGTACCGGATCATCCTATGATCGAGGCGCGGATTGAGGAGTTGGAGGCGAGGGGAGAGGACCCCTTTTTAAGTTATACACTTCCGGAAGCGATTCTTAAGCTCAAGCAAGGGTTTGGAAGACTCATCCGCACCCAAAAGGATGAAGGGAGCATTGTGATTTTAGATGACCGCATCCTACGCAAGCCTTATGGACAACGGTTTCTCAAATCGCTTCCAGCATGTGAACTCTTAATCGGATAAGAAAGGGTCAAGAAGAATGCCTGCACTCCTTGAAGACAAGCTCTTGGAGGGGCTTAACGAAAAGCAGACTGAGGCGGTCACACATGGAGAAGGACCGCTCCTCATTATTGCGGGGGCAGGGACAGGAAAAACCTCTGTCATTACGCGCCGTATCGCCTATTTGATCGCCACCAAGCAGGCCCGTCCCGAGGAGATCCTTGCCCTTACCTTTACCGAAAAGGCCGCCTCGGAGATGGAGGAGCGGGTGGATCTGCTCGTTCCATATGGGTATACGGAGACATGGATTTCAACATTTCACGCCTTTGGAGACCGAATCCTCCGAGAATGCGCCCTTGAGATCGGTCTTTCTCCCGATTTTCAAGTGTTGACCAAGCCGGAGCAGATCATTTTTTTCCGCGAACATCTTTTTGAACTTCCTCTGGAGTATTATCGACCACTCAGCGACCCCACCAAGTTTATCGATGCCCTTTTGACCGTCATTAGCCGCGCCAAGGATGAGGATATTGGCCCCAAGGCCTATCTTGACTATGCCGAGTCCCTCAGAAAAAAAGCAAAGAAAGATCCGAAGGATCCTGTTCTCAAAGAGGAAAGTCAAAAGACGCTTGAAATTGCTAAGCTGTATGAAGCCTACCAGAAACTTCTTCTGAAGGAAGGGAAAATCGACTTTGGAAATCAGGTCTATCTTACCCTCGAACTTTTCCGAAAACGGCCGTCGGTTCTAAAACGGTACCGCGAGCGGTTTAAGTACATTCTGATTGATGAATTCCAAGACACGAACTTTTCCCAATTTCAGTTGGTGAAACTTCTCGCCGCTTCCAAGAACAACATTACTGTCTGCGGTGACGATGATCAGTCGATTTATAAATTCCGGGGAGCGGCGATCAGCAATATCCTCGGTTTCCTCGACCATTACCCCAAGGCGGCACAGGTTGTTCTGACGCGGAACTACCGTTCTACCCAAAGGATTCTCGATCAGGCCTATCGTCTCATCCGATACAATAACCCTGACCGTCTGGAGGTCCGAAGTCAGGTGGATAAGCGTCTTCAAGGCGAACCAGGCGGGAGCGCGGTTGAGCATTGGCATTTTGACACGGTTTCGACCGAGGCCGATGAGGTGGCCCGTTTCATTGAAGAGCGCGCCCAAAAAGGGGAAATGAACTACGAAGACTTTGCAATCCTGGTCCGTAGCAATAACGACGCGGACCCTTTTCTCCGGGCCTTGAATATGCACAATATCCCTTGGCGTTTCACGGGTAACCAGGGACTCTATCAGAGGGAAGAGGTGAGGATCGCCATTTCATTTCTGCGCCTTATGGCGGATGTCCACGACAGCCTCAGCCTCTTCCATTTGATGAGTTCCGAGATATGGATGTTTGATATGTTAATTCTCAACCAACTCTCCACCCTTTCCCATAAAAGAAATCGATCCCTCTCCTCCGTCCTGAAGGAGCTCCCATCCCTTGAGTTAGAAGGCTTGACGCAAGAGCACCGTTTGGCAGGCGGAAAGATCGTTGAGGCGTTAGACGCATACCTCCGCAAGTCGCGGACGTTGACCACTGGGCAACTCCTCTACGATTTTTTAAAAGGGTCTGGGTATCTTTCAAAGCTCAGTCGAGAGGAAACGGTTGCCTCGGACGCCAAACTTCAGAACCTGGCCCGGTTTTTTGAACTTGTTCGTAATTTTGAGACCCTTTCAAAAGAGGATCGCGTAAACCGTTTTGTGACCCATCTCGATATGCTGATGGAAGCGGGAGATGATCCTGCTGTCGTGGAGGCGGAACTCGATCTTCCCGCTGTAAATGTTTTGACGGTTCATAAAGCAAAGGGGCTCGAGTTTGAGGGGGTGATCCTCGTGGGCCTTGTGATGGGGCGATTCCCGTGGCCTCGCCGTCGGGATCCTATTGAATTGCCAGAGCCACTCGTTCAAGAGATCCTTCCCGTGGGTGATTTTCATCTCCAGGAAGAACGACGACTCTTTTATGTGGGGATGACACGGGCCAAAAGGGAACTCATCCTCACCTCCTCTCTCGATTATGGGGGAAAGACGACTCGAAAAGTGAGTCAGTTTATCCTCGAGGCACTCGATCTGCCAAAAGAGAGCGTTTCTTTGAGAAAAAGTTCTCCCCTTGAAGTCCTTGACCGCTCGGCGGTCAAGGGGTCCTCTGCGGAGGGAACGTTGCGAAAAATCGGAGAAGAGGAACTTCTAACGCTAAGTCACTATCAGGTCGACGATTACCTGAGCTGTCCTCTTAAATACAAGTACGTTCACATCCTCAGAATTCCCGTGACCCAACACCATACGGTGATCTATGGCCGGGCGATTCATGCAGCCGTTGAGGCCTATTATCGCGCCCGCCTCGAGAAGCAACCTTTCACAGAAGAGGAGTTGGTCAAGACCTTTGAGGAAACGTGGGCGAGCGAGGGATTCCTCTCCCGCGAGCATGAAGAGCGCCGGCTCGCGACAGGCCGTGAAGTTCTCCACCGCTTTTACCTTGAGGAAAGCAAAAAGAATCTTCTTCCTACGGCGGTCGAGAAAGAGTTCGGCTTTGTCCTTGGGAAAGACAAGATGATCGGCCGTTGGGACCTCATTTATGAGACAAAGGAAGAAGTGGTGATTGCAGATGTCAAAACGAGTGAAATTCGTACGCAAGAGCGGGCAGATGAAAGGGCGAAAGAAAGCCTTCAGCTTTCGATTTACACGTTGGCGTATAAAGAAATCTTTGGGAGATTGCCTGACCGGGTTGAGTTGAGATTCTTGGAGTCGGGATTGCGTGGAAACAGTACCCGCACTGAAAAAGCATTGGAAGAGACGGTGGATAAGATTAAAGAGGCCTCTCAGGGGATTCGGGCGCGGGAGTTTACCCCGAAACCTGCCTATCAGGTGTGCCGCTATTGTGCCTATCGTGAGATCTGTCCCTATGCGGTGCGAGGGTAAGATGAGAAAAATCAGGTGGGCCTCTCTCTTTTTCTTCCTCATCCCTCTCATTGCCTTTGCAGAGATTCCGAATTTCCATGAAGTGGAAGAAGGTTTTTTCCGGGGAGGCCAACCTGAAGAGGCGGAACTCCAGGCATTAAAAACCTTGGGGTTTCGTACCGTTGTTTCTCTTCGGAATGAGAGGAGCCTTATCCGGTGGGAGGAAGAGCTCGTCGAGAAAAGCGGCATGGCCTTTGTCAGCATTCCAATGACGTGGTGGAAAAGCCCGACACAAAAACAGGTCCAGACCTTTCTCGATGTGGTGAGACAGCCGGAACGACGACCTCTCTTTTTGCATTGTCGGGAAGGTCGCGACAGGACAGGGGCGATGGTGGCGTTGTACCGAATTGTAGAGGCCCGTTCGGTGGAGGAGGCCTATACAGAAGCCAAGCGGTACGGCTTTCGGGAAGGTGCCATTCCTCTTAAGCGATTCATCTTGGTGAAGGCAAAAGCGTTTAGGGTTCTGAAAACGGATCCTCTTCCAGAACCGTTTTCAGGAATCGCATTCCTTTTTTATGCGTTTGAGGGGGTGGTCGGACTCTTGAGTTGTTGGGGAGGAATTCTCTGTTTAAAACGGCCTGATCTAGCCATCCGTATTCAGAAGAGATTTTATGAGATGATCAATTGGCGACTTTCGCCCGTCTCCTTGGAAAAGGAACTTCGCAATACGCGGATCATGGGAGGAATACTCCTCCTTTGTTTTCTTGCGCTCGTGGTTCTCCTTTTTATCTTTTCTATTTAAAAAATTCCCTTAAAGAGCCTTCGACTTTTGGCACTATCTCTTCCCAGTCCGCGGCAGGGTCTTTACCCACCGAAATAAAATTGTTGAGGATAAAAAGGGTCTTCACACCCGGAATTTGAAGAAGTATCTTCGCCAAGGGCGATTTCTCCGCTTCTTGAAGGGAAGAATAGGTTTCGCTTTTTTCCACAAGTTTTCGAGTCAGGGTGAATTTGATGCTGTTCGGATTGGGGGTTGGCTCTACGATGACGTCGATCGGTTCCTGGATGGACATAAGATTCTCCTTTCCTTCAGAACCGCTTTATTGTATCATAGAGCCACTTCCTTGAAAAGATTAAAACTTCTCCTTTTTATTTTTATTCTTTTTTTTCTTTCGAGTGTGGCAAAGGATCTCTTTTTCCAGTTTCTCTTTGGAAACGGCATCGCACAAGTCACCGGCCTTCGGACTTCCATTGCCGCATTTCATCTCTCCCTTCTCTCCTCCCATGCAGAAGCGAAGGAGATCCTTCTTTACAACCCCAAGGGATTCGAGGATCCTATTTTTGCCCGGATTTCAGATTTTTTCTTTGAGCTCGACCTCGCCGCACTCTTAAGAGGCGACTTCCATTTGTCAGAAAGCCAATTTGTCCTGGAGGAGCTTTTCCTTGTCAAAAACCGTGAAGGAGTTACCAATGTGTCACGTCTGAGGGCGTCCCTTTCTCAGAGGGATAACCGAGAGCCTGTTCGGTTACAGATTGATCAACTCGATTTCGCCGTTCTCAGAATCATCTGTAAGAATTATCAGACGACCCCTCCGACTGTTCGGGCATTCCACCCTGAGATTCACGACGAACATCTTGAGGGACTCCGGGGTTCCCAAGAAACTGTCCATGCGATTCTTAAGGAGACCTTTGCGCATCCCAGAGTATCCCCTCATGTGACCGATTTTGGCGATCTTCAAGAGAAACGATAAGATGGAAAAAAACCCGATTGTCTTGGATCTTGAAACACAAAAACTCTTTAGCGAGATCGACCGGGGGAAACGGCATCTCCTGAGGGTTTCTGTGATCGGCATTTACGATTACGGTCAAAAAAACTATTTCGTTTTTGAGGAGAAGGAGATCTCAAAGTTAGAGCCGTTTCTGCAACAGGCCTCCTTCCTCATCGGGTTTAATATACGGGAGTTCGATTTACAGGTCTTAAAACCCTATCTTGTTTCTTCTTTGGATCATGTCCCGATCATCGACCTCTTGGAGGAGATCGAGCGGAGCCGGGGGCATAAGGTGAGCCTCCAGAGCGTGGCCCAGGCAACCCTTAAAGAGGGAAAGAGTGGCTCAGGGTTGGAAGCGGTGCAGCTCTTCAAAGAGGGACGGTTAGAAGAACTCAAGCGTTACTGCTTGGATGACGTTCGAATCACTAAGGAGATCTACGAGTATGGGAAAAGGGAAGGGAAAGTCTACTTTTTCTCCAACCGGGACTGGCAAACGCATGAAATTCGTGTGCAATGGGGAGACAAAGCACCCGTTTGGGGGGAGAAGAAACCGTTTCCTTCGACTCTTTTTTAATAGTTTTTTAAATGGGCACGTTGCAACATTTTTATTCACAATAGGTTATAAATAAAAAAAAATCTTGACAAAAAAAGTTGAATATTTTATAATGGACATGAATTGGAGCAAGGGTTTTTGTTTCAGAATTTAGACAAAACACAAAGAAGTGACCGCTAACGGACTCTTTTGAAGCTCTGGGAGCGGTTTTTTTATTTGCTATAGCTCCAATGTGTTGAAAAAAAGGAGGAAGTACGTCTGATGGTTAAAGGTACCGTGAAGTGGTTCAGCGACCAAAAAGGGTATGGATTCATCACACCGGAGAATGGCAAAGATGTGTTTGTTCATCATTCTGCTATTAAGGGCGAAGGATTCAAGACCTTGCGCGAGGGACAGGCAGTCGAGTTTGAGATTGTCCAAGGTCCTAAAGGCGAGCAGGCCGCAAACGTAGTTAAATTATAAGCTTCGCTCATAATTTAACTCAACACCCCAGTCGAAAGACTGGGGTGTTTTTTTGTGTTCTACCTTGTGTCTTTATTGGAGATTTGCTAAAATAAGAAACTGCGATGAAAAATGTACTGGCCATTATCTTAGGGGGAGGGCGTGGGGCGAGGCTTCTGCCTCTTACGAAGTACCGTGCCAAACCTGCAGTCCCCATCGCCGGAAAATACCGCTTGATTGACATCCCGATCAGCAATTGTCTTAATTCCGGCTTCAACAAGATCTATATTCTCACCCAATTCCTCTCCGAATCCCTCAACAAGCATATCTCTCGGACCTATAAGCTGGACAGTTTTTCACATGGCTTTGTGGAAATCATTGCGGCGGAACAGTCGATGGAAAAGACAGACTGGTTCCAAGGAACGGCCGATGCGGTTCGTCAGAGTCTTAAACATTTTACAGATCCCCGATTTGAATATTTTCTCATCCTTTCCGGGGACCAGCTCTACGCGATTGACTTGCGGGAGGTCATGAAAACGCACCTCGAAAAGGGGGCGGAGGTGACGGTCTGCTGCAAACCGATACCGGCTGAGGAGGTTGCCCAGTTAGGGGTGATGAAGGTCAATCGGGAGGACCGCATCACCCATTTTGTGGAGAAGCCCCAGGATCCTAAACTCCTCCAGGAGATGTCGTTTGTGAAGGGGGGACGAAAGTTCGCGCTGGCCTCCATGGGGATTTATGTGTTCAACAGGGGGGTCCTGAAAGAACTTTTGACCACCAATGACAAGACAGATTTTGGCAGAGGGATTATCCCAGATGCCATTCCGGCGCGAAAAGTGTATGCCCACCTTTTTGAAGGCTATTGGATCGATATCGGAACCATTAAAACCTATTATGAAGCGAGTTTAAGCCTCACCTCCAAAAATCCCCCCATCAACCTTTATAACGAAGAGTGGCCTTACTATACGCGCGGTCGATCCCTTCCGATTTCGCGGCTTGACCAAAGTCACATCGAATGTTCCGTGGTGGCCGACGGTTCCCTTATTGAGGGGGCAGAGATTCGTCATTCTGTCATTGGGCTTCGAAGCGCCATTGGTGCTGGGACAAGAATTGAATCTTCCATCCTCATGGGAAACGATTATTTCGAAGACGGCCTCTCCCACGAAAAGAACCAAAAAGAAGGGATTCCCGACCTCGGTATCGGGAAAAATTGCCTGATCCAGAAAGCGATTATCGACAAGAATGTGCGGATCGGCGACAACGTCAAAATTATAAATCCACAGGGGAAAACCCACTTTGAAGGACCCTATTTCATGATTCAGGATGGGATTACGGTCGTTGAAAAGAATGCCGTGATCCCTTCTGGGACCACGCTTTGAATTCAAAACCCAATAGGAATGTTTCCCCATCGCTTTGCGCCGGTTGAGGCGCTCCCAGCAAAACCAGAATCTCCCAGGACGAAACCTCTTTTGATCACAAAAGACCGACACCTTCTTCAGGGAAAGTTTCTGAAGGATGCGGCTGGGTTTTGTGGCAAGCCTGAGGGAATGGCGGTTCCTTCAAGTGAGGCGCAAGTCGTTACTCTTCTTGAGAAAGCGAATCACGACAGAATCCCGTTGGTTGTCGTGGGTGGGGGCACGGCATTGACGGGGGCGGGTATAGCCCATAAAGGGATTGTGGTCAGTACCGACCGTCTCAATCGCTTCCTTCGGATCAAGAAAAGACAAGACGGTTCCGGAGTTGCGGTGATTGAACCGGGGGTTCCTCTGGGGGAATTCTTGAACAAGGTAAAGGAAAAGAAGCTCTTTTATCTTCCAGGCCCCACAGACAAAAGGGCTTTCTTCGGAGGAATGGTGAATACGAATGCGGCCGGCGCGCCCTCCTTTAGATACGGAAGGACCGGAACGTGGGTGCAAAGACTCCGGGTCGTCCTTCCCATCCCCAATCGAAAAGGAGACATCTCTGTTTTGGATCTTGAGCGGGGAAGACATGTTTCAAACCGAAAGGGGGAGTTTGAGATTCTCCTTTTAGGAGGAGAGCGTCTTGTCATCCCCCCTCGGACCTACTCCTTTCCGCCTGTGAAACATGCAGGTGGATATGCCTCTGGCTCCTCTTTGGATCTCATCGATCTTTTTATCGGTTCCGAAGGGACTCTGGGCATCGTCACGGAAATTGAACTCTCCCTTTTGGATCGGAAGGGGAAAGAGGATCTTCTCAGTGGGTTCGCCTTCTTTCCGACAGTGGATCATGCACTCGCGTTCATTCGGCACATTCGGCATTCCCCTTTTCATGCCCTTAGAACCCTTGAATTCTTCGATCGCAATGCCCTTCGTTTTTTAAAAAACTTCTATCCCGAAATTCCCGGAAGGGGGGAAGCGGCCCTTTTCTTCGAAGAGGAGATCCCTTCCGAAAGGGAGAGAGAAAGAAGGGAAGGATGGGTCCAGCTTCTGAGAAGGTACAGCGTTTTTCCTGAGAGCGGAGGGGCTTCCTGGTTTGCAGGTTGCGCAGACAAAGAGACTCACGAAAGATTTCAGGAATACCGCCATGCGCTTCCGGTCCAGGTGAATGCCCTGATGGGGCGTCGAGGCTACAGAAAAATTGGGACCGATTTTGTCATTCCTGAAAAACTCTTCGAATCTTTTACCCGCGGGTTGCTCCAGACTCTGGATCACTCCAAAATCCCATTTCTTCTTTGGGTACATGCAGGGGACTGCAATTATCATATCAACTTCCTTCCTGGAAAAAAGTCCCAGGTGCGTCAGGCTCTTCTTCTCAAGGGGAGAATCGCAAGAAATGTTCTTCTCAAAAAGGGAAGTCTTTCCGGCGAGCATGGTTTCGGTGAGGTGAGACTTGATTGGGATGGCAGAAAAAGATTTCTGGCAGAACTTCATTTTGGCCGCAGGGCGCTTCTTCAGATGGCTGAAACCAAACTGGCCCTCGACCCCCATCTGATTCTCAATCCCGGCAAGGTGATTCCGATGAAATGGCTTCAAGAGGCCAAGAGAGGGAAGAGATGAGTCACACGCTGAATGAAATAGAATTGATGGAATATGAGGCCGTGCGCAAGGGCGTTGGATGGTTTGAATACACTTCGGAGACAGCCTTTGAAATGTCAGGAAAAGATGCCGTCTCTTTCCTCCAGGGAATGGTGTCAAACGATGTGAAATCGCTTCGGGAAGGGGAGGGGTGTTATGCCGTCTGTCTGACCCCTGTGGGAAAAATGATTGCGGACCTTAGGATCTACTCTCTTTCAGACCGCCTCGTTATCCTTCTTTCCAAAGCAAAAAAGGAGGAAATGTTAGTTCATTTTGACAAATTCATTTTTTTGGAAGAGGTCGCCTTTAACGATCTCGAGAAGAAGATGTCCCTCCTCTCTCTCCAAGGTCCTCTTTCTGCAAAGTTGATGGAGGCACTGTCCGGTGAAAGTCTTTCTTGGACACTTCACCATCACGAATCCCTTGAGGTACAAGGAATCATCGTGAGGGCCTTTGCAACCTCCCATACCGGCGAGAAAGGGTATGATCTTCTTCTTCCTCACCAAGACATTTTCCGCTTTTCTCGCCTCCTTGAAGAGAAAGGAGGCCCTTATGGCCTTCGAGAAATTAGTGCCGAAACCCAAGAAGTGTTGCGCGTTGAGGGAGGCATTCCGCGTTTCGGGAAAGACATGGACGAGTCGACTATTCCGCTCGAGGCGGGTCTCGAAGAGGCGATCAGTTATACCAAAGGATGTTATACGGGACAAGAAGTCATCGCCCGCATTAAACATATCGGTCATGTCAACCGGATGTTGGTGGGACTCAAATGCTCAGGGGCTGTATCACGGGGAGACAAGGTTGTTCAAGAGGATAAAGAAGTGGGCGAGGTGACCAGTTCTTGTTATTCTCCCGCAGCAGGCTCTTATGTGGCCCTCGCCATGGTCCGCCGTGAGGTGGCAAAGCATGAAATCCCCTTGATGGTTCGTACACGACAGGGAACGATGCAAACGGTTGTGACACCCCTTCCTTTTTATGGCCGCCCTGACCCCTAGCCCTTTCTCGCTCATCTTGCTCGACCTGGGAAACGTCATCCTTCCTTTTGATCTTCGCATTGCGATGAGAAAGTTCGAAAAGGAATGCGGCATTCCTTCAGAAGAGATTTTCCACAAGCTGATGGGTAGAGAACTGGATCGGTCCTTCGAGAACGGAAAAATAACTCCTCAGATGTTCTACGAAAATGTCAAGAAGGAATTGAGGATGGAAATCTCTTACGATCGCTTCGTGACGATTTGGAGTGACATCTTCTCGGAAAACGAAAAAGTGAGCGCCCTTGTCCGAATCTTAAAGAGGCGATTCCCCTTGGTCATCGTTTCAAACACCAATCCGCTTCACTTCGAATTCGTTTTCCGAAACTTCCCCATCGTGAGGGAGATAGGCCAGTTCGTTCTTTCCTACGAGGTGGGGTGTCGAAAACCGGATCCAAAAATCTATCAGGCTGCCCTCGATCGCTTCGGTGCGGCACTTCACAAGACGCTTTATATCGATGATCTTGAAAAATTTGTCGAGGCTGGCCGGCAGCTTGGCTTCTATGGAATCCATTTCACGGGGTCAGATCAACTCGAGAGGGAATTAACCGATCTAGGTCTTCTAATGTCTTGACCTCTCTCGAATTTCTCTTTGGAGCAGCGTGTGTAAGAGAGGGGTGGGGGGAAGACCCTCAATCGGTTTTCCATTGAAGAAAAAGGTCGGCGTGCTCTTAACACCGAGGCGATGGGCCTCCTCAATATCTAAAAGAAGTATTTTGTCGGTCTCCGAATCTTCCAAGCACCTTGAAAAATCACTTTGAGTGATTCCCACCTTCTCAGCAAAGGAGGAGAGTTCCTCCGGCTTTGCCACCTTGGGCGATTCAAACAGGAGGTCATGGTATTCCCAGAATTTTCCATAACGCTGCGCGCAAAGGGCCGCTTTTGCGAGTTGGCATGCCTTTGCTGCAGAAGGGGAAGGGGAATAGGGATTGCAGGTTTTGTCATGGGGATAATGTTTGTAGATAATCTGGAGCTCGTTCCGGTATTCCGGAAGGAGACGCTTGAAAACAAAGTAGGCTACCCGACAGTGGCTACAGGTGAAGTCGCTAAAGTCAACGAGAGTGAGTTTTGGAGTGGCACTTCCTTTTGAGGGGGCTCCTTGGGTTCTGACCTCAAAACGGCCGAGCGTCGCATAATGCTCTAAGAATTTTCGAAGCCTTTCCTTGTCAAACACTTGGTATTTCGCACTGTGGAAAAAAGAGACCCCGAGCCCCGAAAAAGCGCCGACGGCAAGAAGGAGAAGAACAAGGCGCATGATCATTGTTTTATAATAATCTTCCGAATTTTTCTGAAGATCCTTTTTCTCCAATACCTTTCCAAATGCTGCCTGAACAGTCTGCACGATCGCCTGTGGGGGAACGCCGAGGCCTTTCCAGCTTAATCCCGCAAGGAGGAAGTTAATCCCGTAAGTGAGTCCGCACAGGTTGCAAAAAGAAGAAAGTCTAAAGAAAGAAATTCCGGCAAGGACCAAGGAGGCGAAAAGGCAACCCAGCGAAAGGAGGCAGAGAAGAGAAAAGAGGAATAGATCTAATGAAACTCCACCAAGGAAAAGACCCACAAAAGCAAGAAGGAAGAGGAGGGCATATGCCACCGCGCCGTAGGAGGCGATGGGAATGCCAAAGAACTCTGAATAGCTGCTGGTATTGACGGCATCACATCCTTTTTGACAGAGCTTGAAAGAAAGGGATCTACCCAAAGAAAGGGAATAGTGGAGATGCGAAAGGATAAGAGAAATGGCAAGACCTATGGCAGAGAGAAGAATAAGCCCGATATAGATACGTTTTTTCGACAATGCGCTTTCCCTCGAGTCGACCCCTTCATTGTAACACAGGAGACCGCGTTTTGAAATAAAATTTAAGACCCCTTTTGGAGTTGAAGAAAAAACGCTTTTATGATATACTCCTTCCTATGAAAACGAAAACGATCTATCTATTGGGTCTTGTGATGGTTTTATTAGGGGCCCTTTCCACTCTTCAATTTACACTTCGTCTACAAGACCTTTTCCAGATTTATCTCACCCGATACAGTCACCTGTTCGGAAAGGGACTCGTTGGCCGATGCCTTTATCTGGATATGATGATGTTTCTCTATATCGCTTCGCTCCTCTTTAAAAATCTCTATTATGTCATTGGGGGCTCACTCCTCCTCATCCCCCTTTTCCGTTCTTTCATCGAGTTCGGGAGGGAACTAGGTCTTTTGGCTTCCGTCATCGCCCTTGTGACGGAGATCAGTTCTCGTCTTCTCTATGTGGGGACAGCATCACCCGATCTCTCTTCCCGGGCTTCGTTTCTGAACGCGGAAGGTTTTTTCCTATTCCTCATAGGGTTTTCGATGCCCCTCCTGTTTATCTACTTTCTCACCCGTAAAACCCTCATAGAGAATTTAAAAAGCGAATAAAATAAAGTGAAATTCTTTGAGATTAAACAGATTGGCGGAACCCACAAATGGCTTGCCGTTGAACTTTGGGAGGGTGGAGAGGTTCGGGGCCCCTTTCGTTCTGAGAAGGAAGCCCTAGACAAAGAGCTTTTGCTGGCCCAAGAAAAAGGCTGGTCAGACCTTCAGAAGGTCTAAATGATCTCACCGTTGGCTAGGATTCTGTGCGTTATTTTGATTCTCTTACTTTGCCCCATGGTTGCAGGAGAAGGGGGGAAAATTCCCATCTTTGACAGTAGCGCAGGAAGGGAGATCTGGGTGGACAAGGTGCGAAAAAGTGACGAAGCATGGAAGAGACAATTGACTCCCGAAGCCTATAAGGTGACGAGAAGAAAGGGGACCGAACGGGCCTTTACCGGAAGATACCATGACAACAAAGAAAAGGGGATCTATCGCTGTATCGGCTGCGGGATCGACCTGTTCAGTTCCGAGACAAAGTTTGATTCCGGGACCGGCTGGCCTAGTTTCTTAACTCCGGTCGCCAAACAAAATGTTTCTTATAAGTCCGATTTTACTTTTTTCACAAAACGAACAGAGGTCCTGTGCGCCAGATGCGATGCCCATCTCGGCCATGTCTTTGACGACGGCCCTCACCCCACCGGAAAACGTTTCTGCATCAACTCCGCCGCTCTCCAGTTCATCAAAAATGAAAAGTAGATGATCCTCACCGATCGCTGGTTGATCTTCACTTCAGCCGGATTACGGGCGACCGCTGTAGGAGTTTCCGGCGTTATTTTTGCCCTCTATCTGGCGATCTTAGGGCTGAATGCTTCACTCATAGGATTTGCCATCTCTCTCGGACTTGCTGGCTGTGCGATCGGGACATTTGTAGTGACCTACGTCGCGGACCGGTGCGGTAGACGCCCGACCCTCATCCTCCTCGCTTTTTTTATGTTTTTAGGTGGTCTTGCACTCACTTTTTTAACGCGCCCTCCTTTCCTTATGGCCGCTGTTTTTTTGGGGATGGTGAATGGGATGGGGCGCGACAGGGGAGCAGGACTTACGGTCGAGCAGGCGATCCTCCCGAAGACGACCACTGAGGTGGAGCGAACCACCGTTTTTGCCTGGTATAATCTCACCGTCGACGCTGGTCATGCTGTCGGCGCCCTTCTGGGTGGGCTTCCCGCATTTTTTCGTTTTCAGTTAGGTTTACCTCCATATCTCTCTTATCAGTGGACGTGGGGACTTTATAGTCTCCTTTGTCTTGTGGCAGGACTTTTTGCCATGAGACTTTCAAAGTCCGTTGAATTGAAAGAACGCCCACAGCGGCGCCTTAAACTCTCGCCAGAGTCACGTCCCGTTGTCATGAAATTCGCAGCCCTTTCAGGAATCGACAGTCTCGCAGGAGGGTTTCTCACCACAGCCCTTCTCGGCTACTGGTTTTTCAAACGGTTCGGGGTTGATGAAGGGCTTCTCGGGCCTCTTTTCTTTATCGTCCGGGTCTTAAACGGCGTTTCGCATTTGGGTGCCGCGTGGCTTGCCAAACGGATCGGCCTTGTAAATACGATGGTCTTTACACACATTCCTTCAAGTCTTCTCCTTATGACCGTTCCATTTGCGCCGAACCTTCCCGTCGCGATTCTCCTTTTTCTTCTTCGTGAATCGCTTGTGGAGATGGATGTCCCGACGCGCCAATCCTACATCGTTGCGGTTGTGAAGGATGAAGAAAGGACACAGGCCTCCGGTATCACGAATCTTACGCGAAATATTGCCTGGGCCACTTCACCCATGATTGCAGGTTCCCTCATGCGGTTTCTTTCTCTTTCTGCACCCCTTCTCATCGGCCCAGGCCTTAAGATCGCCTATGATATCCTCCTTTACCGCGCCTTCCGTCTTATCAAACCGCCAGAGGAACAATAATCTAGACTTTTTTTGACCCCCCTTGAAAATTGGCATTTTTCGTGTATACTTATACCAGTATTTGACAACTTGACATGAACCTCGAAACGGCAAATCCGTCGAAAGGCGGAGACGCAAAGCCATGTGCCTAAAGTAGTTATACCAAGGTTGACAGGCTGCCGAAAGGGAAATTGGAAGCCGCTTTGCGTCGGACAAAGCGGTTTTTTATTTGTCCCACAAAAAAAGGAGGCAAAGATGCGTTACGTTCTTATTCTTGTTTTGGTCGTGATGGGAAGTCTTGGGATGGCAGGATATGCTTTTTCGGAAGAAGAGAGCCGTCCGGAAGCTGCGGCAAATGAGTTTGTGGGTGGCCTCCAGGAGACTGTTGTGGGTTCCGTGCAGGTTCCCGCCAAAATGGCTGAGACCGGCAAAGAAAACCCTATCGCAGCAGTCACGGTAGCACCGGTTCAAGGGGCGAAAGAGACTGCACTTAAGACAACAGAAGGAGCCCTTCGTGCAGGAACAGCGATCCTCCCGCCTTATGAGAAGAGGGAAGATCTCCCCGAGGCGCAAGGCCGTAACTTCGGCGAACGGTTCGGTGAAGGGTTGAAAGAAACGGCCCTCGGTGCGGTACAGGTGCCTGTAGAGATGGCCGAGGCGGCCAAAGAAAATCCTGCAAAGGCGATTACGATAGCGCCGATTGAGGGAGCGAAAAAGACGATCCTTCAGACTACCGAGGGAAGTCTTGAAACAGCGACATCCTTTGTTCCAGAGGAGTCGACTTCGACCTCTCATTCCCAATAAAATAAAGAGTATTTTTTCAAAAAGAGGTGGGCTTTTAGCCCACCTCTTTTTTTGTTCTTATCGGTGTGGTACAATGGGGTCACGGTTCTCCGTGGGGCAGAGAGGGGAGGGGTGCATGAAATCCGGATCGGTCTTGATCGGTAAGGTCATTCTTTTTCTATGTTGCGCCTATCTAAGCGGAGAGCATGGTATAGGATATTGGTATGTGGGACCTGTTTTTGGTATGGTGATCTTGGTCTTTCATGTGACGAGTGTCAAGGCATTGGTGAGTCTTCGAAATGGCCTATTTCTCATCGCGTCTACCCTCATTTATGCACTGGTCAATCACCTCATTTCGAGTTCCTTTCTGACACTCACCTCAGCCGCTTACTCTCGCACGATCGTATTGCTTGGAACAGTCCTCCTTACTCTCGCACAGGGGCTCTTTCTTAAAGCCTCTTGGAGACGGGTCCTTATCGCCATACCGGGTATTTTCTTGTTCTGGTCCCTCTTCGGTATCCTGAGCAATACTTTCGGGGCGGAGGAGACCCGGTTTGAAACACTCATCAATGGAGTGACATTCTGGCAGGGGTCTTACCTCCTTTTCATGTTTGGCCGCAGGCCTCCCTTCCTGAAGTAGGCCATGAAACCTTCCCGTTTTGTGGCGATCCTAATAGCCATCCTCCTCGCATTCGGTTACCCTCCTCCTCTATTTGCTGACCGCTCCACCTACGAATTCTTGAAAGAGCAAGCCGAAAGAGCCGAGCAGGAAGCAACGACCCAGTTTAAGAAACTTAAAGAACGTGAAGCAGCGCTTCGCAAAAGCCTTGAGGAGGTGGAGCAGATCAAACAAGGTTTGCGCGACGCGCTGAGTCGGGTGGAAAAAGCGCGAGAAGAGGTGGAAAAGCGCGAATTGAATCTGATTAAACTGAGAAAAGAGAAGGAACAGTTCAAAACCAAAATCGATTCACTCAAGAGGGAGATCCGTACCTTTGAACAAAAGATCCAAGAGGGTGACGAAAGAAGTGATGCGCGCCAGAAGTTGATTGAAGCAAAAGCGCAGTTAAAAATTTTTGAAGGAAATCTCAATCGAACCGAGCAAGCCCTTCAGGGCTATGAGGGGGCTTTTAAAGTGCGTTCAGAACTTGAACTGGCGATCCGGCAGGCGAATTCCACACTTCCGGTTCTCGAGGGACGACTGTCGAGCAACCGCTGGCAGCGGGACGCCGCCCAAAAAGATTACGACCGGGCGGCAGAGGAGTTGCAGCAGATTTTGACCCAACTCGCCCAGGAGGCCCCGGAAGAACCGCCGTTTGTGCGAACCGTCATCCTGAAAGACAAAGGCTCCGTCATTTACGAAGCGATCTGGCATGAACAGACCGATAAGGAAAATATTGAGAACGAACAGTTTCAGAGGTTGGAACGCGCATTGGAAGGGTTAAGATCAGTGGCCCGTCAGACGAACAGTGCGTTCGCGCCGCTCGCCGAACGATCGAATCAAGCCAGTACATCAATTCTCAAAACACGCGCAAAGATCAGGGAGGTTCAGGGGCAAGAAATGCTCTCATCATTTGCGATAGACGGACTGCTAACCATCGGAATGGCCGGTTTTTGGGTATGGGTAGAGGGTGGCTCGCTATTGGGGATTTTGTTGGGAGACTTTACGGAGTCGGCTATTGGGACGGTTGCATCGGAAGCTGTTGACAGATTCTGGAGTGAAGAAAAGACGCAGGCATCTCCTACGCCAGTTCGACAACCCGTTCAACCATCTGCCACCACAGGTTTTGATCCGAGTGAACAGATCACGGTGATTCTGCAGGGAACCCCGTGGCGCGAGGCGCTTGATAGCGCACTTAAAACAAGAAATCTTCCCGATTCCCATGGAATAGAAAAAATCAGCGACCCGAAGGCATGGGGCGAGTGGCGCATTGCCTGTGGGAAGTTGGTGGATGAGATGGCGAAAGACGCAAAGCCGCGTCTTACCGAGTTTATTTCGGAAAGGGGCCTAAGTGCAGGTCAGGATACGGGAGTGACCGCTGTGCGGGCCCGATTCGAAACGTCAAAGCCTGGAAAAGCACTTCTTACCCATGTCGGAGAAGAGGGAGGAGTCAAACTGGAGCCGATAGGTAAAAGGGACATCGCCGAGACATTCGTACTCAGTTTTTCGCGGGAACTTATTCTCTCTTATTTATACGATGATATTTATGCAGGATTACGAAAATCCCTCTTAGAGGAGGAAACCTATCGGGAGGGACTTGAGAATTATTTTCGCTTGACAGAGGGGACAAGTGGCCTGCTCAGTGAGCTTATCCAGGAGGGACAGAAGAGGCTTCTGCGTCTGGAAGAAGAATGGATAAAACGGGCGAAGGGTCCCGAAGACCGAAGGATGCTTAAAACCCTCACAGACCAGCCGGCGGAAGAGGAGAAAGAGTACGCCATGGAAGTCCGCTTCACGCAGCCCATCCAAGTCTTGAGCGTAAAACTCGGAACCCGCGTGGTCACAGGCGAGACGAATCCAAAATATCCAAAATTTTGGAGCGGAAAGGTCCGCTTTGAATCCTTTGATGAATCAGAAAAGAAATCCGGGGTCATTCCTCTTTCGATTGAAGCGAAAGATGAGGTAGGCCGCTTGTTGGATGCCAACCCCGCCACACCCGCCTACCGAGATTCCAAGCAGAACCTCTGGAACGCCTATGAATCGGACCTGAAAGGGCCGGATACGCATCAGGGAGGGGCGGACCAGAGTTACAGGATCCGTATCACACCGCAACCGATGACTTTCCCAAACCCCTATTACAATATCTACATCTTCTCCTATAAGGATGCGACAGGCTACCACTTCGGGAGAATGATTTTGAAATTTGAACTGAATCCTGCCGGCCACCGAAAGGTCGATCTTACTTCAGATTGCAAGCTGTTTGAGTCAGATGATTGGGAACAGTTTAAGCAGTTGGACCTTTCTCATGCCGGTTACCTCCTTGATCCTTATGGGAATCCGGGATATCGGATTGATTTGACCACCTTCGCCGATCCCCAGTTTGATGGGGTTACGCTCAAAGCGGAGATTTATGAGGCTGTCGCCGGCTCTTCTGCACGCGATGTAAATCTTAACCTCGATTCC